>NZ_JADPJF010000038.1:0-13097 GCF_023073295.1 Bradyrhizobium sp. 23 | reverse complement strand
TGGCCGGGACAAGCCCGGCCATGACGGCGACCCAGTGGTCAATCCCGCTTGAAACGATAATCAAAGGCGGCGCCGAACGGCCTGATCAGCCCGACCGTCGGCGCCGAGAAATGAATCGGCAGGATCAGCGTGTCGGTGTCGGCGACGGAAGCAAAAAACTTTCGCCGCGACACCGCGGACTGCTTCGCATCCCAATCCGGCTTGGCCGACCAGTCCGGCTCGCGGCACTGGATCTGATGATGCATGAGGTCGCCGGCGACCACCGCGCGGCGCCCCTTCGAAAAGATGTTCACGCAGCAATGGCAGGGCGAATGCCCCGGCGTCGGCGTTAGCGTGACGGTGTCGTCGAGCGCGTAATCGTCATCGACCAGCAGCGCTTGGCCTGCCTCGACGATCGGCAGGCAATTGTCGCGAAACACGGTGCCGGGCGGGTTGCGGCCCTTGGCATGCTCGGCCTCCCAGGCCGCATATTCACCCTTGTGGAAGACGTATTTCGCATTCGGAAACGTCGGCACCCAACGGCCATCGCGCAAGGTCGTGTTCCAGCCGGTGTGGTCGATATGAAGATGCGTGCAGAACACGTAGTCGATCTGCTCGAAGCCGATGCCGAGCGCGAACAGCTCGTTGCGCCAGCGTTCCTTGCCGGGAAAATCGAACGGCGGCGGATGGCCCTTGTCCTCGCCGGTGCAGGTGTCGACCAGGATGGTATAGCGCGGCGTGCGCACCACGAAGGTCTGATAGGTGATGACCATCATGCCGCGCGCGGCATCGAACACCTCCGGCTCCATGGTCGGCAGATGGTGCCTGAACACACCCTCGTCATAAGCCGGGAAAAAATCCTGCGGCCGCCGCCACGGCCCCTCCCGCTCGATCACCGCATCGATGGTGATGTCGCCGATCCGGAGTTGCTTCATGGCTATTTCGCTCCGCTTTTTTGAAACAGCGTAGCGAGAGCCCCTGAAACGTGCAAGCAAGCGAATGGATTGCAAATCTCTCGATCTGGTTGTAGCCCGGATGGAGCGAAGCGTAATCCGGGAAGGTGCTCGCGTGGTTCGCTATCGGCGCAATCTTCTCCCTGGTGGGACCTTCTTTTTCACCGTGACGCTGGATGATCGAAGATCATCCGTGTTGGTCGATCATGTGGACAAGCTGCGCCACGCATTCCGGGTGGCGCGCGCTGAAAGGCCATTCACGATCGAAGCAATCGTGGTCCTCCCTGATCATCTGCACGTCATCATGACGCTGCCGGACAATGACGCTGATTTTTCCGGCCGATGGCGGCGGATCAAGAGCTCCTTCACGCATCAACTGGCTGTTTCAGGTGCCCCCATCTCCCGCAATCGTCGGGGGGAGTTCTCTCTGTGGCAAAGGCGGTTTTGGGAGCACACGATTCGTGACGACGCCGATTTCGAACGCTGCGCCGACTACATCCACTTTAACCCGGCCAAGCACGGGTATGTCTCTTCGCCGGCAGACTGGCCGCATTCATCGCTTCACCGCTACGTCCGCGAAGGCGTGCTTCCGCCCGATTGGGGAGGAGCTGGAGAGATAGTTGGTAGCTTCGGCGAACGCGAAGACTGACCCGGATTACGCTTACGCTCCATCCGGGCTACGAGATTTCCACGGACTCCTGTCGCCCGGATGAGCGAAGCGACATCCGGGGCCGGACCATCCGCAGCGCACGACTAGCCACGCGGCACGAAACCCGGATTACGCTTCGCTCCATCCGGGCTACCGCCGATCACTACGACCGCAACCCCGGCGCTTCCTGCCCCGTGCGCGCGACATATTCGGTGTAGCCGCCGCCGAACTGGTGGATGCCTTCGGGCGTCAGCTCCAGCACGCGGTTCGACAGGACGCTGAGAAAATGCCGGTCATGCGAGACGAACAGCATGGTGCCCTCGAAATCCGACAGCGCCGTAATCAGCATCTCCTTGGTGGCGAGGTCGAGATGGTTGGTCGGCTCGTCCAGCACCAGGAAGTTCGGGGGATCGAACAGCATCTTGGCCATCACCAGGCGCGCCTTCTCGCCGCCCGAGAGCACGCGGCAGCGCTTCTCGACGTCGTCGCCGGAGAAGCCGAAGCAGCCGGCGAGCGCGCGCAGGGAGCCCTGCCCCGCGGTCGGAAACGCATATTCGAGTGACTCGAACACCGTCTGCTCGCCGTCGAGCAAATCCATCGCGTGCTGCGCGAAATAGCCCATTTTGACGCTGCCGCCGACTGCAACGGTGCCCTCGTCCGGCTCGCTCGCACCGGCGACGAGCTTGAGTAGCGTCGATTTGCCGGCGCCGTTGACGCCCATCACGCACCAGCGCTCCCTGCGGCGGATCATGAAATCGAGCCCGTCATAGATCCGCTTGCTGCCGTAGCCCTTGAAGACCTTTTTGAGCGCAACGACGTCCTCGCCCGAGCGCGGCGCCGGTGGGAAGTCGAACGCCACCGTCTGGCGGCGGCGCGGCGGCTCCACCCGCTCGATCTTGTCGAGCTTCTTCACCCGGCTCTGAACCTGCGCCGCATGAGATGCGCGCGCCTTGAACCGCTCGATGAATTTGATCTCCTTGGCGAGCATGGCCTGCTGGCGCTCGAACTGCGCCTGTTGCTGCTTCTCGCTCAACGCCCGCTGCTGCTCGTAGAATTCGTAATTGCCGGCGTAGGTCGTAAGCGAGCCGGAATCGATCTCGACCACTTTCGAGATCACGCGGTTGATGAACTCGCGATCGTGCGAGGTCATCAGCAGGGTGCCTTCGTAATCGTGCAAGAACTTCTCCAGCCAGATCAGGCTTTCTAGATCGAGATGGTTGCTGGGTTCGTCGAGCAGCATGACGTCGGGACGCATCAAGAGAATACGCGCCAGCGCCACGCGCATCTTCCAGCCGCCGGAGAGTTTTCCGACGTCGCCGTCCATCATCTCCTGGCTGAAGCCGAGGCCGGATAGCGCCTCGCGCGCACGGCCGTCGAGCGCGTAGCCGTCGAGCTCCTCGAACGCGTGCTGCACCTCGCCGTACCGCGCGATGATCTCGTCCATCTGGTCGGCCTTGTCGGGATCGGCCATCGCGGTCTCGAGCTCGCGCAGCTCGGCGGCCACCGCACTCACCGGTCCCGCCCCGTCCATGACCTCGGCCACGGCGCTGCGGCCGGCCATCTCGCCGACATCCTGGTTGAAATAGCCGATGGTGATGCCGCGATCGGTCGAGACCTGCCCCTCATCGGGCAGTTCCTCGCCGGCGATCATCCGGAACAGCGTGGTCTTGCCCGCGCCGTTCGGGCCGACGAGCCCGATCTTCTCGCCCTTGTTGAGGGCGGCGGACGCTTCGATGAACAGGATCTGGTGGCCGGCTTGCTTGCTGACGTTGTCGAGGCGGATCATGAGGTCTTTTTGGGGGATTGTTGCGTTGCAGCGTCATAGGCCATGCAGGCCGCCAGGGGAAGCCCGGCCGAGCCCGTGTTGTCTGCTCGGAGAGACCTTGGCCGCACGCCGAAGTTGCTGCCTGTGGCTGAAATGACGCACGCCGCCAGCAATGGCCTCGGCTGCGAACAACGGTTCATTGTTCCAGGGGTTCCACTCCGATAGCGTCGCCATGTCGTGCCGCCAATGGCCTGGCAGTCAACAAGACGTCAGGTGGGCAAGTGTCGGGATTTCGGCGGATTTCAACCAAGCGGGCAGCGTGGCTGGCTTCGACTGCCTTGGCGGCGACGCTGGCCGGTACGGCGGCGGCGCAGGCCGCAGATTCGACCTGGTCGACCAGCCCAGGCACGGGCGACTTCAACACCGCCGCCAATTGGAGCCCGGCCGTGGTGCCAACTGGCACCGCGTTCTTTGGCACCTCCAGCACGACGGCAGTTTCATTCTCGGCCGACGCCAGCTTCGGCGGCTGGACCTTCAACAGCGGCGCGTCGACTTACCACTTCACCAATAGCCGGTCTCTTTCCTTCATCGACGCTGGTATCAATGCCCAGGGCGGCCAAGCCTTTATACGCAACGACACAAATGCTCTGAATTTCTACAACAGCAGCACGGCCGGCGCAGGAGTTGCTCCTGCAACTCAATTTGACATCCAGAACGGCGGCAGCGTCAACTTTTACGACACCAGCACGGCCGGTAATTCCCGCATTAGCTTAGGCGGCGGTGGCGCTGCCAACAGGATCTATTTCAACAATTCTAGCACGGCCGGGAACGCGCAAATCAACGCCTTCAGCGGCAGCCCCGCTGTGGTGTTCAAGGACACCAGCTCAGCCGGCACTGCAAGGATCTTGGTGAACAGCACCGCCACGTTCAGCAACGCGAGCAGCGCCGGCAGCGCCGCATTCAACGGCAGTGGCGTTCTGCAATTCTTCAATAACAGCACAGCCAGCAGCGCCGATGTCACCCTGCAATTGGTCCAGTTTTTCGACACGAGCAGTGGCGGCAATGCAACTCTGAGGACTTTTGCGGGCGGTGTCGTTGATTTCTCGACCCTAACATCCGCGGGGACGACTGCCGGCTCGATCAGTGGCACGGGCACGTTCAACTTTGGCACGAAAACGATCACGGTTGGCGGCAACAACCAGTCGACCACAGTTGCTGGTACGATCGAAGGAATCGGCGGTGCGCTGGTCAAGACCGGCACCGGCATGCTGACGCTGTCGGGCACAAACACCTACGCTGGCGGCACCACGATTTCCGCAGGAACCTTGCAGATCGGCGATGGCGGCACCACCGGCTCGGTCCTCGGCAACATCACCAACAACGCGGCGCTAATTTTCAACCGCTCGGATGCGGTCACCTTTGGCAGCGCCATCGGCGGCAGCGGATTGGTCTCCAAGCAGGGCACCGGCACGCTGACACTGTCGGGCACCAACACCTACACCGGCGGCACGACTGTCAACGCAGGCGAGCTTGTGGTGAACGGCTCGATCGCATCGTCGGTGCTGACCGCCGTCAGCAGCGGCGCCACGCTGTCGGGCGTCGGCACCGTCGGCAATACGGTTATCAACACCGGCGGCACCCTGGCGGCGGGCAACGGCGCCGCAGGCACGTCGCTGAACGTAACCGGCAGTCTCGCCCTTCAGTCCGGCGCCATCTACATGGTGCAGATCAATCCGACGACTTCGAGCTTCATCGGCGTGACGGGTTCGGCCACGCTCGGCGGCGCCACGGTGAACGCGACCTACGCGAATGGCAGCTACGTCGCCAAGCAGTACACGATCCTCACAGCAGGCAGCGTCAGCGGCACCTTCGGATCGGTGGTCGAGACCAACCTGCCGACGAACTTCCATACGACGCTGAGCTATGATCCCACCCACGCCTATCTGAACCTGGTCCTGAACTTCGTCCCGCCAGGCGGCAGTTTGACTGGCAACCAGAACGGGGTCGGCAATGCCATCGTCGGCTACTTCAACACCAATGGCGGCATTCCGCTGGTCTATAGCGGGCTGACACCGGCCGGCCTGACCCAGGCCTCGGGCGAGACCGCGACGGGGTCGCAGCAGACCACTTTCAACGCCATGACCCAGTTCATGAGCATCATGACCGATCCGTTCACGCCCGGACGCGGCGACGGCGTCCATGCGCCGGCCTATGCCGAGGATAATGTTGCCGCCAACGCCTACGCCTCGTCAGGCAAGCCGCGCAGCAAGAACGAGCGCGACGCTTATGCTGCGATCTACAGCAAGGCGCCGCTGCGGAGCAATTACGATCCGCGCTGGAGCGTGTGGGCGGCCGGCTTCGGCGGCGCGCAAACCACCGATGGCAACCTCGCGGCAGGCTCCAACACCAGCACCAGCCGCATCTTCGGCATGGCGGCCGGTGCCGACTATATCCTTTCACCCAACACCGTCGCAGGCTTTGCGCTCGCTGGTGGCGGCACCAGTTTCAGCGTCGTCAATGGCGGCAGCGGTCGCTCCGACCTATTCCAGGCCGGCGCCTTCGTGCGTCACACCATCGGCGCGGCCTATGTCTCGGGCGCGCTGGCCTATGGCTGGCAGGACGTCACCACCGACCGCACCGTGACGATTGCCGGGGTCGATCGCTTGCGCGCGCAGTTCAATGCGAACGCCTATTCCGGTCGCCTCGAAGGCGGCTATCGCATCGTGACGCCGTGGATCGGCGGCATCGGCCTCACGCCCTATGCGGCCGGGCAGTTCACAACGTTCGACCTGCCTGCCTATGCCGAGTCCGTCGTCTCCGGCACCAACACCTTTGCGCTAGCCTATGGCTCCAAGAGCGTCACGGACAGCAGGAGCGAACTCGGCATCCGCGCCGACAAATCCTGGGCGATGCCGAACGCGATCCTCACCTTGCGCGGCCGTGCGGCCTGGGCGCACGACTTCAACCCGGATCACGCCATCAACTCCGCCTTCCAGGCGCTGCCCGGCGCCAGCTTCACCGTCAACGGCGCAAGACAGGCCAGCGAGTCCGCGCTGACGACGGCGTCCCTCCAAATGAAATGGATGAACGGCTGGTCTGCGGCCGGCACCTTCGAGGGCGAGTTCTCCGACGTCACGCGCTCCTATGCCGGCAAGGGCGTGGTCAGATACGCCTGGTGAGAGGTGTCCTCCCAGAAGCTTACGGCTTATAGACCTCGACCGTCTGCATCATGCCCATCTCCTCGTGGTTCATCATGTGGCAGTGGAGCATGTAGACACCGGTGAAATCGATAAAGCGCGAGCGGAACACGACCCCGCCCTTGCGCTCCACGATCACGGAATCCCGCCATTCCGGCACCGCCAGCGCCTTGCCGTTGGCCGAGATCACCTGGAACGGGTTGGTGTGGATGTGGAAGACGTGGTCGTCATGCTCATGCGTATTGACGATGGTCCACTCCTCGACCGCGCCCAGCTTGACCCGCTGATCGATGCGGCCGGGGTCGAACTTCTTGCCGTCGACGAAGAACTCGAATTCCTGCCAATGGCCGGCGGCATCGGCCTCCGGCGCGGTGGCCGACAGCACCACCTTGCGGCGGTTGGTGATCTCGGAGTCCTTGATGGTCGCGAGCGGCGCTGGTGGCAGGGCGCGCGGCAGTTGCATGTCCATCGGCGCGCCTGACACCACGACCCGCGCCAGAGGCCCCACCGGCGAAGGATGCCCCTGGTCGTAGGGCGCCGCGTTGAAGGCGTAGGTGCCGGGGCTGCCTGCTTTCACCAGAATATCGGCGCGCTGCCCCGGCGCGATCAGGACCTGCTTGAGCGGCTGCATGGCACCGAGCTGGATGCCGTCATAGGCGATCGCATGCAGATCGTGCTTTTCGAGGTCGAGCAGCATGTCGTCCTGATAGGCCGCGTTGAGGATGCGCCAACGCTGCACCTCGCCGGGCCGCATCTCGATCATTGGCCGGCGCTGGCCGTTGATGGCGAGAAAGCGCGTCGCAGTCTCGGGAAACAGCGTCTCGAAATTTTCGACCATGCCGTTGGCATCGTAGACCACTTGGGTCAGCACCATGAGGCGTTCGCGGGCTGTCGCGATCTCGGGGACGTCGGCGAAATCGCCCTCGATGACGATGGCGCCGACCATGCCGGAGGACATCTGGATGTCGGCGCTGCCGTGGTGATGCGGGTGATACCAGTAGGTGCCCCTGGTGTGGTCGGCCGGCAGGGCGATTTCGATGTTGTAGCTGCGGCCCGGCGCCATCGAGCGCATGACGTTGTCGGAAATCCCGCTCGGGCTGGTATGCGCGCCGTGGAAATGGAAATTGGTGTTGTTGAACTGGTGCGGATGGCTGATGTCGGCCGGCAATCCGTCGCGGTTCGGCGGCAGATCGTTGATCATCTTGATGCGCAGGGTTTCGCCGGGCTTCATGCGCAAGGTCGGGCCGGGGCTGCCGCCGTCATAGGATCTGACATAGAGCCGGACGCCGCCGATCTGGCGATAGGCGTAGCCGACCCGCAACGTCGTGCTCAGCACGCCATTGACGGACCGCCGCACCTCGGGCTCGACCAGCGCCTGGTCCATGGCAGGAACGGGCGTTTCAGCGACCATCCCCATGGTCGGCGACATGTCCGCGGTGTGGGACATGCCAGCATGGTCGTGCACGGCGTGCTGGGCGTTCGCGGCACCTGCGAACAGCGACAACGCGCCGGCTTTGAGACCGCAATCGAGCAACTGGCGGCGCGACAATGTCCTAGTCCCTGTCACGCTGGTGACTGAAGCTGCACCGTTCGAATCGTGCTGCATTTGCGTTTCGTCCCCTGTTGCCTGACGGTCTTCCGTTCGATTCGATTTTAAAGCAAGCTCGAAACCGCAATTCGAGCCGTAAGCGTATCACATTCATTGGTTGTAAACCTCCTCGCCCGTTCTATCGTCAATGAATCGTAACGGATTCGGCGCTCGCGCTGGTCCGTGGCCTGCGTACATCGAATGCTGCCAGCATCCCGATGTTCTCGAAACTCTGTCCAAGGATCTGATCATGACGCCTTCGCGACGTGAGTTCGTGAAGTGGTTATCGGCGGGAGGCATCTCGGTCAGCCTGTCACATCTGGCGTCCGCGGCGGGCGTTCCCTTCGCAGCGCACGAAACGCTGCCTGGACGCGGCAAGTTCAATCCCGCGACAACCGGCGCCGGCCGTGTCGACGGCGTCGCCAAGGTCACCGGTGCGAAGCTTTACGCGTCCGACTTCCGCGCCAACGACCTGCCGGGCTGGCCGCAAGCCACCTCGCACGCCATCCTGGTCCGCGCCAATGACGCCACGCATGTCTATACCGGGCTGGACCTCGGCCGCCTCGGCGGCGCGCTCAAGCCGTCGGTGGTGGTGACAGCCGCCGATCTCGATCGGATCGGGACGCAGGTGCCGGAATTCTATGCGGGCGACCTGTTCTGTCCGATCGGCAAGACGCCGCTTTATCTCGGGCAGCCGGTCGCGCTTTTGATCTTCGAAAAGTTCGATGCCTTCGACCAGGCGCGTCTCGCGCTGCGCGACGGCATGTTCGTCCAATTCGGCGAGGAGACCGGGCCTGTCGTGGTGCCCGATTACGGGGCCTTCCGCTTCACCCGCGTGGCAGGTCCCTCGCCTGACCAACCGGACGTCTATTCGCCGCTCCAGGCCGGCTGGGTCTCGCCCAAGAAGGTGCAGAGCGCGGCGCTGCCGGTGTGGTCGCCGCTCGCGAAGGACACGCCGGCGGATTACGCCAAGGCGGCGAAATATGGCGAGCAGATCCGCGCCGAGCTTGCAGCGGATGACCCATCCATGCTGGTGCTCGACCGCGAGTTCGAGACGCAATCGGTCGACCCGATGTTCCTGGAGCCGGAATGCGGGCTCGCCTGGTACGACGGCAAGGGCGGCAATCTCGAACTGCTGCTCGGCGTCCAGTCGCCCTACGAAGCGGCGGAGTCGATCGCGCATCTCTTCGGCAAGGCCCGCGCGCCCTACAAGCCGGCACACATCAACGCGCAGTTCGCCCATGTCGGCGGCGGCTTTGGTGGCCGCGATCACACGCCTTTCATTCTGTATGTGGCGCTCGCGGCGGTCTGCTTTCCCGGCAAGCCGGTGCGGCTGGCGCATGACCGTTACCAGCAGTTTCAGGCCGGCATCAAACGCCACGCGATCAAGATGCGCTCGCGCATCGGCATCGATCGCGCGACCGGCAAGATCAAGGGGTTCGCTGCCGATCACGTGCTCGACGGCGGCGGGCTCGCCCATTTCTCGGCCAGCGTCGCCGTCGTCGCAGCCACCGGCGCGATCGGCATCTACGACATTCCGAAGGTCG
The DNA here is from genome assembly GCF_023073295.1 of Bradyrhizobium sp. 23. Classification (NCBI taxonomy): domain Bacteria; kingdom Pseudomonadati; phylum Pseudomonadota; class Alphaproteobacteria; order Hyphomicrobiales; family Nitrobacteraceae; genus Bradyrhizobium; species Bradyrhizobium sp. 23. Next base: position 3,419 of record NZ_JADPJF010000038.1, on the reverse strand, counting down.
ACGTCAGGACCGTCGCGGTGCACTCGCGCGGCGTGAGCGCAGGCTCGATGCGGGGCTACGGCATCCTGCAAGCCATGACGGCGCTGGAGGTCCTGATCGACGAAGCCGCCTCCGAGCTCAAGCGCGACCCGATCGAATTCCGGCGGCGTAACGCGCTGCCGCAGAACGGTCGGACCATGACGGGCAATCCCTACATCGTCTCGGTGCGCACGCCCGAAATCCTCGACAAGCTCGAGAAGCACCCGATCTGGCAGCAGCGGGCACAGTTCAAGCAGACCTCGTCGGATCGGCTGGTCGGCACCGGCGTTGCCTGCGTGACGAAAGACTATGGCTCCGGTGCGGACGGCTCGCTCGGACGCGTTGAGCTCGCCCCCGACGGCAGGATCGTCATCTATTGCGATCACGTCGAGATGGGCAACGGCATCGGGACGGCGCTGGCCAACCGGGTCGCCGGCCATCTCGGCGCCATCGCCGACGAGGTCTCGGTCGCTCGCGTCGACAGCTATGACATGCTCGGGCTGGTCACATCAGGCGATCCCTCCACCATGGACCAGAAGACCCAGGACGCCGCGGAGAAAAATCCGCGCTGGGTGCCCGCGATCAGCTCGCCGACGAGCTCCTCGATCGGCGCGCATGTCGGCACGCATTCGGCCGCGGAAGCCGCCCGCGTGATTTTCCGCTTCGGCCTGTGGCCCGCAGCGCTTGAGCTGTGGCGCGTCGCAAAGACCGATCGGCGCGCGGGGCAATGGGACGCCGCAAGCTGGCAGAACGGCCAGCTCACCATGCCCGGCCTCGAACCGCTGGCGCTGCCGGTACTGGCCGCAACAGCTCACGCGCGCGGCTTCGTCACCGGTGCGGTTGCGCACAGCTTCTCGCGCTGGGCGTGGTCGCGGGCACGCTTCCCGGTGTCCGGCGAGCAATACCGCGCCGAGATCGATGCGCTGGCGATCCGCAAAGGCAACGGCAAGTTCGAGCGGATCAACCGCACCAGCGTCAAGTTTCCGCCGACCGACAACAACCGGATTGGCACCGCCTACACCTCGATGTGCGGCACGGTCGTCCGCGTCGAGATCGAGCGCGCAACCGGGAGCTTGCGCATCGCCAAGGCCTACAGTGTGTTCGAATGCGGCACCGCGCTCGTGCCCGAGGTCGTGATGGGCCAGGCCCAGGGCGGCTTCGCCATGGGCGTCGGCTACGCGCTGCTCGAAACCCTCCCACCGTTCGAGGGCGGCCCCGGCAACGGCGAATGGAATCTCGGGCGCTATCTGGTCGCACGCGGCTCCGACCTGCCGCTCCGCGATCTCGAGATCGAGATGCTGAAGCCGCTAGTACCAGACGAAGCGCCGAAGGGCATGGCGGAGGTCGTGATGATCCCGATCGTGCCGGCGCTGATCAACGCCATCCACGACGCCACCGGCCATCGCTTCCGTGCGCTGCCGGTCACCGCAAGCCTATTGAAGGGAGTGCTCGCGTGACGACCCTCAGCCTCACCATCAACGGCCAGAAGCACGGCCCGATGGACGTCCGCGACGATCTCTCGATGAACGATTTTCTGCGCGAGATGCTGGGCATGACCGGCACCAAGTTCGGCTGCGGCGCCGCGCAATGCCTGAGCTGCGCCGTCATCATCGATGCGCCCGACGGCACCAGCACCACCAGCCCGACCTGCGTCGCGCCGGCCGTGAATTTCGACGGCAAGTCGATCCGCACCGTCGAGGGGCACGCGCGGGACGGCGAGCTCTCGACCCTGCAAAAGGCCTTCATCGAGCATTTCGCCTTTCAGTGCGGCTATTGCACCGCCGGCTTCCTCAATGAGAGCCAGGTCCTGCTGGAGCGCCTGTCGCGGACACCGGTCGCGCGCGAGGCGCTGGAGCAGACCATCGCGGATGCGCTCGACGGTCATCTCTGTCGCTGCACCGGCTACGTCAAATATCACGAGGCGGTGCGCGACGTGATCCTCGCCGACTCGAAGCGCTACCTCATGGCCACCAAGTGACGCGCATCATGATCTCCGACGTGCGGTTCAAGATGATTGCCGTGGTCGCCGCCCTCGCCGGCAGTTTCGGTGCGGGCTACGCGGCGTCGGAGACGGCAGGTCACGCCCTCGCCTCGCCCGAGAGCTTTGCCTCGATCGGCGACACAGAGAAGCGCTCGGCCGCAATCCTCACCGAGCTCGGCAAGGTGCTGACGCATCCGCGTTGCACCAATTGCCATCCGGCCGGCGACAGGCCGCACCAGGGCGACAATGTCCGCTTGCATCAGCCGCCGGTGACGCGCGGCGCAGACGGCCATGGGCTCGAGGGGATGCGCTGCAACACCTGCCACCAGAAGGCCAATTTCGAGCCTGGCCGCATGCCCGGCCATCCCGAATGGCATCTCGCCCCGCGCGAGATGGCCTGGGAGGGCAAGACCGTCGGCGAGATCTGCGAGCAGATCAGGGATCCGGCGCGCAATGGCGGGCGCAAGGTGGAAGACCTGATCGACCATATCGGCAAGGACACCCTCGTCGGCTGGGCCTGGAAGCCCGGCTTCGGCCGCTCGCCCGTGCCGGGCACGCAACAGCAGGCCGGCGCGCTGGTGGAGGCCTGGGTGAAGACCGGAGCGGCGTGTCCGGCGCGGTGACGACGTCGAAGCGGTCCGTTCCGCGAACGGAGTTCAGTCGAATTTGTAGTTCATGCCGAGCGTCATCATGTCATGGCGCTGCTTGACCATCTCCGACGGCACCGCTGCCCCCGAGGGGTTCACCACGCATATCGCACCACGCCCTTGCCGGCGTAGCTGCGCGTCACGCTGGAGAACTCGCCTTCGAATGTCGCGGCGGTCGACCAGCCGTTCATCCATCTGGTTTCGGCGGATGCCGTGACCAGCGCGGACTCGGAAGCCTGCGCCGCGCCGTTGACGAAGAAGCTGGCGCCCGGCAGCGTCTGGAACGTCGCACCAATGCCGCGCTCGGGATTGAAATCATGCGCCCAGGCCACGCGGCCGCGCAGCGTCAGCATCGCGCTCTGCATGGCAAAGGATTTGTCGGCGCGCAGACCGAGTTCGCTGCGGGTGTCGGTCACGCTCTTCGCATTATAAGCGAGTGCAAAGGTGTTGGCGCCCGAGACGACACCTTCCGCATAGGCCGGCAGGTCGAAGGTGGTGAACTGGCCTGCCGCATACGGCGTGAAGCCAATCCCGCCGATCACGGGCACCACGAAGCGGTAGCCGCTCTCGACACGGCCGGACCAGGCATTGGCATTGAACTGCGCGCGCAGGCGATCGATGCCGGCAATCGTCACGGTGCGATCGGTGGTGACGTCCTGCCAGCCATAGGCGAGCGCGCCGGAGACATAAGCGGCGCCGATAGTGTGACGCACGAAGGCGCCGGCCTGGAACAGGTCGGAGCGTCCGCCGCCGCCGTTGACGACGCTGAAATT
>NZ_JADPJF010000062.1:0-1146 GCF_023073295.1 Bradyrhizobium sp. 23 | reverse complement strand
AAGGTCTGACCCGCTTCCTCGAAGACGGGCGCCTCGAGCTCGACACCAACCCTGTCGAGAACGCCATCCGGCCAGTCTGCCTGATCAGAAAAAATGCGCTCTTCGCCGGACATGAGGTCGGGGCTGAAAATTGGGCCTTGCTTGCGTCGCTCGTCGCCACCTGCAAGCTCAACGACGTCAACCCGGCCGCCTACATCGCCGAAACACTCGAGACGATCATCGACGGCCATCCCCATAGCCGCATCGAAGACCTCATGCCGTGGCGATTCCGCAAAACGTCAAGCCAGCCTCAATAGGGTTGCGGCTAAGCGCTTACGAACAGCCATCCATTCCTCGTCCTCATCGAGCATCTCAGCGACATGGCTGAGAGTGAACACGTGGCTGCTGCGAGCGGATCCGACTGGCCGGGCGAAGTGCAAACGCCTCCTCCAAAGCCGGCTGACCTTCGATGTTGCGTATATCGAGGATGATCCGATGATCCAGCCGAGCCGGGTGCGCACGATGCGCAATTGCCGCTGATGTCGCTGAACTACTTGGCATGAGCGTAACGGTCCGCCATCATCGCCGTGGCCTTGACCACGCGGGCACAAGATTGTCGCAGCCTGACTCCGTTCCGTCTCGCTAGGCGGGCCTATGTCGGGTTAGCGCCCCGGCGATATCAATCTGGCGCCCACGGCTTGGAAATGCAGGAATCGTCTGGAATCTGCCCCATGGGCTCAATCCGATTTGCTCTCTCTGGCCCAAGCGAGGACGAGAGCATGAGGCGCAAGCGTCTTACGCAAGAGATGCGGTATTCGGTCCCCATCGCCTCAAACGAGACTGGAAAAGACGATCCGGGAGGGAACGACGTGGGCGGACGCACCATCGATTGTGCAATACCTTGAACCATGAGTTGGTCAAGTTGACCGGGTGGGCCTGGAGGCAAGACCCACCTTAGAATGGCTGACAAACCTGATCGAACTGGGGCTGTCAGCCGTCAGTTAGGAAGCCCCGCACTTTCGACGAAGGTCAACCATATCAAAGAACTGCGGCACAGCTTGAGCAATCAAGACTGACCCTTTGGCTAGGGTTCAGACTCAATTGATCCAATAAGCGACGAGAGCGGCGAGGTGGACGGCGGCCAAGAAGTTTCTGGCAAGTTTGTCG
>NZ_JADPJF010000034.1:132849-166363 GCF_023073295.1 Bradyrhizobium sp. 23 | reverse complement strand
CGGGCGCAAGAGCCACAGAATCGCGCAGGCCGGCATGCAGCTCGTGCACGAGGAACGCCGCATTTTCGGCAGCCTGTCGGTGGAAGAGAATATCCTGCTCGCCGGGATCACGGCGCCCAAACGCTGGCCTCTCGACCGCATCTACGAGATGTTTCCGCGACTGAAGGAGCGGCGTAGCAACCGCGGCACCGAGCTGTCGGGCGGCGAACAGCAGATGCTCGCTATCGCGCGGGCGCTGGTGCGCGATCCCAAGATCGTGCTGCTGGACGAGCCGTTCGAGGGGCTCGCGCCCGTCATCGTCCACGATCTGGTCAAGGCCTGCCGCGAGCTCGCCGCCGCCGGCCAGACCATCGTGCTGGTCGAGCAGAACCTGGCGGCGACGCTGGCGCTGGCGAGCCGGATCTACATCATCAACAACGGACACATCGTGCACGACGGGCCAGCTCGGGAGCTCAAGGCCCAGCCGGAGCTGCTCCAGCGCTATCTCGGCGTTTAGTTGATTTCACCGAGCGCGACGTGACGACGCGAAGTCTTGACGACCTCGCGCTGAAATCGAAAAGGAGGAACACGTCAAATGAAATGCATTGCGGTAAGAACGGTTCAACTGTTGCTGGCGGCGTCAATGGCGATGACGACTGCACACGCCGCCGAAAACAAGGTCGTGATCGGCGATATCGACGATATGTCCGGCCTGTATGCCGACGTGATCGGCCCCGGCGGCGTCGAGGCGGCCAAGATGGCGATCGAGGATTTTGGCGGCAGCGTGCTCGGGAACAAGATCGAGTTCATGGTGTCCGATCACCAGAACAAGCCCGACGTTGGAGCCCAAAAATTCCGCGAATGGGCCGATCGGGATGGCGTTACGATGATTCTCGGCGGATCGAACACGGGAGTCAGCTTGGCGATGAACAATGTCGCCAAGGAGAAGAAAATTCCGTTCATCGCTATCGGCGCAGCCGGCGCATCACTGACCGGCAAGGACTGCACACCCTATACGGTCCACTACGTCTACGACACGACGGCGCTCGGCAACGGTACCGCCAAGACCATGGTCAAGCAGGGCGGCAAAACCTGGTTCTTTCTCACCGCCGACTACGCCTTCGGCACCCAGTTGCAGGAGTCCGCCTCGAAGGTGGTTGAGGCCAATGGCGGCAAGGTGATCGGCGCCGTGCGCGTTCCGCTCTCCACGTCGGACTTCTCAAGCTATCTGCTCCAGGCCCAAAACGCAGGTGCGCAGGTGCTTGGACTCGCCAATGCCGGCAACGACTTCACCAATTCGATCAAGGCTGCCGACGAGTTCGGCATCGCCAAGACAATGAAGCCGGCCGCATTGCTCGCCTTCATCAGCGACATTCACAGCCTTGGCCTCAAGACCGCACAGGGCCTGTACCTCACCACCGGCTGGTATTGGGATCTTAACGAGAAGACCCGCGCCTTCGCCAAACGCTACTATGAGAAGACGAAGCGCGAGCCCACCATGAATCAGGCGGGCTACTATTCGGCGACCATGAGCTACCTCAACGCGGTCAAGGCTGCCAGCTCCACCAATTCAGAGAAGGTCATGGCGGAGCTCAAGAAGATGAAGATCGACGACATGTTCACCAGCAACGGCAAGATCCGTGCCGACGGCCTGATGGAGCATGAGATGTATATCATGCAGGTCAAGAAACCCGATGAGTCCAAACAACCTTGGGACTATTACAAACTGGTTCACGCTATGTCGGGCGAAGAAGCATTCGGCAAGTTGTCCGACTCGGCGTGTCCGCTGGTTACACACTGATAGTCGTGTTCCAACCGCGTCGTCGCACAAGAGGAGCGCACCCGCAAGTGCGCTCCTCTTGGAGTACGCAACAGCGGGCGTGCGCGGCGGCACATCCGCGGGGCTTCCTCTCTCGCTGCCGGACAGCCCGACCAAAACTCCGATCCTGGCGGCAACCTAGGGTGTCGTGTTGCTCAGCGTTGCGCAAAGCCCCTGTAGAACTCCCCGCAACACCAGCCGGAGCGGGGATTTCAGTACGCCGGGGACGACCCGTCAAGCGCAAGGGCGGAGCCTGCCAGGCGTTTTAGCGCGCCGGTACCGCTCCAGAGCCTGAAAGGATTCCGAGCGCCTGCGAGCACACACACCCGGAATGAGTGCCGCCCGAGAGGGCAGATGATGCAGCTGCTGCCGCCTGATCCTCTCCACGGCCGACTTTTCGGACGCCGTGTTCCGTCGTGGAAGGTTGAAATGACGCCCATGCGATGTATAACCGGGTTCGGGTGTTCGCTGTATCGGCAGCGACAGGAAAGCGATGGTCGGGCCGCCACGCGGAGATCCTGCGCCCGTGAACCACAATCCTCCGTTTGACGATCTGCCGAAAGCCCAGCGGCTGGCCGAACAGGCCCTCAACACCCTTCAGCGGTTCCTGCATGTCGAGGCTGTCAGCGGTGCGGTCCTGCTCGCTGCCGCCGCCGCTGCACTGATCTGGGCGAATTCCCCAGTGGCTCACAGCTATCACGATTTCTGGCACCTTCCGGTGACGATCGCCCTGGGAGAATTCGTCTTTTCACGCTCGCTGCATTTCTGGGTCAACGACGTGCTGATGACCGTGTTCTTCCTCGTCGTGGGCATGGAGATTCGGCGGGAAGTCCACGAAGGCGCGCTGAGCAGGCTGGACCAGGCCATGCTGCCGCTGGTCGCGGCGATTGGTGGCGTCGTCGTCCCGGCACTGATCTATCTGAGTCTTAACGCCGGTCCGGATCGAGGGCAGGGCTGGGCCGTGCCTACGGCGACGGACATCGCCTTCGCAGTCGGAGTGCTCGCCCTGCTCGGACGAAGAATCCCGGTCAATTTGCGGGTCTTCCTCCTTGCTCTGGCTATCATCGACGACATCATTGCGGTGCTGATCATCGCGCTCTTCTACACCGCAGGCCTTCAGCCTGGCGGTTTCGTCGTGTCGATGATCGGCGTTGTCGCCGTCCTGGGCTTTCGCCGGATCGGGGTCGGCTCTGCGCTTTTCTACGTCCTACCTGGTTCTCTGGTTTGGATCGGGTTCATGGCGGCTGGGATCCATCCCACCCTAGCGGGTGTGCTGCTCGGGGTGATGACTCCCGCGCGCGCCATCCCGATGCGGGAACCACCACTGGAGATGGTCTCTCGCGCTCTCAAGCAGTTGCGAAGCAGCGATGCGGTCAGGGCGAAGGATCCGCACAGGTTGGCCCAACCACTGCGGGACCTGCGCGTGGCCCAACGGGAGCTACTGCCGCCGGTCTCTCGGGTGCAGACGGCGCTGCATCCGTGGGTGGCATACGTCATCATGCCGATCTTCGCGCTGGCGAACGCCGGCGTCGGCCTGACGAGCGTCGATCTGCCCGCCGGTGGACGTTTGGTGATGCTGGGCACAGCGCTCGCCTTGGTCGCCGGCAAGCCGCTTGGTGTCGTCGGCGCGACTTGGGCGGCCGTACGACTGGGCTGGTGTCGGTTGGCTCCGGGAGTTTCCTGGGCTGGGGTCTGCTTGGTCGGGCTGCTGGCCGGGATCGGTTTCACCATGTCGATCTTCATTTCGATGCTCGCCTTCGCGGATGAAGGACTCCTGACGGCGGCGAAACTGGGCGTCCTTCTCGGCTCGCTTGTTGCAGCGATGCTCGGCCTCGGCTGGGGCTTCAGCCAAGTCCGGCGCTTGTGAGGTGTGACCCATGCCCTTTAGAGCCCCGCATGTCTCGTTCGTGTCGTTTGCCGTCGAGGTCCAATCCTCCGGAGTGACCCAGGCGATGATCGTCGAGACGGACCTGCATCTGAATCCACGGCATCCCGCCTACGACCGCTTGGCCCTGACGCAACTGATCGCAGCGGCAGAGGCGTACACGAGCGCCAATGTGGAAGGTCCTTCTTCCATTCGGCTCATTTCGACCCGCAGCGGGGAAATCTAACGGTATCATCAGCCGCGGCCCTGCTACGACTCGTGAACCGGAGGCCGGGTGACCGAGGCGAGGTATTTGAGTGCGGAAGGGTAGCATTGCTCCGGAGGCGGGAAGAATTGGTAGGCGAATATGAAACATGTGCCGTCTTTGCTGGGCGTGGTCGTCCTGTTTTGCATCGTCTTCTTCCTGACAAGAGCGTCTCTTTCGACGCCTCAACTGGCAGCGGGCATTTGCATCGCTCTCCTCGTTTATGCCGCCACTATGGTTTGGCATATCCGCAACATCCTTCGGTGATCGAGAGAGGTGGCCAAGGCGCCGAGCAGGCGATGACCCAGGTCTCGGACCCTCGGAGATGCCGGCGCTCAGGCCGCTAGTCGCACCGGCAATCGCGCCAGCGCGCGGATGCCAAGCCGCTTGTGCCACCTGATGTCTTCGGGCCCACGGGCAAGCCGCAAGTCGGGAAAGCGATCCCCGATGCGCTGAATTCCTATCGACGCCTCTGCGCGCGCGAGCTGGAAGCCGAGGCAAAAGTGTACGCCGGTGCCGAACGAAAGGTGCGGATTTGGGTGGCGCGTAATGTCGAACGTGTGGGGCTGTTCGAACCTTGCCGAGTCGCAGTTCGCTGCGGCAAGGAATGCAGCAAACATCTCGCCGCGCCGGACCTGGCGTCCTTGCCAGATCAAATCCCGGGTTGCGAAACGAGGCTTGGTCATCTGCACGGGGGAGACGTAACGAAGACATTCCTCGATGCATGTGGGCATCAGGCCCGGGTCTTGGCGCAACCGGCTCAACTGGTCCCTATTCGTGAGCAGCGCGTAGAGACCGCCCGATATCAGATGCGTAGTGGTTTCCTGTCCCGCACCGAAGAGCAGGAAGATCATGGAGACGATTTCGCCCTCGCTAAGCGTGTGGCCTTCGATCTCCGCCTCGCGTAGCGCAGCGATCAGACCCTCAGGCCGCGCCCCGCCACCGGGTCTCGAAACGCGTCGAAGGTAGCGCACGACGCTGATCACACCGGGGATGGCGCGGATCACCGCAAAGAAATTCGCAGTGTCCTTCAACCCACCCAACCAGTTCTTGAACCGCTCGTGATCCTTCTCCGGCAACCCTAGCATCGCGCAGATTACCGAAAGGGGCAGATCTCGGCAGAACTCTGCCATGAGATCGGTCTCGGGCTTGCCGCCCAGCTTGTCGAGCAGCCGATCGGCCGTCTCAACGATCGTCGGCTTGAGAGCTGCGATCGTGCGCCTCTGGAAGGCGTGGTCGACGAGGGCACGCAGGCGACGGTGCTCCGGATCGTCGTGGCCGAGCATGTTCGACGCAAGAAGCCCGAGCGTCCTCGGGAGAACTTTCAATATCCGCTCTTGCGTTCTGCTTCCGGCGTTGGCGGGATCGCGCGCGAAGTCCTGGCTGTTTTTCAACAGTTCTGCGCAGCTCTCATGGCTCGCCGCGAGCCAGGTGCGGCCGACGATCGGCAATCTCAAGCGCACCACCGGGCCTTCGGTTCGCATGCGGTCGAGCGTCGTAAAAGGGTTCGCGTGAAAATCCGGGGACAAGATGTCGAACCGTCGCTCGTCGGGCATGTCTGCTTCCGCGCATCTGCTTGTTGTGGATGAAAATTGAGCGGTGCTCCGTCGCGAAGACAGCCTACTTCGGGCCTTCAATCCTTCACGTCACGCCGGAGCGGGTGGTGCGCTTCGCGGCTGCCGAGGGTGGACACGCCGAAAAGTACGGCAACGTAGGTTGTCCCGCGGATCCAAGGCATCCGGATTGGCGGGCATAGGCACGCGCGACCGGCCTGCGGCCGCGCAGGCCTGCAGACTGCAAGCCTGAAGGAGAGCATTGGCTCTGAAGAGTAAGCGGGTCCATTCAAACTGCCTCGGCGCGTGCGCGTCCCTGCGTTCAGTGAAAGTACCGGAACTGCACAATGTACACCGCCGCTCCGGCGAAGTATCCGAGGAGCGCGAGTACGCTGATCTTTCGCATGTACCAAATGAACTGGATCTTCTCGATTCCCATCGCAGCAACTCCCGCAGCAGAGCCGATGATCAGTATCGATCCGCCCGTGCCGGCGCAGTAGGCGATGAATTCCCACAGAAAACTGTCCGGTGGATACTGGCTCATTCCATACATCCCCATCGACGCTGCGACCAAGGGAACGTTGTCGACGATGGCGCTGAGCAGCCCCAACGCAAGCACGATTGCGTCGGTGCGGCCGATGCTTTGATCCAGCCAGGCTGCAAGGGCGGCAAGAATATGGGTGTGCTCCAGCGTGGCAACGGCCAGCAGAATGCCCAGGAAGAAGACGATTGAGCTGAGGTCGATCTGGGTGAGAGCGTGCGCCACGGTCAACGGCCTTCTCTCCAGCGGTTGCTTCCGGCGATGAATGATCTCGCCGACGAGCCACAATGTTCCCAAGCCGAAGAGGATGCCCATGAAAGGCGGCAGGTGCGTAACGGTTTTGAACGCTGGCACCAGGACCAGGATGGCAACCCCGAGGGTGAACATGACGTTTCGTTCGAAGGCCGGCGTGAACGCATCGTCGCTGCCATCGATCTTGGAAGAAGCGAAAGTTCGCCCCCGCAGCTGGTAATTCACGATGAGCAGCGGGATCAGCATGTTCGTGAGGGACGCGAGGAATAGCGTCTTGACTATGGCGAGAGCGGTGATCTGGCCACCGATCCACAGCATGGTTGTGGTGACGTCTCCAATGGGGGACCACGCGCCGCCTGCGTTGGCAGCGATCACAATCATCGCGACGAACAACAGCCGATCACTTTGCTTGTCGAGCAGTTTTCTGATCAGAGAGACCATGACGATCGTGGTGGTGAGATTGTCCAACACCGCGCTCAGAAAGAACGTCACGGCGCAGATGAGCCACAGCAGGGTCGTCAACTTCTTTGTGTTGATCTGCGAGGTGATGATCTCGAATCCGTCGTGCGCGTCGATGACCTCGACAATGGTCATGGCGCCCATCAGGAAAAATATGATCCCTGCAGTCGAGCCGATGGTCTCGCGGAGCTGTTCGACGATAGCGTCGTGGTCAGTTGCTCCCACGGCATAGATCGTCCAGAGCAGGCCGGCGCCAAAAAGGGCGGAAGCTGATTTCTCTATTTGGATCGGGTGCTCAAGCGCTATAGCGGCATAAACCACGACGAAAACAACGACGAGTGCGACCAGCAAAACGAAGCCTCCGAATCCGGTTTTCGTGGGGATCATGCCCGAACCGAACTGCGCTAAGAAGCCTCATGTGCTGAAAGGCCGCGGTCTAGTATTGTTGGCTTGGGAGAATAAAATGTCTCAACCAAACGGTAGCAGATCAAACTTGTGGGGCTCCCGCGCGAACGGCCCCGTCGGCTGGATTGTCACCGTCGTATCCGTTCTTATGTTTGTCGTGGCCCTGTACGTGTATGCAACGAGTGGTGCACCGGGTTCGTCTCCGAATGCGACGGGCGGCTCGAGCGATCACTCGTCGGCTCGCCTCCCAGCACCGAGTAAATAAGGACAGGACAAAGCGCCGCGAAGCCGCCGTTGCACGGCAGCTATCGACTGAGCATTCTCCAGCGAATGGACCGAGAAACGGGGATTATCTCAGCCGCCGGTTTAGCCTGGCCGCTTGAGGTTTACCTTCAGGCGATCGACGCGCCGCGACCTCCAAGGCCACGAGGCCGAAGACGGAGAGAGCGATTAGCATGACGAGTAGCAGCAGGGTGCCGTACATTCAGATGACTCCTACCCAGCTGCTCCTGTGAGCAGCCAGTGGTTCGACAACGTGCGGCGCCGAGATCGACGGGTAGAGTGGAGTTGTCGATCAAGCAATTGCACATGCGGACAGAAGGGGGCAATGAGTGTGCGCACGCAAGGCCCGTGCCTGCAGCCCGAGCCTTGCCGGCACCTGCACGCGAGTTTCTCGGCTCTACGGCTAGTAGTTTTTGATGCTGCGCAAAAAGTTGCCGGCCGGGGCCTCCTCAAAAAATGCTTTCCTCACGGGACTCCCCACGAACGATCGCTTCAGGCCCAACGGAATGTAGCGATTGGCAGCTCGCCGGGCAGTCGGGAGCTCGCTTGTCGCCCGTCAGGAAAATCCTGACTATCATGACCTCCGCTCGGGGGAGGAAGGTTCAGTCGTGAATGTGGCTCAGAGTCAAAACCTCAACTGGCAGGCGAAGGAAGCGCGGCGTCTCAGCGAGCCTAGCGCAGCAATGCCGGTAGATGCGCGGCAGCACGAACGTTTTGGTGCGCTGCGCGATGGTAATCGCCCGAGGAGTGGGAGTATGCTTCAACGTGTGCCAAAGACGGCGCTCGAACGCCGCACACAATTACGTCCAAGGATGGAAAGGCCGCCCTTCGGGGCGGCTTTTCTGTGAGCATTGGAGGGAGAGCAAATGCATCTGAAACCTCCCATCCACCTTGACACGGAAAGGTCGCGCAAGAGGGCCGTGTGGTTGCGTCAATTAGCCGAAGGGGCGGCACACCCGCAATTCGCTGAAAAGATCAAGGATCTAACTGAAGAATACAACGGACTTGCCGAACAGTTAGAGCATGAGGACCAGTAGGCCCGCGACACGCAACGTGATCAAGGAAAGAAGCGGCGTGGGCCCAGCTGCTTGATGTCCCCGAGTGTCGAGCGCCTCCCAGCCCGATCCGTACCGCCGTTACCTTGTTTGCGGTGATGCCGCTCCGAACTACCGACCGCGTTTCGGCCGTGGGGGGCCGGGTTGTGCACCAGGTCCCTACAAGGCAGGGAAGTCGCGCGACGAGGTGGACCTGAGCCGGACCCGCATGTGTTGCAAGCTGCGACCGCTCCGCCGACCCTGACTAATCCCAACGCCCGCACTGAACGGAGGGTCCGTTTCCGCCGACGAAGGTAGCTGCCGTTGCAAGGTCTCCTGGAAACGGTCGACCCTCCTTGTAGGCGGGCAGCCGTTTAGCGGCATCGGAGGGCTTAGAGGTCGTTGCTCGATATTCCTCGCACCGGCCGCCCTCGATCCTGCGGCCGAGGCCGAACGCAATGCGCCATCTTCGGTCAAGTTGTGCGGGAGGCGGAGCACTACATCGCACATAATGGCCATCTGCCGTGCACGTATCCGAGCTCTGCAGCAGTCTCGAGGGGGGTCGCAGGAGCTTGTACCGTGCCTTCGACGAGGTCCTCGGACCAGGCCCAATCGAATTCCTGCGGGCGAAGCGACTCTCGATGGTGCATCTGCGGCTACGCGCAGCGTTATCGAGAGGAACGGTGCCGTCTGTTCGATTTCAGAGGACATCGTAGGGAGTATTGTAGGAAGCGGAGTAGGCGGGGTTCTGCCGGCGCCCCCCGTTACTTCCCCCAAAAGTAACGCCTAATCCCGCAAAATGTAACGGCCAATTCTCGAAGAAGTAACGCGTGATCTGGGAGCGCACAGAACTCGGAATGCCTGGCTGACTGAGCTTTTCGCCCTTCATTTGGTCCGCGACACAGCCATTGTGCTGGACGCGAACTCTGAAGCGGGTCCTTCATCAGCACAATCTTCAAGCGCGAGACGTCATCGGCTACTTTCGCACGGCATCGGCGGCCACCGCGCGAGCGACAGAACTTCGCCCAATGGACGACCGCGAAGGCCTGCGCGGGCGAAGCGTTGCCTCCTGTGCTCTTCCTACTGGCGGGCGAAGGTCGCCGAGTCCTTGATGAGAGCGCGCGCGCCGGGGTCCTCGGCTGTCGGTCGCGTTGGGCATATCCCCGAGCACCACCTTGGCCTCCGCCTTCTTCGCCCCCGCGGCGCTGCTGCTGTCGCACACGTTGGCCGCACGCCGCTCAGGCCACACGACATGAACGGGTTCCAGCTTGGGGCGGTATGGTCGCTCATCCTGTGTTGCGGTCGCTCCGGACGTGAGACGACAGTGTGATGCCAGTTGGTTCAGATATGCCGCCGTTTCGTTTTTTGGTGTTTCTTGATAGTGCGACACCAAGATGCTACACATTGCCAGTGTCGCCCGGATTTTCTCCAGTCTTTTCAGGTGCGTAGCTTCAGCCGCCGCAGGTCCAAACCTGGCTGAGTACCCTCCCGCCCCAGCCAGATGTCAAGCTGTTGAGTTCATTCGGTAAGCAGTTTCACTTTGGGCGCGTTTGGAAACACAGATTTTAAGGCTCGGTCCAGAATCGAACTAAACGGCGTGGCCATGCTGGCTTATCTCCGAGGCTTCCATCCGAACATATACCGTGGAAGCTGGGCGGGCAGGTGTTTTGCCCTCATCGTAGAATAGGGTGCTACGGCGAACGAAGCGGACAACCGGTCCAGATGCGCATGTGCGGAATTGCAGCCGTGCCGCAGTCGGCCCGGCCGGTGGCCTCGGGCGCGGTCGTTGCCCCGCTACCGGGGACCATTACGACTGCAAATCGCGTGGCCTTCGTTTCCTTGGCCGACCGGAACGATATAGACCCCGCACTTCCTGCTGTTGAAAGAGCTCCGCGCAGACGCCACGCAGCCATTGGCTTGCCGGGTCATGATGGAAGCGGGCGTGCCAGTATTGCTTCACCGTAAATCCGGCGATTGCCAGCGGGCAGTCGAGCACGCGCAGTCCGTAATAGTGAGCCAGCGTTTCACCAATGTGCCTTGGAAGGGTGGCGATCAGGTCAGTCGTCCCGACGATTGCAGGCAACCCCAAAAAGCCGGGTAGCTCCAGCCCAACGTCTAGGACTAATTTCTGCTCCTGCAGCGCAGCGGCGAGCAACTGATGCCCGGTGCCGGAGCGAATGAGGACGTGTGCCTCACGCCTGAAATCCTTTGCCGTGATGCGGTCGCGGATCCGGGCATGTTTCGCGCTCGCCAGGCAGACCCAATCCTGCGGAAACAGTGCCTGTTGGAAGTGTCCCGCGTCGAGATCCGAGATGTAGCCGAGCGCCAGATCGGCCTTTCCGGACTGCAGCATTCTTGGGGTGTCGGGGCCGATCTGTGTCGCCTCGATACGAACGCCAGGCGCAACGCGACGGACCTGAGCGAGAATGGAGGGAAGCAGCGTGACGTGACTTCCATCCGTCATGCAAATGGCGAAACGGCGTTTCGCGGTTGTCGGATCGAAGTCGCTGCGAAGCTCGGCCAGGCGACGCAGCATCTCCAGCGCCTGCCTCGCCGTGCCGATCAGAGCCTCCGCGCGCGGCGTCGGCAGCATGCCGTCTGCTGATCGGACGAAGAGCGGATCGTCTAATTCCTTTCGCAGACGGGCCAGCCAGATCGAAATGGTCGGCTGACTTTGACCGAGCTTCTCGGCTGCCTTGGTGACGCTACCCGTTGCGAACAATGCGTCGAACAGCCTGAGCAGGCGCGGGTCCAGCAGGTTGGTCTCGATGGGATCCTGGTGCTTCATTGCGATTCACAATAATTGCTATAAAGATCATAATATATCTAAATATCGAGCGGCCGGCTACCGTGCTTCCAACGCCGAGAATGGCGCGGGAGAAGCGTTCGGATGAGGATCTGCTTTATCGGAGCGGGAGCCTTGGGCTCGACCATCGGCGGTACGCTGGCGCGCGGCGGGGCCGAGGTCTGGCTGATCGATCCGTTCCAGGCTCATGTCGACGCTATCAATGCCGGCGGCCTACGGGTGCTCGAAGTTGGCGCCGAGACCGTTGTGAAGGTCACTGCGTGCACTTCCGCGACCCAGGTTGGCGTAGAGGCAGACCTCGTCATTGTCCTCGTCAAATCCTACCACACGCGGGATGCCATCCGTGCCGCGGCGCCGATCATCGGGCCGCGGACGGTCGTGATGTCGCTTCAGAACGGTCTTGGTCACGAGGACATCCTGTCGGAGGAGGTTGGTCGTGACCGGGTCATAGCGGGCAAGACCTACGTCGGCGGTGTGCTGCTCGGCCCTGGTCATGTTCGTTCCGGGGTCCTCGGCAAGGAGACCATCATCGGCGAGCTTGACGGTCGCTTGACGGAACGTGCGCAGCTAATCTCCGGGACTTTTAATCGCGCCGGAATTCTCACGCGGCTCAGCGACAACATCTTGGGCACGATGTGGGACAAGTTGTTCATCAACGTCGCCGGAGGAGGAATTACCGCCGTTACCGGGCTGACTTATGGCGGCCTGTATTCGCTGCCAGTTCTGGAAGATTGCGCGCTGGCCGCAATCTCGGAGGGCATCGCGGTTGCGCAAGCTGCCGGCGTGAAGATCTCGATTACCGATCCGCGACGCGCCTGGACGATGGCGTCCGCCGGACTTCCGCCCGAGTTCAAGACGTCGATGCTGCAGAGCTTGCAGTCCGGCAATCTGACCGAGGTTGACTACATCCACGGCTCCGTCGTGCGTTGGGGCGCCAGGCTCAACGTGCCGACCCCCGTCAATTCCACCCTCGTCGCGCTGGTCAAAGGCATCGAATACGCCCGCAGCGACTATCCTGGAAGGTCTTGAGACAATGTCATTGCCCCGCGCTTATGTCGAACACGTCGCGATCCGTGTGCCGGACGTTGATCGTCACGTCGACTTCTTTCGTGAGGTGCTTGGTCTCGCCAATCGCGATGAGCAACCCGCCGATGGTACGCGCCCGCGTCAGGTTTGGGTGCTCGGAAGCGTGCAACTCATTGAAGATCCGAATTTCGTCGGACCAGAGGGGCGTCTCGCCCATCTCGGCATCATGGTCGACGATTACGAAGGTGTACTCACCCGTGCCGCCGCCTGGGGCGCCAAGGCGTTGCCCGCCGGGCCGAACTGGCTCGAGCTGCCGGGCGGGCTCAACGTCGAAATCTTGCAAGCCAGCGCAGGCGCCGTGGAAGCCGCCCTGGCGATCAATCCCCGTGCCTAGAGGAAGACGCGATATGACAGATGAGCGCTACTGGGACGATGCCAAGGTCGGCGATGAATGCGTTACGCCACCGGTGACGGTCACAGAAGGAATGGTAAATGCCTACGCCGAACTGACGGGCGATTTCACGCCGGTCCATGTCGACGAGGAGTACGCGAAGACAACGCCGTTCGGCACGCGCGTCGCGCACGGGCTGTTTGGTCTGTCGCTGGCCGACGGTTTGAAGACCCGTGCCTACTACCGCTTCCTCCCGGGAATGTCGCTGGGCTGGACGTGGGATTTCAAGCTGCCGATCAAGCTCGGGGACACCGTGCACGTGAAGTTCCGCGTGGGTTCAATGCGCGAGACAAAGCGGGACGGGTGGGGCATCGTGGTGCTGCCCTCGGAGCTGATTAATCAGCGCGGCGAAGTGGTGCAGCTCGGTGAGCATCGGCTGATGATTCCGATGCGCCCGAAGACCGGCGTCGCGGGAGAGCGCGCATGACCGCGCAAGATCTGCCGCTCAAAGGCGTCCGCGTCATCGACTACAGCCATTTCCTGGCCGGCCCGTTCATGGGCCGTTGCCTCGCCGCGATGGGCGCGGAGGTCATCAAGGTGGAGCGTCCAAAGGGCGGCGACGCAGGCCGGGCCCATGGATATTTCAAGGACGAACAATCCGGCTACTTCCTACAGCAGAATATGGGGAAGCAGGGACTTTGCATCGACCTGCGCGACAAGCGTGGTCTCGACATGATGATGAAGCTGGTCGACACAGCCGATGTCTTCATCGAGAATTACCGACCCGGCGCACTCGAACGTCTCGGGCTTGGTTACAAAGCGCTATCGGGGCGGAATCCGAAGCTGATCTATTGCTCGGTCTCCGCCTATGGTCACACCGGTCCCTATGCCGATCGTCCGGGCTTCGGCCTGATCGCAGAGGCGATGTCGGGGGCCCTGGCGCAATTGGGCAATCCCGGCGAAGCGCCGCCACTGCTGCGGATGCCGCTGGCCGATATGTACACTGGCATTCATGGCGTCGCTGCTATCAATGCGGCGCTGGTTGGCCGTGCGTCGTCCGGGCGCGGCCAACATATCGATCTGGCGCTGTACGATTGCATGGTCTCGATGCACGACTATGCGGTTCAGCGTTACTTCCTCTCGGGCGGCGCTGACCTGCCGAAGCAAACCGGCAGCGGACAGCCGGACTCGACCGTTTACGGGGTCTTTCCGGCCAAGGACGGCAATCTTGTCATCGCTGCGCAAGTCGATGATGCGTGGCGACGATTGGCGAGCCTGATTGGAGGAGACACGCTGGCATTGGACGAGCGTTTCGCCAAGCCCGCCGCGCGGAACGCCCATTATGCTGAAGCCATGGAGATTGTGCGCAACTGGACGCTATCACAGCCGTCTCGGGATGCGTGTCTTGCGGCACTCGAGGAAGCAGGTGTGCCGTCCGCTCCCGTGCAGACCATCGAAGAGGTCGCGAGGGATCCGCAGATCCATGCGCGCGGCATGCTGGTCGAGCAGGAGCATCCGGTGCTCGGCAAGGTAACGCTGCCGAACCTGCCGTTCCGGTTCTCCGATTGCGACACTACGGTGCGTACTCCGGCGCCACTGCTTGGGCAGGACAATCGCCGCATTGCCGCATCGCTGGGACTGTCGGCCGAAGCCGTCGACGCGATGGTGCGCGACGGCGTGCTTTACAACGAAGCTGCAGTGCGGGAGTGAGCGATGAGCGATCGTTATGCGGTGATTGGCAATCCGATCGGCTTCAGCAAATCACCCTTGATCCATGGCACTTTCGCCAGAATGACGGGACAGGATCTCGTCTATGAGGCGATCGAGGGACCTATCGATGGCTTCAGCCGACGGGTCGACCAATTCCGGACAGAGGGTGCCAAGGGGCTGAACATCACCGCCCCTTTCAAGCTCGATGCCTTCGCTTATGCAAATGAGCTTTCAGAGAGCGCCAGACGGGCAGGTGCCGCAAACTGCCTGAAATTCGAGGGCGACCGGATCATCGCCGAAAATTTCGACGGGGTAGGGCTGGTGCAGGACATCACTGCCAATCTCGGCGTCAAAATGGCCGGTCGGCGCGTCCTGATGCTCGGCGCCGGGGGAGCGGCGCGTGGCGCGTTGCTGCCTTTCCTGCGCCAGCAACCGTCCGAGTTGGTTCTCGTCAATCGAACGCTGTCCAAAGCCGTGGCATTGGCCGAAGAGTTTGCCGGCTGTGGTCCCCTGATGGTGAGCGGCTACGCTGAACTGGCGGACCTTGCCGAGGGCTATGACGTCGTGGTCAACGCGACCTCTGCCAGCCTGCGAGGTGAAATGCCGCCGCTTCCGGGGAATGTCTTCCAGGGCGCGGAGCTGGCGTACGAACTTGCCTATGGCAAAGGATTGACTCGCTTTCTGCAAGCGGCCCGCGCCGAAGGCGTGGCCAAACTGGCTGACGGCGTCGGCATGCTGGTCGAGCAGGCGGCGGAAGCCTTCGTCTGGTGGCGCGGCGTGCGACCGAGCACGGCCCAGGTCATCGCCGAATTGACTGTTCCATTGAGCTGACGGACGACGCCGACAATGCATCGCAAACCCGGCTTTCTCGTCGGCCTGATCGGCAGCGGCATCTCGGCGTCTCGCACGCCGCCCATGCACGAAGCGGCCGCCGACGCCGCTGGCATCCGCTATCTCTACAAGAAGATCGATCTGACCGAGTTGAACCTCGGCGTCGAAGCATTGCCGGAATTGCTCACGGCCGCAAGGCGGATGGGCTTTGACGGTTTGAACGTAACCCATCCCTGCAAGCAGGCGATCCTTCCACTGCTGGACGAGCTTTCGCCCGACGCCGAGGCGCTTGGTGCGGTGAACACCGTGGTCGTCAGGAACGGCCGAATGACCGGCCACAACACCGACTGGTTCGGCTTCGCGGAGAATTTCCGCCGCAACATGCAAGGTGCACCACTTGGTCGCGTCGTGCAATTCGGCGCAGGCGGCGCCGGTGCGGCGGTTGCTTTCGCGCTGATGAAGCTTGGCGTGCAGGAACTGACCATCATAGACGTCGACCTGGCCAAGGCGCAGAGCGTGGTCGACGGCTTGTCCTCTCGATTTGTAGAAGGGCGCTTGAGGGTCGGCCAGGATGTTGCCGCCGCCGTGGCGGCCGCAGACGGAATTGTCAACGCGACGCCGATCGGCATGGACAAATATCCGGGAACGCCGCTGCCGCTGGCGATGCTGTGTTCCGGTCTCTGGGTTGCCGAGATCATCTACTTCCCGCTGGAGACCGCGCTGCTGCGCGCGGCGCGGGCCCTCGGCTGCCGCACGGTCGATGGTGGCGGAATGGCTATCTTCCAGGGCACCGAAGCGTTCCGCCTGTTCACGGGCGTCTCGCCTGATCCAGACGTCTTCTTCGCAACTTTCGCATCCCTGGGAGGGTGACACCCGGCCGATGGGCGAGCGGCACGCACAACGCCCGAGAGGAAACGCAAGATGGGCTACACGCTCGATTTCTCGGTGGTTTGGCACGCAATGCCCGCGTTGCTGTGGGGTTGCGTGGGGACGTTGGGTTTGGCGCTTGCTGGCATGACGCTCGCAATGATCATCGGCGTCGCGGGCGTCGCGGCCCGCGATGCGAAGGCGGCCTGGTTGCGCGCCATCGTGATCGGCTTCGTCGAAATCGTGCGCAACACGCCGTTCCTGGTGCAGATCTTCTTTCTGTTCTTTGCACTGCCGCTCGTCGGGGTAAAGCTCAATCCGACCGCCACGGCCATTATCGCACTCGGCGTCAACGGAGGCGCGTACGCCATCGAGATCATCCGCGGCGGCGTGCAATCGATTCACAAAGGGCAAATCGAGGCTGGCTACGCGCTCGGACTGCACAAAGGGCAGGTATTCCGTTCCATCGTACTCAAGCCCGCGCTTCGCGCGATCTATCCCTCGCTCACGGGACAGTTCATCATGCTGACGCTGACCTCGTCGATCTGTTCGGCTGTGTCGGCTTACGAATTGACGTCGGTCGCGCAGCGAATCGAAAGCGACACATTCCGCAGCTTCGAGGTCTATTTTTTCGTCACTTTCCTCTACCTCGCGATCTCCTGGCTGCTGATGGCGGGCTTCGCAATCATCTCTCACCGCTTCTTCTCATATCCGACGCGCTGAGGAGCACAGATCATGACACCGCATTTCGGCGTTCCCGAGTTCGGCTTCCTCCTGCGTGGTCTGCAATGGACGGTACTCCTGACGCTGGTTGCATTCGTCGGTGGCTGTACCGCCGGCCTGGTCGTCGCATTGTTGCGCACCTGCGGTCGCACGACCGTGGAATGGATAGTTCGGATCTATATCGGAATCTTCCAGGGGACACCGCTGCTGCTGCAACTGTTCGTGGTGTATTACGGCTTGGCGCTCCTCGGATTGAAGCTGTCAGCATTCGTTGCGGTCGCGATTGGGTTCACCGTCAACGCCTCGGCTTTTCTGGGCGAGATCTGGCGCGGCGCAATCCAGGCCGTGCCTCGCGGTCAGACCGAGGCCGCGATGGCGCTCGGTCTACACTATTCCGCGCGCATGCGCGACATCGTGCTGCCGCAAGCCATTCGCATCGCGCTGCCGGCGACCATTGGCTATCTCGTGCAGCTCATCAAGGGTACCTCGCTCGCTGCCATCGTCGGCTTCATCGAACTCGCCCGCGCCGGTCAAATCGTGTCGAACCAGACCTACCAGCCGTTGCTCGTCTTCGGTGTGGTCGGCGCGATGTATTTCATCCTCTGCTGGCCACTCTCGTGGTGGGGCAGTCGGATGGAGGCCAGGCTCGCCCTGGCCGGTCAAAGGTAGGTTCGGCGCACCTACTCAATCAAACACAGCCATCACCAGGAGGAGATACTCATGTTGTTTTCGCTCAATCGCCGCCAACTCGGCGTTACGCTGCTGACGCTGTCGGCCATCGTTGTCGCAGGCGGCTCGCAGGCGGGCACTCTGGAGGACGTGAAGAAGAAGGGCGTCGTCGTCATCGGCATTCAGGGCGATAATCCGCCCTGGGGCTATGTCGATAGCTCAGGAAAGCAGGATGGGATCGATGCCGACATGGGGCGTGCCTTCGCTGAATATCTCGGCGTGAAGGCCGAGTTCGTCCCGCTGGCGGTGGCCAATCGTATTCCGGCGCTGACCACAGGCCGCGTAGACATTCTGTTCGCGACCATGGCCATGCTGCCCGAGCGTGCGAAGGTGGTACAATATTCCAAACCCTATGTTGCCAATGAGATTACACTTGTCGCTGCCCAGGCAACGCCGATCAACAGTAACGCCGATATGGGGAAGTACGTTATCGGCGTCCCACGCTCCTCCACGCAGGACACCCAGGTAACCAATAATGCTCCTGCGGGCGCCGAAATCCGCAGGTTTGATGATGACGCGGCCACGATCCAGGCACTGCTCTCGGGTCAGGTGCAGGCGGTCGGGGCAAACAGCTTCTACCCGCAGCGTCTGAACGCTGCAAAGCCGGAACTTGGGTTCGAGCCCAAGCTTCACTTCACCGCCTTGTACAACGGGGCCTGCACGCGCCTCGGAGAGAAGGAGTGGAACGAGACGGCGAACAAATTCGTCGACCAGATCAAGTCCAATGGCAAATTGGCCGCTTTCTACGCCAAGTGGATGAAGGCGCCCGTGCCGGTCTTCCCCGACTCGGTCCCCGGCGTTCCGTTCACAGTTCAATAGTCACTGCAAGCGGCCGACGCGCTGGGCGCGTTGGCCGCCGTCCGATAACGGAGGCCGAATCCATGCAGGACCAGATCCTGATCGAAATGAAGGGCGTGCAGAAATGGTACGGCGGGTATCAGGCTCTCCGCAACGTTGACCTCACTGTGCGCAGAGGGGAAAAGATCGTGCTTTGCGGTCCGTCCGGTTCGGGCAAGTCGACGCTGATACGCTGTATCAACCGCCTGGAGGCAATCCAGCAGGGCAGTATCGTGGTGAACGGTCATCGGTTTGACGACAGCATCAAAGCCATCGATGTCGTACGCCAGGACGTCGGCATGGTCTTTCAGAGCTTCAACCTTTTTCCGCATATGACGGTCTTGCAGAACTGCATGCTCGCGCCCATTCGCGCGCGCCGCATCAGCAAGACCGAAGCGGAGGCGAGCGCGCGAAAATATCTCGAGCGGGTGCGCATTGGCGAGCAGGCCGAGAAGTATCCGGCGCAACTCTCGGGCGGTCAGCAGCAACGTGTCGCGATCGCGCGTGCTCTCTGCATGCAGCCCAAGGTCATGTTGTTTGATGAACCGACTTCGGCTCTCGATCCGGAAATGGTCAAGGAAGTGCTCGACACGATGATTGGCCTCGCCAACGACGGCATGACCATGATTTGCGTCACCCATGAAATGGGTTTTGCCCGCCAGGTTGCCGACCGTGTCATCTTCATGGCTGAAGGGCAGATCATCGAAGAAGGTGTGCCCGACGCTTTCTTCCGCAATCCGCAGCACGCTCGCACCAAGCAGTTCCTTGGCGAGATCCTCGCCCATCACTGAACGGAGTTATTCCATGAGCCGTCTTGTCTACGTCCTCAACGGGCCAAATCTCAATTTGCTTGGCAAGCGTCAGCCCCACATCTATGGCCACGAGACGCTTGCGGATGTGGAGCGAGATTGTCGGGGGCTAGCCACGGAGCTGGCTCTGGAGATGCGCTTTCACCAGTCGAACAGGGAATACGAGCTGATCGACTGGATCCACGAGGCGCGCGAGACGGCTGTCGGCATCGTCATGAATCCCGCGGCTTTCACCCATACCTCGGTCGCCATCCTAGACGCTTTGAACACGTTCGAGGGGACAGTAATCGAGGTGCACATTTCCAATGTGCACAAGCGCGAGGAATTCCGCCACCGCTCGTTCGTTTCCAAACGAGCTGATGGCGTTATTGCAGGCTTCGGCACTCAGGGTTATCTGCTCGGTTTGCGTCGGTTGGCCAAGCTGCTCGATGAGAAGGGATAGAATCGTATGAGTGCACCCGTCCGCCTGACGGTCATGGGAGCGGGTCTCATCGGCAAGCGACACATTGAACATATTCTCGCGCGGCCGGAGGCGGTCTTATCGTCAATCGTCGATCCGATGCCGGTTGCACGGGAGTTGGCGGTATCGCTCAAGGTGGACTGGTTTTCGTCCGTTCAGGACATGATCTCTGAAAACCGGCCGGAGGGGGTGGTTGTCGCCACCCCCAACCAGATGCACGTGGCCAACGGCATGGATTGTATCGCTGCGGGCATCCCGGCGCTGATCGAGAAGCCGTTAGCGGATGATATCGTGGCGGCACAGACGTTGGTCGAAGCATCCGAGCGGGCGGGCGTGCCGCTGCTAACCGGCCACCACCGTCGCCACAACCCGATGATCCAGCGCGCCAAGGCGGAGATCGACAGCGGCAGGCTCGGTCAGATCGTGTCAGTGCATGGCATGTTCTGGCTGATCAAGCCGGACGATTATTTTGAAGTGCCCTGGCGCGGCGAGAAAGGAGCGGGTCCCGCTTTCGTGAATCTCATCCACGATGTCGACCTGCTGCGGTACCTGTGCGGGGATATCGTGGCGGTACAGGCTGCCCAATCCAATCGGCTGCGTGGAAATGCGGTCGAAGAGACCGCGGTGATCATCCTGCACTTCGCGTCCGGCGCGCTGGGAACGGTCAATGTCTCCGATACTATCCAGTCGCCTTGGAGCTGGGAATTCACCACCGGAGAGAATCCGGCCTACAGCATACGCTGGAGACCTGCTACCAGATCGGCGGCACGAGGGCATCGCTGGCCATTCCGCAACTCGATCTGTGGCATCACCCGAGCAAGGCCAGCTGGTGGGCGCCGATCGAGCGCGAGCGGCTGAGGTTCGAGAAAGAAGACCCGCTTGGCCTGCAGATCGCAAATTTCTGTGGCGTTATCCGCGGCACGGCCACGCCTGTGGTGAGCGGGCGCGAAGGGCTAAAAACGCTCAGGGTGATCGACGCGGTCAAGCGCGCAGCGGAAACCGGAGATCTCGTGTCGTTTTGACTCTGGTAAGCACAGGTGTCTACGCTGAAGTATCGATATTTTATTTGGCGAACCATCAAGGTGCCGCTGATAGACAATGCTGGGAGCACTATGATCCTGCGACGAAGGCCCGTTTTCGGCCGGATAAACCCAGTGGTGCGATTGGTAAGTCATTGATTGTTCTCTACCCGTCGCTATCTCTTAATCAGCGGGTCCCAGGTTCGAGCCCTGGTGCGCCCACCAAATAAATCAAGACCTTAGCAAGAGAAACCGTTTGAGACCGACGGACTAAAACGGTTTTTCAAACGGTGTTCTTGACGGCCAGCCGGCGAGTCCACTCTCGGCATTGTGATCTACTCTGTCCGTCTCGACGGAGGCCAAGGCGACTCGAAGGCGTCCGGCAGAACCACTTCCTTGATGTTGTATGTAGATCAGAGCCGCCCGACATAGCCGGCATTTTTCCACTTCTGTTCAATTTCATCAGCGACGCATTGGGTAGCCGCGCAGCGCCTCCACCGAAATAGTGCTTGAAGTCGATGTGAACTCTTATGTTGTCTGGCCAATAAGCCGCCATGCGGTCATAGAGGAGAACCGATCCGGTCTCGAAGCGCCGATAGACCGATTTGTGCATCGGCGATTTTGATTCCGCCATTCGGAGGTTCGATCTCTCCCGCCGCAGCCAAGCAGTCACTCAATTATAGAGAGTGGGACCGTATTGGCTGAAAGTGCCGCATTTTACGGGATTTTTGTGCGGCTCTCTAAAGTCTCTGCTCCTCTGAAACCGGCAACCTTGGCGAGAAGTCGTCGAAAGTCTCCAGCCCAAACCGCAGAAATTACCTTTTTCCGTGGAGACGATTGGCAGAGACCGGTTCGATCACCACTGGACAGTGGGGGTGGCAGTGAATTTTGACGGTTTCAAACCGCTCGACGACTATTGGCTCTGCGATGGCGATAGCTATTCTGCAGAAGCGGAAAACGGAACTCGAAATTGCTAAACGGCTCTGTCGAACGATTGCTATCGCATGCGCGGCAGGGCTCACAGGGGACAGTGGTGATGCGACAGCGCGTTCGCTTTGAAAGCGAGTGCAACCACACCCTTTAAATTGATCACTTCTCTCTCCAGAGGCATACGTAGCCAAGCGCGCATTCACGCTTCGCAGTCGATAACCGCTCCGAGTGGGGGCAAGTGGGACGGTCGGTAAGGTTCATGAGCATACTGAACCAATCTCATTATATACTGTCGAGCCGCGGAAGCCCTTCCCACCAGCACCGATCGTGTCCCGTGGCGTGGTGTAGCTGGCGGCGGGTCACCGCGTTCGCCGGCTGGAGAGCCGGGCTGGTCAGCTGGCGATAGCCGTGATGCTGACGCTCGGATCATCGCTCAACGGCGCGATGGTTTCCAGTGCCATGTAGCGGGCACGCTGGACGGCCCATTCATCATTCTGTTCGAGCAGGATCGCGCCGATGAGGCGAGTGATGGCGTCATCGTTGGGGAAGATGCCGACCACCTCGGTCCGCCGTTTGATCTCGCCGTTGAGACGCTCGATCGGGTTGGTCGAGTGCAGCTTGGTCCGATGCTGTGCGGAAAGGTCATGTAGGCGAGCACATCGGTCTCGGCCTCGTCGAGGAAGCCGGCAAGTTTGGGCAGCTTGGGGCGGAGCTGGTCGGCGACCTTGCGCCACTGGGTTCGCGCGGCCTCGGCGTCGTCCTGGGCAAACGCTGTGGCGATGAAGGCGGAGACGACGCGCCGCCCGCTCTTGCCGGCATGCGCCAGCGCGTTGCGCATGAAGTGGACGCGGCAACGCTGCCAGCTGGCATCGAGCACCTTGGCCACGGTGGGCTTGATGCCTTCGTGGGCGTCGGACACGACCAGCTTGACGCCGCGCAGGCCGCGGCGGGCGAGCTGGCGCAGGAACGCCGTCCAGAACGTCTCGGCCTCGGAAGGGCCGATGCCAATGCGGAGGACCTCGCGTCGGCCGTCGCTATTGACGCCAACCGCGACAATCACCGCGACTGAGACGATGCGGCCATTCTGGCGCACCTTCACGTAGGTGGCGTCGATCCACAGATACGGCCAGTCGCCCTCGATCGGACGGGCGAGGAAGGCCTTCACCTTGTCATCGATCTCGCCGCACAGCCGGCTGACCTCGCTCTTGGAGATGCCGGTCATGCCCATGGCCTGGACGAGGTCGTCCACCGAGCGGGTCGAGACGCCCTGCACATAGGCTTCCTGCACCACGGCGGTGAGCGCCTTCTCGGCCATGCGTCGCGGCTCCAGGAAGCCCGGGAAGTAGGAGCCTCGCGCAGCTTGGGAATGTGCAGCTCAACCGCGCCGGCGCGGGTCTCCCAGATCCGGTCGCGGTAGCCGTTGCGCTGGGCCAGGCGTTCGGGGCTCTTCTCTTCGTAGGCCGCCCCGGTCTGGCCTTCCACAGCTCCATCAGGCGCTGGGCGGCAAAGCCGATCATCTCGCGCAGCAGATCGGCGTCGGGGGTCTTCTCTACGAGCGTGCGCAGGTTCATCATGTCTTCGGTCATCGGTGGTTCCTCGGTTGCGTTGGCGTGTCGCAACCCGATCCTACCGGAGAACTGCCGGTGACCACCGCAAAGCTGCCCGCCCGCTACGGCGCTATTTGAAGGCGCGCATCCGGGCGGCTTTGCTCTACCGAGCTACACCACCACCGGGGAGTACGTCATGCCAAGCTGATGAATGCTTGTGGGTGCAAGTCCCATCCGGCCAAAGCCGAAGCAGGCAGGCCGGGACCGAGTCTTGCGGGCGTCGCGGCAACGCGGGGTTCGAAGTGTAGACAGGAGCCATGTGGGGTGCGGGAATGAGCCTCGAAAGGTGGATGTTCGCGGAGGCCGAGTGTGTTCCCTAAACACGAAGGCTGCATGAGCATCGTCGTTATGCGAGACGATGCCGCTCCGTCGGGGTCGATGGCCGGATCACGCATGGAAGGTAATCATCGGAACATGAGAGGCCCGACCGGGTCCGTTGGATTGGTCTCCAACGGGGGGCAGCGGCAAGGCACTGCCAGAGCCGCGGTCCGAGCTGAGGTCGGGAGTCGGACTGGTCCATAGTACCTGTGAAGTCGTCGAAGGAAACGAGACGCATGGAGGGAAGGGGCCAGCCCGAGGGGAGCCCGCGCGAGAAGGCCAGGGTCCGGACACAGAGCCGGGTTGCCTTGCCGCCGAACCTCGAACGGGTGAACGCGGCAGCCAAGCAGGCTGCCCAAACCCGGTTCACAGCCTTGCTGCACCACATCGACGAGGACGCTCTGCTTCGGGCGTTTCGACGACAAAAGCGGCAGGCCAGCGCGGGGGTCGATGGGGTAACGGTGGCGAAGTACGAACAGAGGCTCACGGATAACCTCCGCGAGCTCTGCGGGCGGGTCCACACTGGTCGTTATCGGCCACAGCCGGTACGGCGAGTCTACATCCCCAAAGCCGATGGCGGTAAGCGGCCTCTCGGTGTGCCGGCGCTAGAGGACAAGATTGTCCAAAGCGCGGTAGCCGAGGTGCTGAGCGCCGTCTACGAGGTCGACTTCCTCGGGTTCTCCTACGGCTTTCGGCCGGGGCGGAATCCTCATATGGCGCTTGACGCCTTGCACACGGCGATCATGAGCCAGCGCGTCAACTGGGTGCTTGATGCCGACATACGCAACTTCTTCGACTCGGTCGACCACGAGTGGCTGCTGCGGATGGTGGCGCACAGGATCGCCGATCCTCGCATCTTGCGGCTCATAGAGCTGTGGCTGCGGGCCGGCGTTCTTGAGAGCGGCGAGAAGCAAGAAACGGATAGGGGTACCCCGCAGGGGGCGGGCATCAGCCCGCTCCTCGCCAACATCTTTCTGCACTACATCCTCGACCTCTGGATCCATCAATGGCGCCGTCGCCGCGCACGCGGTCGCGTTGTGGCCGTGCGCTATGCGGACGACTTCGTCATGGGCTTCGAGAACAAGGCGGAGGCGCAGGAGATGCTCTTGGCCCTCAAGGCGCGGCTGGCCAGCTTTGGCCTGATGCTTCATGAGGGCAAGACGCGGCTGATCGAGTTCGGTCGATTTGCGGCCCTCTCGCGTCAGCGGCGCGGCGAGCGGCGACCCGAGACCTTCGCCTTCCTCGGCTTCACCCACTACTGCGGGCGGACCCGGGACGGCCGGTTTATCGTGAAGCACAAGACGGAAGGGAAACGCCTGACGCGCAAGCTGACGGCGTTGCGCCAGGAAGCCTGGCGGCTCATGCACGAGTCACTGACCACCCAGCACGAGTGGTTCGTCGCAGTGCTGCGTGGACACTACGGCTACTACGGCAGGCCGCACAATTATCCAGCGCTCAACGGCTTCTATCGCGAAGTGCGTCGGACTTGGCTACGCTGTCTGAGACGGCGCAGTCAGAAAAGTCGGCGCATGGGCTGGTCGGAGTTCGAGACCCTGACGGCACGCTTCCGTCTGCCCGTTCCACGCATCACTCGCACTTGGGCGCAGGCGCGGATATGACGCGGGTTACCCTCGGGAAGAGCCGGGTGCGGGAAAGCCGCCCGCCCGGATCTGTGAGGGCGAAAGCCAAATGGCTGAGCTACTCGACCACGACCCCAGCAACTAGTAAGTGCTGGCAATATTTCAGAATTATAAGTAGCGTCGCGGCAAGAAAAATCGCGATGGCCGCCCGGTCAACGCAAGTTAAAAATGGGGAGATTCAAATGCTTTTGCTGAAAGCCGCAGTTGCAGCCGGTCTAGTCATCACAGCTTTTACGGGCGCTGCGCTTGCGCAGAGCAAGCCGCCGGAAATCAAGATCGGTATCACCACTTTCCTGTCGGGACCGGCTTCCGTATTCGGCGTACCGGCAAAGGCCGCGGCCGAGATGATTGCAGAAGACCTCAACAAGAAGGGCGGAATCGGCGGTGTACCGGTAAAACTGTCTTTCATCGATGAAGGCGCCGGCGGCGAGGCATTGGTCTCGAACTACCGGCGCATGGTGCAAGACGAAAAGGTCGACGTGACTTTCGCCTCCATCTCCTCGGGCAGCTGCAATCAGCTTGTCCCGGTCGCCGAAGACCTCAAAGTCATGAACTTTATGTGGGATTGCGGTGCGGCTTCTATTCTGGAGACGAAGAAATATCGCTACAATTTCCGCACGCAGGCTAACGGCACGCCGGAGATGCTGGCGGTGCTCGTCTATCTCCTTAAGACAAAGCCCGACTTTAAGACCATCGCGGTCGTCAATCAGGACTACGCGTGGGGCCGCGAAAGCTGGGAAATCTTCTCCACCGCATTGAAGGCGCTGAAGCCCGACGTTCAGGTGTTGGCGGAGCTTTTTCCGAAGTTCGGTGCGCCGGACTATTCCACCGAAGTTTCGCGCTTACTGGCATTGCGGCCGGATGTCGTTCTAACCACCTCCTGGGGCGGCGATCTCGACACGCTGGTCCGTCAGGCCGGTCAACGCGGCCTGCTGCAACAGTCGACCTTCGTGTTGGGCATCGGCGAATCCTCGATCCAGCGACTGGGCAAGGATCTGCCGGAAGGCCTGATCGTCGGCGCGCGTGGCGATCATTGGTTCCTGCATCCTGAAAAGAAGAACGATCCGGCCTTCAAGGCGTTTGCCGAGGCATTCAAGGCAAAGACCGGCGCCTGGCCGATTTACCCCGTCTACCACATGGCGCAGGCTTTCACGGCGCTGCAAGCTGCCTATGACAAGGCGATCAAGGCCAATGGCGGCAACTGGCCGACACGGGAGCAGGTCGTAGACGCAACCTCCGGCACCGAGTTCGCGACCGGTTTCGGCCGGCCGATCACGCTGAGGCCCGAGGACAACCAAGGTCTGGAAGCGCAGCTCGTCGGCGTCACCAAGTCTTTCCCGGGCTATGACTTCAAACTGCTCGACAACATGATGATCTTTGATCCGAAGGTGATCACCAATCCGGCGGGCGTGCGCTCGGTCGAGTGGCTGAAGACGCTCAAGCCGGAATTCGTTAAAATGGACGTTCCGACCTTCAAGCAGTAGGCCAGATCATCGTCCTCCGGGCAAAAACCGCAGGACGGCTTTCCTGAAGGTCTCCATGAATTCGACTCTCGCCATATTGGCCGTCCTTGACGGGATCAGTTACGCCGCCTTGGTGTTCCTGGTTTCCGTCGGGCTGAGCCTGATTTTCGGTGTGCTTCGCGTGGTGAATGTCGCGCACGGGTCGCTTTATGCCTTTGGCGCCTATCTCGCCGCGACGTTGAGCCTCGTGATTGCGCAGGTGTCGCCGTGGCTTACCTATCCCGCATTGCTGGTTGCCTCCATCGTCATAGGGTTTGTGTGCGGCGGTTTCATCGAGCGCTTCCTGTTGCGGCCGCTTTACGGACGAGACGACGTGTTGCAGCTCCTGATCACCTTCGCGGCCTTCATGATCATGGACAATCTGCAGCGTCTGATCTGGGGCGTGCAGCCCATCTTCGCTGCTGAGCCCTTGAAGCTGTTGCCGAACATCAGCGTATTCGGCGTGAACTATACGTCCTACCAGGTCGTCCTGCTTCCAGGCGTGGCAGTCGCGACGCTGTTCGGACTGCGTTACTTCTTGCGGAAAACTCTTGCGGGAGCCGTGATTCTAGCAGTAACCGAGGATCGGGAGGCGTCAACCGCCATCGGCATCGACGCCCAACGCGTCTACTCTATTACGTTCATCATCGGGGCGAGCCTGGCGGCGCTCGGCGGCGCGCTTGCTTCGCCGACCACGTCGCTGGTGCCCGGCATGGGCGCGGACATGATCGTGCTCTCGTTCGCGGTGGCAGCCACTGCGGGTCTGGGGCAGATCGAGGGCACCGCCCTTACGGCCCTTATGATCGGTTTGACGCGCGCCTTCGTCATCTATCTGCAGCCGGAGTTCGAAGTTCTCGTACCCTATCTGCTGATGGTACTGGTGCTTCTGGTGCGTCCGTTCGGACTGTTCGGTACGGTGCAGATGAGAAAAATCTGATGGCGGGCCGTATCAAGCCGATCACGGCAGTCGCAATCATCTTGTTTCTGGCCAGCGCGGTACTGCCGCTCTTCGTCGCGAGCTGGGCGACGTTATTCGCGCTCATCCTCGCCAAGGGCATCGTGGTGCTCGGCATCGTCCTGTTGCTGCAGGCGGGACAAGTATCGTTCGGACACGCGATGTTCTTCGCCACCGGCGCCTATACCGCGGCGTTCTGGGGCAAGTACATCGGCGGCGGCGATATCCTGATCTTTCTCGCGCTGGGAGGCATAACCTCTACCGTTTTTGGCCTGATCGTCGGCCTGTTCGTGGTTCGCTACAGGGAAATTTTCTTTGGAATGCTGAACCTGGCATTCTCCATGGTCTTGTGGTCGCTGCTCGAGAAAATGTTCCACTACACTAACGGCGCGGACGGCATCCGGGTCGCCCGTCCTGGCTTGTTTGGGTTTTCGTTCACGCCGGAGACGTTCCAATACGTTATTCTCTACGTGAGCCTTTTGGTCGCGATTGCTGCCTTCTACGGCGTGCAACGCTATCTCGACAGCCCGCTCGGTCACATGTTGCGGGCAATGAAATCTAACGAAACCAGGCTCGAATATCTTGGCATGTCGGCGCGGCGCGTGCTGCTCATCGGCTACGTGTTCTCCGCATTTCTCGGCGGCATAGGCGGCACTCTGGTATCGATCATTCAGCAGATCGCGACCCCCGAATTCGGCTTCTGGACCAAGTCCGGCGAGTTCGTGTTCATCGCGATCCTCGGTGGCAGCGCCCATGCTTTCGGTGCGTTTGCAGGCGCGGCGATGTTCGAATGCGTACGGTTCTATGCCGCGGCGCATCTGGCGGATTCTTGGCAGCTCATTCTCGGCGTCGTGCTGGTCGTCATCATTCTTTACGCGCCGAACGGCCTTATCGGCCTCCGCCAGCGCTACGGTCAATCCGGGCGGGGAGGGCATTAATGGCCAACGTCCTGCTTTCTGCCAAGAACATCAAGATCCGGTTCGGCGGCGTCATCGCCGCCGATGGCATCGACCTCGACGTCCTGGAAGGCGAAAACCTTGCCATCATCGGGCCGAACGGGGCCGGCAAGACGACGTTCCTCAACATCTCGACCGGTTATCTTCGGCCGCAAGCCGGCACCGTTACCTTTCTCGGCCACGACATCACCGCGCAGCTGCCACGTACGATCACCAGGCTCGGCATTGCCCGCGCCTTCCAGATACCACAGCTGTTCCTCGACCAGACCGTGATGGAGAACATGTTGATCGCGGCCGCCTCCCTGCGAGGCCGTCCGTCTGGTTTCCAGGCTCTTTCTCTCATGCCGGAAGTGCCGGAAATGAAGCGGCTGCTGGATCTCGTCGGTGTCAAATCGTATGCGGAACGAACGGCGCGCGAACTGCCCGAAGGGCAACGCAAGCTGGTCGATATTGCACTCGCGCTCGCGCTGAAGCCAAAGCTCCTCCTGATGGATGAGCCGACTTCGGGCGTCGCGTCATCAGAGAAACTCACCATCATGGACATTCTAACCACGGCGCTGGCAAAGGAGAAAGTCACCTCGGTCTTCGTCGAGCACGACATGGATATGGTGGAGCGCTATGCCAACCGCGTCGCCGTGTGGAATGTCGGCAAGATCCAGATGGTTGGGACGCCGGCTGAGGTTCTGGCGGACCCGAAGGTCCGGGAACAGGTGATCGGGATATGACACCGATGCTGAGTTTCGAGAATGTCAACGTCGCGATTGCTGACGCGCCTGTGTTGCGAAATGTGAGTTTCTCGCTGCTGCCGGGTGTGAGCGCAGCGCTTATCGGGCGAAACGGCGCCGGCAAGACCACGACCGTGCGCACTATCATGGGCTTCACAAAAGCGAGCGGCACCGTTCGTCTGGGCGGCGAAGATCTTGGAGCGATCGCGCCGCATCGCCGGCCGTCGCTGGGTCTTGGCTACGCGCCTGAGGACCGGCGTCTGTTTTCCGCCTTCACCGTCGAAGAAAATATTTTGCTTCCCGGTCGTGTCGCCAAGCTGAATCCGGACGAGACGCGGCGGCGGCTGGAGCGAGCGTATTCGGTGCTGCCGGAACTCAAAGAGCTTGCCAAACGTCCGGCGGGATCGGTCTCGGGCGGCCAAGGCAAGATGGTGGCGCTTGGGAGGGCGCTTATGCTTGGTACCCGGCTGCTTATCCTGGATGAGCCATTTCAGGGTCTCGCGCCTGTGTTAGCGCAGCGATATGCGGAAGCACTCCGGCGGCTTCGTTTGCAGGATAAGGACATTACGCTGCTGATCACCGAGTCGAATCCAAAGCTGCTCGAAACCTTTGCCGACGTGACGCTTACCATTGAAAGAGGTGAGATCGAGGCCCGCCAAGCTAATTGAAGACGCGGTGGAGGAGCCGCCGGCCTAAGCAGACCTCGGCGGTTTACCGATTCAGCGTCCGCTCTGCCACGTGATCGTGGCACTCTGTTTCGACCGTTCCTCGTAATCGTCGCGATTCAGATCGACCGTCGTTGGATTTCGGGCACGTCGGCTTAGTGCAGGTGTTTTAGTTTGTCCGCAGGGGCTGGCCGTCACATGGTCGCGGCCCGCTTCAGCCGCCCAGTTGAACAACCCCGAGGCGGCCTTGCGCATATGACGTGCGTTGCTGACGGAGGGCTTGCCGAACTTGCCCGCGACGATGTCATTCGAGAGTGTCGCGATGTCATGCTTCGTCACCCGGCGCTGACGCACCATGAATTCATGGAAATGGTCGAGATTATCCGCGCTCTCGGCAATTCGTATCGCCTGGCTGCACTGGAGCCAGGAAGCGGCTTTCTCTACGGACGCTTCACCTTCAATTTCTGCCGGGTCGTTGTGTCGTGTGTCGAGCGGTAGGCCGCACTTCGGTGGCGCCCGGGTGTCGAGCATCTACGGCAGCGACCGTTTGCTGTGCGTGCCCATTATGGTTCAACCCGTGCAGACCATCGTGCGAGGCCCATGAACTGCCTCACGCGAAGGATCGGATCAGATATCGCAGGTCTGGTTGGTGTGGGGAAAGACGGTAGCACCCTAGTGACTCGAACCCCCGACAGATCACCGCATAATCTAATACGCTTACCCTCGCAGGCCTCGGCTGCTCCGCCGCAAGTCCAAGATCCCACTGACGCGCCGAGCGCCGTTCTCCCTCGCCGCCGCCGCAACGAAATCGCAACGAATTGGGTGAAACGAGCGTGAACAAAAACGGGACGGAAGCACCTGCCGATGAGAGAAAGATCAACAACTTAGAAGATGTTCACTGCGTTCGGGACGCAGCGGTCGCAGGTACAGAAGGCGCCGCCGAGCAATTTACATTTCGTCTGTAACCTGTTGATTTCGATAGTGCTGTTGTGACGGCGTTTTACAGCTAAGTAGCTGAAAGTTATTGTGAAAGATGAGACTCTTAATCTGCGGGTTCCAGGTTCGAGCCCTGGTGCGCCCACCAAGCATAAGCCCTCTTCTTCAAGAACTGACGAGAAGGGTCGCTGAGAACAAAACGGGTCTCGTGCGACGTTTTGTTGTCGGCGTTTTTGCGGTCGGATTGCTGCGAGACTTTCCTTTGTTTCTGCCCCGTCGCCGCAGGGGACCGCTGCTGCAGAATCGGTTGGTATCGTCACAGGATGCTGCCCAACGGGCTAGATGACCCCGTCTTTGCGCATTCGTTCCAGCTCGGGCTCCTGGAGCCCGAGAAGATCACCGAGTATCTCTCGGTTTCGTGCCTCGATAGCTTCGCCAACCAGAGAATTTCTCCAAGGCGTCGCGGCCCCGTGCGCATTCGCTTGTTCGCCGGGGCAGGTGATCGAGGAGCGACGTCAAGGCGCTGCCGGGGGGCGTCGCCGCGGTCGATGTCGACGCGGCCGCAGGGCCAACCGGGATCGTTACCCGCGAAGAGCTCCAGCGCGAGTCCGATCGCGCAGCCGGCATCGTCCGCAAGGCCGCCGCGCCCTGACAGTGCCTTGGGCGCGGCGGCGGCGTGGTCGAAACTGCAACCGGTATTCTACCTGCTAGCCGATCATTGAAGGCCAGCACTTGGTCGCGAAGCGATCATCTCGCCTCCGGCTTTGATGGCTGTCAGTGTCACGCATCTTGCGGCGCGGCTGCTCCGGCGGTCCGCCGCCGTGCCGGCAGGAAACACCCCGCAATCGCGCCGGCCAGTGACAGCGTCGCGGCGAGGCTCATCGCCGCGGCAAATCCGCTCTCGAAATGCGCGGCCGAATCGACCCCGCCATGCGCCGAGAAGTTCGCCACCAGCGCGGCGATACCGAACATGCCGCCGAGGAAGCGGCCCATGTTGAAGATGCCGGACGCCTTGCCCATTTCGGCCACCGCGACCGAGCTCAGGATGGCGTTCTGTGCTGCCGGCATCGCCATCGAGACGCCGACGCCGGCCAGCACCAGCGGCGCGACCAGGGCGGAGTAGGTAACCGCAGAGCTCACGAGCTCCGCGATCCAGCCAAGTCCGATCGCCTGCATCAGCAATCCCGTCACCACTAGCGGCCGCTCGCCGAACCTGTTGACGACCGCGCCGGCGATCGGGGCGGTGACGAACAGCGTCGCGGTCCAGGGCAGCAGGCGAAGTCCGGCGCCGAAGGCGTCGAAGCCCAGCGCGGTCTGGAGGAACTGCGGCAGCAGGAACAAGACGCCGTACATCGCGGCGTAGAACAGCACGCTGGCGGACATGCCGGAGGCAAGCGCCCGCGATGCAAACAGCCGCATCGGCACCATTGGCGCGGTCGCGCGCAATTCCCAGAGAACGAAGCCGGCTGTGAACACCAGGCCTGCCATCAGCGCGGCCATGATTTCGGCGCTCGCCCAACCCACGGCGTTGCCGCGCAACAGACTCCACACCCACGCCAGCGCCGCAAGCGCGACAAGCGCCAGTCCGGGGATGTCCAATGCGGCGGCCGGGCCGAAGCTTTCGCGCAAGCGTGCCAGTACCAGGGCGATCGCGATCAGGCCGATCGGCAGGTTGATCCAGAACACCCAGCGCCAGCCGAAATGTTCGGTAATGAAGCCGCCGATGGCGGGACCGATGATCAGCGCGCAGCCGGTGATGCTGGCGAAAATGCCGAGCGCGCGAGCGCGCTCCTCGCGGCCGAACGTGCCGCTCAGGATCGCCATTGCCAGCGGCATCACCAGCGCGGCGCCGGCGCCCTGCAGCGCGCGGGCGGCGATCAGCGCGGTGGCATTGCCTGCGAGCGCACAGGCCGCCGATGCAACGACGAACAGGGCGAGCCCGGCCGCGAACATCCGGCGGCGACCGAAGCGGTCGCCGAGTGCGGAGCCGGTCAGGAGCAGCACGGCAAAGGTCAGATTGAAGGCGTTGACGGTCCATTGCAGCGTCTCGACCGGGCTGCCGAATTCGGCGCGGATGGTCGCGAATGCTGTCGTGATGATCATGGCATCGAGCGCCATCATGAAGGATGCCAGCGCGGTGACGCCGAGCACCCAGTTCTGCGCGGCGCGATTGATCGGGGTCTGCATCGCCCTGTCTCCGTGTGTCGCGCCAGCCTGTCGCGGCGCGTTCTGCGGGCTAGACGAGGGCTGAGCGGCAAAGGATGCGCCCAATAATAATTTGTTCCGGGCCGCATCCTTCGCCTGCCGGCAAACGTCCTAGGGGTGATGCGGCCATTTGCCCGATTTTGAGCGAACCAGGTCGCGACATCAGCAAGGAGCGCGCGATGAGAAGGACGTTGATCAGGTACAAGGCCAGGCCGGAGCTGGCCGATCGGAATGCCGAGCTGGTTTCGGCCGTATTTGCCGAATTGAAGGCGGCCGGCCCGGACGGCGTGCGCTACCTGACGCTACGGCTGGAGGACGACACCTTCATCCATCTTGTCGAGGCCGCGGCCGAAAACGGCTCGAGCCCGATTCCGAAACTCAAGGCATTTCAGACGTTCCAGGACGGCATCCGCG
>NZ_JADPJF010000034.1:107380-132765 GCF_023073295.1 Bradyrhizobium sp. 23 | reverse complement strand
CTGCGCGGAGCCGCCGCTGGTTCGTGATGTGAGGATCGTCGGCAACTATCGTATGCTGGACGAGTCCTGAACAAGCGAAGCGGAGGAGCAATGGCGCCAGACCCGCTGGCCACCATCGATACCGAGGCCCTGCTGGCGCGGATGCGGCCGAAACTGCATCGCTACTGCGCCCGCATGGTCGGCTCGGTCATCGACGGTGAGGATGTGTTGCAGGATGCGCTGATCAAGGCGATGGAAGCGCTGCAATCGGTCACGCCCGTCAATACGGAGGGCTGGCTGTTTCGCATCGCGCACAACACCGCGCTGGATTTCCTGCGTCGCCGCAACCGGCAGGAGGCGCTGCACTCGGCTGAAGAGGTGGAGATGATTGCCGACCAGCTCGATGATGTGGAAAGCCGCCAGATCGCCGCGACCAGCCTTCGCACCTTCATGCGGCTGCCGGTGGCGCAGCGCTCCAGCGTGATCCTGATGGACGTGCTCGGCTGCTCGCTTGCCGAGGTCTGCGACATCATGGATTTCAGCCTGCCGGCGGTGAAGGCCGCGCTGCATCGCGGACGCACGCAGCTGCGGGAGTTCGCCGGAGAGCCCGACGATGTGCCGCAGCCGGGCCTGTCGGAAGCAGATCGCACGCGACTCAACGCCTATGTCGGCCATTTCAATGCCCGCGACTTCGACGCGATCCGCGCCATGATCGCCGACGACGTCAGGCTCGAGCTCGTCAACCGTACCAGGCTGAAAGGCAAGGCCGAGGTGTCGAACTATTTCGGCAATTATTCGAAGAACAGCGACTGGCACCTGGTGACGGGGCAGGTCGAGGGACGTCCCGCGATCCTCGTGTTCGATCCGAATAAGCCGGCCGGGCGGGCGAAATATTTCATGCTTCTCGACTGGTCCGCCGGCAAGCTCGCCACCATCAGGGATTTTCGTCACGCAGCCTATGTTATTGATGGTGCGGAGTGCGTGGTGGATAGAGGGTGAACTCGCCTTCTCCATCGGAGCAGGCGCGTCGCTTGACTAGAAGGCCGTGGCAGGTTCAATGGGAGGACTGCCCGTCGGGCAAAACACCCGCCATCCCGTCAACCCCTCTCCACAAATATATTCCGCTTTACCGAAATTCGGAAACGGCGTATGTGTTGGCCATCCCGGCTCATCCTTGAGGGGCGATCTTGTGGTCGTCATGTTCGCGAGCCGGGCTTGCGGTGGACGCGGCAGCGTTCGGGTGCGAGAGGCCAAGGGCAGGGCGGATTGCTCTCCGTGAGCCCAAGGCTGCGTTCCGACGAGCGGCGCTGCTAGGCTTCGTCTCGTCTGTAAGTTTCCGGCTCCGTCGACAGGGCTGGAAAAACTGCGGCGAAATGGCGAGCCGTGCGTACGGCAAAAACCGTGTGGTCCTGGCCATCGTTGCTACGGTCAAGCCCTGGCGAATGCGGCATCTGCGTCAACCGGCGCGGTGCCGGTGACTTTCGCTGGGACGAGGGAGGCCAGAACGAACTCGGCTCCCGGGAGAGCACGGCATAAGCCGTCCAACCATCGCGCAGGGAAGGCCGAGTGATTGGCTACACCTGTATGCTGCTGTGCGGTTTCCTTGCGCTACATTTTCGCGCAGCGGACCGCGGGCGCCAGCCGGCACCCGGCCTTCCCTGCGCCCTCTTGGACAAGAGGGTGAAGCGACGAAGCAAAGCTCGGGCGGAATCAGCCGCGAGGATGCGAAGCTGCGCGGTTCGCCATCACGCATGCCGAACTACAGTCGCAACCAGGAGGACGAGGACCGCGAAAACGACAATCTCCATGGCATGCGAACGATTGGCCGACGACGGAGGTTCCCCGATTTCACGAGCAATGCCGAGCAGGAGCCCGCAAGGTCGCGCACAGCAGGCCCAAGACATCGCCAAGCCGGCAGTGGCCAGGCAGCGAAATTTTAAGATCATTAACAATGTTGAATCCCTGGCCGGAGCGATTGCCCTACCGTGAACCTTTCCGCCGGGGCTTTCCATGATCGATACCGCGACCAAGGCGTTGTTGCGCACCGTTCTCGACGAGGTGTGTGAAGCTGTTCCACGCTGTGAGATCGGCGCCAGGACTCGCGTAGCCTCGAAGCTTCTGGAGACTGCAAGCAGGGGCGACATCTCTGCGGATCGTCTCAAACTAGCGGCCCGCAATGCCCTTTCAGAAGTCCCGACGATGTGATGATGGTCATGTGGGGGCAGGGGTGAATTTCCACGTGACGGTCCTCAAGATCCTGGTGAGCTACCCGGATGGGTTCGCGGCCATGGAGGATCTCAAGCGGGATATGGCCATTCTGGCGACCAGCGGTCGCGACTGGACCGAGCGCACCCGGCGGCTCGCCGGGCGGGTGCCGGGGCTGGACATCTTTTCGCAAGGGCTGATCGACCGGACAAATGGCGGGTGGCGCATCACGGCCAAGGGCCGCGCCGTGCTCGGTCTGATGGAAGCTCGTCCGGACCAAGCGCCGATTGCCACCCAACAACCTCCCTCAGAACCAGAGCTTGCCCCGGCGATCTCGCGGCACATTCCGGCGGAGAGGATCCGAGGACGACTCGCCGCGCGCCGTCGCCGACGCAATGCCCGCATGCAGGCTCGGGCGTCCTAGCGAGGAACGAGCGTCGCTCCCGAAGCTTGAGCAAACGCCTTGTGATGGAAGACGCTCATGCAAAGTTCCGACGCTACCTTGTCGACGGCCCGTTTGTCGCGAGCGACGGACGATATCTGGGTCGTGGACGATGCCCCGATCAGCGCTGCCGGTCTGAAACTTCCGGTGCGTATGACCGTCATTCGGCTCTCGAACGGCGATCTTGTGCTGCATTCGCCGGTGAGACATTCGCCGACTCTCCGCGGTGAGTTGGAGCGGCTAGGGCCGATAAGGTACTTGCTCGCGCCGAATATCGCGCACTGGATGTTCCTGTCCGACTGGCAGAGAGAGCTGCCACAGGTGACGACTTTCGCGGCGCGCGGCCTTTCGGCGCGTCGGCAAGTTCGAGCAGCACGGATCCACATCGACCGCGAGCTTGGAGAGGCGACGCCTGAGGAATGGAGGGCCGACCTCGAAGCCGTCTCGGTGAACGCTCCGATGTTCTCCGAGATCGAGCTGTTCGACAAGCGCAGCCGGACACTGATCCTGACGGATCTGGTGCAAAATCTCGATCCCGATGATCTCAGCGCGTCAAACGAGGCCGCGGCAAACCTCCTCGGCATTTCCAAGCCAAACGGAACGGCGCCGGTCTATCTCCGACTGCTGCTGCGCCTCGGCGGCCGTTCCGTGCGGTCGGCAGCCGAGCGGCTCATACGGCTGTCGCCGGAGCGGGTGATCTTCGCGCATGGCGACTGGTTCGAAGCGGACGGAACCGAGCGTCTCCGGCGATCCCTGCACTGGCTGCTTCCGGCGGGCGGCTCCGGATCCGAGCCGCGGCAAATGACTGGCACGCGCGTCGTCATAACCGGTGCCTCGAGCGGAATCGGGCGTGCTGCGGCGCTGGCCTTCGCCGGAAAGGGCGCAAGCGTGGTCCTGGCGGCACGCCGTGCCGAAGTCCTGACGAGCCTCGCTGCAGAATGCGAGGCGCTCGGAGGCCGCGCATTGGCAATCCCGACCGATGTCACCGATGCCGAGGCGGTGCAGCGGCTGGCCCGAGAGGCGGAAGACGCGCTCGGTGGCATCGACGTCTGGATCAACAACGCCGGCACCGGCGTTTTCGGGGCCTATCAGGACGCGGATATCGCACTTCATCGCCGAACGATCGAGGTCAATCTCCTCGGCACGATGCATGGCGCTTTCGCGGTGCTTCCGATCTTCCTGCGCCAGAACCGCGGTATCTTGATCAACAACATCTCGCTCGGGGGCTGGGCTCCGACGCCTTTTGCTGCGGCCTACACAGCGAGCAAATTCGGCCTTCGGGGCTTCACCGCGAGCCTGCGTCAGGAGCTCAGGGCTCATCGCAACATCCATGTCTGCGGCGTCTTCCCGGCCATGGTCGACACGCCGGGCTTCGTCCACGGCGCCAACATGTCCGGCCGGACGCTCGATCCCGGTCCGCTGCTGTATCAGGCGGAGGACGTTGCCGAGACGTTCGTGAGCCTCGTCCGCGCACCCCAAGATGAGGTCGCCGTGGGCTGGCCGGCGCGTGCCGGCCAAATTGCCTACGCGATGGCTCCGCAGATTACCGAGAACATCCTGGGGGTTGCCTTCCGCTACCTGCTGTCGCGCGCGCGCCCGGCGAAGAGCAGCGAGGGCACCATGATCGAAGCTGGTCCGCAGGGCACGTCAATCGATGGCGGTTGGCTGTCACGCAAGCAGCTCCCACCTGCCGGGGTCATCAGTCAGGGGCTCGCGGCGCTGGGACTAGCTGCGGGCGTGGCTCTCCTGGCTTCAGCAGTTGCGCGTCGCGCTGGCAGATCGGGACAAGGCGTCGCCAAGCACAAGCATGTCCTGCCGAGGCAGATCACGGCAGCGCGTAGGCCCGCACGTAATCGCCGAGTTTAGTTCCGAACGAGCCGTGGCCGCCATCGACCGTGACGACATATTGCTTGCCGTTGGCCTCATAGGTCATCGGCGTCGACTGGCCGCCGGCAGGAAGGCGGTCCTGCCAAAGCCGTCTGCCATCGCGAACGTCGAACGCGCGGATGTAGTCATCCATCGTTCCCGTGATGAAGACGACGCCGCCCGCGGTGACGATCGGACCGCCCAGCATGGGAACGCCGAGCTTGAATGGCAGCGGCAGCGGGGCCTGATCGCGGATCGTGCCGATGCGATGCTGCCAGACCACCTTGTGCGACTTG
Organism: Bradyrhizobium sp. 23; assembly: GCF_023073295.1. Taxonomy (NCBI): domain Bacteria; kingdom Pseudomonadati; phylum Pseudomonadota; class Alphaproteobacteria; order Hyphomicrobiales; family Nitrobacteraceae; genus Bradyrhizobium; species Bradyrhizobium sp. 23. Next base: position 127,977 of record NZ_JADPJF010000034.1, on the reverse strand, counting down.
AGATCGATCGCGGCGATGTTGCCCCATGGCGGGGCAAGGCAGGGGATGCCGAGCGGTGAGAGGAAAATGCCGAGGTCGACGCCATAGGGGGCGCCGTACATCGGCTGCACGCCGAGCTCGGTTCCCGGCGGATGCGCCGCGTTCGGCGCTGCCGGATTGTCTTTCCCGCGCGGCACGAGACGCGAGACGAAGGGAATCGATTGAGGGTTCGCGATCGCGATCAGGCGTTGCGGATCGACGGCAATGCCGCCCCATTCGAACATGCCGAAGTCTCCTGGAAACACCAGCGTGCCTTGTTCAGACGGCGGCGTGAACGGCCCCTCATAGCGCAGGCGCTTGAACTTGATCCGGCAGGCGAGTTGGTCGAACATCGTGCTGCCCCACATCTGCGCGTCGGTCAGCATGCCGGGCGGGCGAAAGCTCAACTCCGAGAAGGGCTGGGTCGGCGACAGCCGGTCTCCCTTCGCGGCGCCCTGCGGCACCGGCTTCTCCGGTGCGGGCACCAGCTGACGCCCGTCGCGGCGGTCGAGCACGAAGATGTCGCCGGTCTTTGCCGGGATGTAGATCGCAGGCGTCACGCCGCCGTTAAGGCGCAAATCGACCAGACTGGGCTGCGACGGCATATCCATGTCCCAGAGATCGTGGTGCACGTTCTGGAACGACCAACGCAGTTTCCCGGTCGTGAGATCGAGGGCAATCAATGCCGAATCGTAGCGCTCGTTCTCGGGCGAACGGCCGCCGCCCCAAATATCCGGAGAACTCGAGCCGAGCGGCACATAGACCAGTCCGAGCTTCTCGTCGACCGCGGAAATGCTCCAGGAATTGGGTGAGCCGGCCGTGAAATGATGCGAGGCCGAGGGCATCTCGTTCGGATCGGAATTGCCGGCATCGAATGCCCAGATCAGCCGTCCTGAATAGATGTCGAAGCCGCGGATCACGCCCGACGGCACGCGATCGGAATAGTTGTCGATCACCGCTCCGCCGACGATCAGCAACTTGTCCGTGACGACGGGCGGCGAGGTGCCCTCGTAGAAGCCGAGTGTCTGGATCTCGCTGCCCTGCTTGAGATCGATCTGTCCCTGATTGCCAAAATCCTGGCAAGGCACGCCGCTCTGCGCATCGAGCGCGAACATCCGTCCGTCGTTGGTCGGTATGAAAATGCGCCCCGCACAATCGCTCGGGGCCGGCGTGCCGTCGGCAGTTATCGCGCCGGGCTTGGTCGCGTGATAGGACACGCCGCGGCAGGTCATGTGCTGGAAGGCCTTGTTGTGCTGCACCTGCGGATCGAACTTCCAGCGCAGTTTTCCGGTCGCGGCTTCGAGCGCGAACACGATCTGGTGCGGCGAGCAGGTGTAGAGCAGATCGCCCACCTTGAGCGGCGTCGCCTGGTTGGTGATCTCGTCGGGATCGTCCGGGCCCTTGTGATCGCCGGTGCGGAATTCCCAGGCGAGCTTGAGGTCCTTGACGTTGTCCTTGGTGATCTGGCTCAGCGACGAGAAGCGCGTACCGAAGCCGCTGCCGCCGTAGGCCGTCCAGTTCTGGCCGGCAGCGGGCTGGTCCGGTTCGGGAGACGCAATGGCCCCCGTTGTTTCGCCCTCAGGTATCGTGCCGGCAAGATCGCGGCGATCGCTCGTCAGGGACATGCCGACGACGATGGCTGCGGCGACCAACACAAGGCCAAGCGCCCATCGCGCTGCGCGCAAGCGAGGCGCCAGGCGGGAGGCAATGAAGGGCAGCATCAGCCACAGGCCAAGCGGCACGAGTACGTCGCCGCGCGGCGCCAGCGACCAGAAATCGAGGCCGGCCTCCCAGATCGCCCAGGCCATCGTTCCGGCCAGCAGCGCGGCATAAACCCAGAGCGCCTCGGCGCGGCGGCGCCCGAGCAGCCAGCTCGTGAGCAGAAGCATGATGCCCGCGATCAGATAGTAGACGGAGCCACCGAGGGCCTCGAGCCAGGCACCGCCAGCCAGGAGGCCCAGTCCCATGATAGCGACGAGCACAATGGTGATGGCCAGCAATGGCGCGTCACGGAGCCAATTCATTGAACGATGCATGGGAGGCATGATGGTCACTTCAGCGTATAGAGAAACGCCGCGATGTCCCGCGCGTCCTTCTGCGGGATGCCCATTCTCGGCATGGCATTGCCCGGCAACGCCCGCTGTGGATCCTCGATCCAATCAGCCATGTTGTCCGGCGAGTTCTGGATGTAGCCGGCGATGTAGGTCCGCGTGCCGATCCGATGCAAGGGTGGGCCGACATTGCCTTCGGCGCCGGCAATGCCGGGAATATCGTGACAGCCGCCGCAGTGATACTGCTTGACGAGGTCGGCGCCACGACGCGCGTCGCCGGTGAAGTTGTCCGGGCCCGCAGCCTTGCAGGCGGCGCCTGTGGTAGCCAGCAGCGCGGTGACTAGCAATCTCGTGATCGGATTTGCCATCGCTGCTTCCCGGCGATCAGGGCTTCTGGCCGAAATTGAAAGACTTGGTGGCAGACCAGGGATCGGTCGTCGAGACCTGCTCGCTCGGGACTTGCTCGACTTCGGGCGAAGGCAGATTCGCGGAAAAGGTTCGGCCCCATTGGTGGCTCGGCTCGTTGCTGATCTTGCCGATATAGGTGACGAGATCCCAGATCACGCTGTCGGGCAGCACGCCGCCCCAGGCCGGCATTCCATTCGGCCGCCCCTGGTAGATCGAGAGAAAAATGTTCTCTGGCTGCGAGCCGTAAGTAAAGTTGTTGTTGCTCAGTGCCGGACCCATGCCGCCGCCGCCATTTGGCGCGTGGCAGCCGACGCAGTTGAAGTTGACGTAGTAGGTCATCCCGCGCTGCTCCGCATTGGGATCGCCCTGCACAGGGTTCTTGATCTGCGGCGGGTCCGGCTGCGCGCCGGGATGGAGGTGACTGACGGGGACCTGCATGAAGACGCCGGGCCTGCCATTGCCGACGCTGCCACCGAAGTTCGGGCGCGGAGACAGCGTCGGCATCTGCGCCTCCTGCGACTGCGGCAAAGTCTGCTGGGCCAGTCCCGCACCATTCGGCACAACCGCCAGCAGCAACGACAGGGCGCTCGCGCGCAGCACTGGAGCAGACATCACTCATGTCCTCCCGATACCGTAACCGGTTGGTCCACCAGCGGAACGCCGTAACTGCGCAGCAGCGAGGTGATCTCGGACCGGTGCTCGTCGATGAATGCATTCAGTCGGTCGCGCAAGGCGTCGTCGCCTTTGCGCACGCCCATCGCGATGGCGAACTGGAACTGCTGAGGTGCAAAGCGCTCGTAATCCCGGATCGGCGTGACCGTCAGGGGGACGGGAGAGCGCTGGGCGAAATATCCGGCGAGCGGACCCCAGGCTGCGGCGACATCGAGGCTGCCGCTTTCGACGGCTTCGATCAGGCGCGCCGGCGGATCGGCCTGGCGATAATCACCGTAGATGGAGTAGCCGCGGACGTTGTCAACGATGCCCTGTTCGCCGAGCGCTTGCGCGGGCGGCGGATTGTTGCCGTCATCGCCGATCAGATGCACGCCGATCGCGAGGTGATGCAGGCGCGGGTCGAGCAGGGACGAAAGGTCGAGGTGCTGGTCCTGCCGCGTGACGAACACGTAGCTCGAGCGATAATACGGCTTCGTCGTCTCGACGAGATCATAGCCGGACGGCACGCCCATGACGACGTCGCATTTGCCGGCTTTCAGCGTGTTACGGATGAAGCCGCGGCGCTGCGCCCACCAGGTGTAGGAGACCTGCAGGCCGAAATGCTCGGCCACCATGGCCGCGAGCCTGTTCTCGAATCCTGCTTCGGCGCTGTTCGAGAAAGGCAGATTGTTGGGATCGGCACAGACGCGAAGCTCGCGATCCGACGCTGCCGCCGCCGTGGTTGCAAGCCCGACCAGAAAACCAAGAGCGATGCCGGGATAACTATTTCGAAGGCGCATGGCTGGTGTCCTCACCATTCGCGCCGCCGAGTTTGAAGACCAGCAGCTCACTCCCGCCCGCGGTGTAGAACGGCAAATCCTGGGTCGCACCGACAAAACCGAGCGCGCCGTTGCGCACCCGCGGATCGACCTCGGCGTTGGCCACCACACCCGGCCAGCCGCCGACGCCCGACAGGATCGCGATGTATTGCTGTCCGTCGGAGCCGCGATAGGAGATCGGCTGGCCAATGAATCCGGAGCCGGCGCGGAATTGCCAGAGGACATGCCCGTCCTTGGCATCCACGGCCTTGAACAGCCGATCCATGGTGCCGTAGAACGCGACGTCGCCTGCCGTAACCAGCGCGCCGCTCCAGACCGGCAGCTTCTCGTGGATCTCCCAGACCTTCTTGCGCGCGACGGGATCCCACGCCATGAATTCGCCGCGGTGGCCGCCGGGGCCGGCATACATGTCGACATCGGCGCCCACATAAGGTGTGCCTGCGATATAGCCGACCTGCGATGCCTTGAAATTCATGCAAAGATGCTGATGCGGCACGTAGAGCAGCTTGGTGCGGGGCGACCAGGCGGTTGGCTGCCAGTCCTTGGCGCCCGGCGCGGCCGGGCAGATGTTCTCGACGGTCTTGCCGGCGAGCGGCGTCTTCTCCTCGTTGGGGATGATCTTGCCGGTCTTGAGATCGACGCCGTTATAGGCATTGACGAATTCAAACGCGTCCGCCGAGATGACTTCGCCGGTCGCCCGATCCATCACGTACATATAGCCGTTGCGGCCCGGGTGGATCAGCACCTTGCGCGGCTTTCCATTCAGTTCGAGATCGACGAGCACATTCTCGTTGATCTCGTCGTGGTCGAACAGGTCGTGCGGGTTGATCTGGTAAGCCCATTTGGCGCGGCCGGTGTCGGGGTCGCGGGCAAAGATTGTGGTGCTCCAGAGATTGTCGCCGCTGCGCTGGTTGGCGTTCCATGGGCTCGGATTGGCTGTGCCGTAGTAGATCAGATTGAGTTCGGCATCGTAGGAGATCCATCCCCACATCGTGCCGCCGCCGACCTGCCAGCGGTCGGCCGGCCACGTCTTCACGCCGAGATCCTTGCCCTTGAGACTGTCGTAGAACGGCTTGAAGTCGTCGCCGATCAGCACGTCCTTGTCCGGGCCCGTGGCGTAGGCGCGCCACGCAATGGCCCCGGTGTTTTCATCGAGCGCGGTGACCCAGCCGCGCACGCCCATCTCGCCGCCGCTGTTGCCGACGAGCACCTTGCCCTTGACCACGACGGGAGCCATCGTGATGGTCTCGCCCTTGTTGATCTCCCCGAGCTTCGTATGCCACAGCTCCTTGCCGGTCTTGGCGTCGATCGCGACCGTGTGGTTATCAAGCGTGTTGAGGAAGACCTTGCCGTTGTCGAAGGCGAGTCCGCGATTGACGACGTCGCAGCAGGCAACGCCCGCGGCTGCCGGTTCAGGCTTTGGCGCGTAGGACCATTTCAATTCACCGCTCGTGGCATCGAGTGCGAACACACGGTTGGGGTAGGGGCCAGCATAAGGGCCGACCACATACATGGTGCCATCGACCACGAGCGGCGCCGCCTCCTGGCCGCGATCGGCACCGACCGAGAACGTCCATGCAAGCTGGAGGCGCGATGCATTGGACGTGTTGATCTGATCAAGGTTGCTATAGCGGGTGTTGGCGTAGTCGCGCGCCGCCATCGGCCACTGGCCGGGATCTTTCATGCGGCTGGCGAGATCGCTCTGTGCCGAGGCGGACGACAGCAACGCGCAGGACGCGCAAAGGGCACAAAGGAAGCCTGGAAGTCGGCCCAGCAAACGCGTGAGACCACGCACTAACATATGTAAAGATCTCCACGGCAGTGATGAGGCCGTGCGCCGTTGCAGGCCGGTTTACGAACCTACAAACGTTCCGACTTCGCTTGGTTCCAAAGAGGTGAGACCGACGACGAGCTATCTCACGACGTTGCCGGACACGCCGGCGCCGAGGTCAACTGCGATCTGATCTTCCTTGCCGTTACACTTGGGGTGGCCAAATCCAGACGGACTTTTGCCGTCGGGTCCGATGTCATAGATGATTGCGTCTTTCATGTTGGGGCTGACGCCGGCCGGCACGCGGTCGAGCCCGAGCTGGTGACGCACGCGCCAGGCCACGTTGTGATCGGCGCAGGAGCTGTCGCCGCTGACGCCCAGCGCGCCCGTGATGCCGTTGCCGTCATAGAGCGCCAACCCGCCTCCGAACACGATGGTGCCGCCGATCGGCTTGCCTACCATCGGATCCTGGGCCGTGCCGAAGTTGTCGGGAGATCCGGCGTACAAGGCTTCCGGAGACGGCGGGTTGCCGAGTGCCGCTCCGAACAGGAACCCGCCGGGCTGCGCACCGGCATAGAGATTGGCGGTCGCGATCGCCTTGTCCTTCAGGCTGAACGCATTTGCCGTATTGGCCTTCTCGGCCGCGATGGCCCGGCTGCCGAGCCACTGGTCGTCGACCTTGCCGCCGCTATAGGCAACTGCGCAGACGATGCCCTGCCGATTGACGACGGCAGCCCACTCGTTGTTGTCGAGACCGCCGTTGCTGGGGCCGCCGCCCGGCTTGACACTCTTCTTGAGGATATCGGCGAGCTTGTCATGGTCGACCGGGCACGACATCCCTGACTTGGGTTGGTCCTGCGCGCTCAAGACTGCAGGCACCAAGAATGCTGCGGTGATTGCCGTTAGCACCATGACGGATCGTTTTTCCATGTGGCCTCCGTGGAGTGTCGCAGTCGGCAGGCGAACGTTCGAACAGAAGTTGCGGTTCCTATGCAGCGTCGCTCAGCCCGGATGTTGAAGGGAGCGGCAGGCGGGAATGACCGCCGTTCGCAGTCAGCCAGCGGTGAGCAAAGAACAACGCGGCGCCGGTATAGAGTAGGCCCATGGGCACCCACATCAGGATGCCGGCGAGCTGCTGGTCCTCGAGTGCCGAGAGGCCGAATTCCCCGGCGAGGGCGCCCTGGCCTGGGATCCACAGCCGCGGCGACACGGTCAGCAGAGCTCCGAGCACGCCGGAATGCAAAATGGTGATGAAAAGGCACGCGACAGCGATGCCGTCGCGAATTCGAGTGCTACGGCCCTGACCGCGGCCATGCAGCAGCACCCACCAGAACAACAGCGCAGTCGCGAAGAAGCTGATGTGCTGGAGACGATGGATCGCCGTATTCTCGAGCGCCCACGCATATAAAGGCGGTGCATGCCAGACCCAGAGCGCTGCGCCGTGCAGGATGGTCGCGCTCATGGGGTGGCTTACAAAACGCCAGGGCCACGCCAATATCGGCAGATCGAGCATGCGGCCTGCCGCCGGGCGAAGCCGGGCCGGCAGGCTCCACAGCAGAGGACCATTGATCCGGGCGAACGCCATCAGCGGTGCCGCGACCACCATCAGCAGTTCGTGCTCGACCATGTGCGCGGTGAACAGACGCTCGCCGAGCCAGTGCAGCGGCGAGGTCACGGCAAGTGCGGCCACCAGCCATCCGGTCCAGAACGCGGCCACCTGGCGGAAGCTGACGCCACGGCCACCACCTGCATGATGCCAGAGCCGCTGCGTTCCGACATAGAAGCCGATACCGACGGCATAGAGCGGGGCCATGAGCCAGGGATCGTAGCTCCACAGCGAACCGGGATCGACATCCGATAGTCCGTGCGCATCGGCCGGCGCCGCGAGCAGCGCGAGCAGCAGTGCTGCAAAGCTCAGCGCAGGCATGGGCTGATCATGAGCGAGGCGGCGAACTGGTTCGCAATCACCAGCGCAAATAACACGCCGGAGCCGACGCCGAGCCAGGCCATGAACGTTCGTGGTCCGCCACCCCGCGCATCGGCCCATTCAGCCCCCGCGCCGCGCCGAACGGCGCGGGCCGAAATGACAGTGCCTGCCAGCGCGACGACAGCCAGAACCGCGCTCATGATCGCGCCGCTGAGCCTGGTCTGTTCGCAGGAGAAGTGCGCGAGCACGTAGACGCCCTGCAAGTTGATACCCCACGCGATGGGCCCGAGCGCAACGCCGGCCCAATAAAGCAGTCTGGAATGTCGATCGGCTGCGGTCATAGGCGTGGCACCCAATCGAGCAAGACATAGAGCGGCAGCCAGGCGAGCACGACGAAGTTCCAATAGAACACGTTGTCGGTCACGTCGCTGAACCGGCGCGGTTTCGCATGGCGCGTGAACATCAATACCGCCAGCACGACCGTGTCGCCGACATCGGTGGCAAGGTGGGTCGTGTGCAGCCCCAGAATGAGCCAAACAATGGAGCCGTAAGCTGAATTGTCCCAGCGGGTGTTGAGATGCGCGAACTCGAAGCCGCGCAGCACCAGCAGGGCAATGCCGATCAGGGCCATCACGATGAGTCCGGTCCGCACCTTCGCGAGATCCTGCCGGTGTGCGGCGCGGTTGGTGATCTCGTTCGGGATGATGCTCAGCAGATAGACCACGACTTCGGCTGTGCCTGGCCAGAGATCGGGCGGCGAGGCGCCGATCGGCCAGCTTGGGTTGACGGCGTAGAGATAGAGATAGGCACCGATGGCAATGGCAAAGCCCATACCTTCCAGCGCCATGAAGCCCATCGCGCCCCACCACGGTCCGCTGCGCGGGCCGTAGCCGTAAGTCGGCAGTTCAGCGACATTGCGGACGATGGTCTGTCTCACTCCTCGTCCTCCTTGCTGCCGCTCGGCCAGAACCAGCCGATCAAGGTGACGGCCATCGGCGGCGTGCCCCAGAGCACCGCCCAGGGCGTGAAGATCGAGCCGATGAAGAACACGGTCGTTGCGATAGCTGTGAGCAGTGGCCAGATGCTGGGTTCGGGCGAAGCCTCGCGGATCTGCGGCTCGGCTTCCGCGAGCGACGTCAGCAGGACCTCGCGCCGCTCGGCGCTCAGACCCGCGACCACGGGCAGGCTCTCGCTATCGGCCCACAGCGGATCGCGGTGCTTGACCACCGGAATGCGGTCGAAATTCTGCGGCGGGGGCGGCGATGACGTCGCCCATTCCAGCGTGGAGGCATCCCAGGGATTGTCGCCTGCGAGCGCGCCCTTACGCAAGCTGTAGACCACATTGACCAAAAGCAACGCGAAGCTGAGCGCGAAAATGAGAGCACCACCGCTGGACACGAGATTCAGGTGCGCCCAGTCCATGTCGGCGGTGTAGGTGTAGACCCGGCGCGGCATTCCGATCAGCCCGAGGATGTGCATCGGGAAGAAGGCGACGTTGAAGCCGATGAAGGCGAGCCAGAAATTCCAGCGCCCGAGTCGCTCGCTGAGCATGCGGCCGGCGATCTTGGGAAACCAGTAGTAGACCGCGCCGACCAGCGGGAACACAGCGCCGCCGATCAGGACATAATGGAAGTGGGCGACGACGAAATAGGTGTCGTGCACCTGGGTGTCGATCGGGACCGAGGCGACCATGACGCCGGACAGCCCGCCGAGCACGAAGATCACGATGAAGCCGATCACGAACAACAGCGGGGTCCGGTAGACCGGACGCCCGTCCCAGAGCGTTGCCAGCCAGCAGAAGATCTGCAGCCCGCTCGGCACCGCGATCAGCATACTGGAGGCTGTGAACAGGGCCGCGCCGAGTTGGGGCAGGCCCGTGACGAACATGTGGTGGACCCAGAGACCGAACGACAGGAAGCCGGTCGCGATCAACGAGAGGATCACCACGGGATAGCCGATCACCGGCCGTCGTGCGAACGTCGCGAGGATCGCCGAGACCATTCCCGTGCCCGGGATGAAGATGATGTAGACCTCGGGATGGCCGAAGAACCAGAACAGATGCTGCCAGAGCAGGGGATGTCCGCCCGAGGAGGAATCATAGAAGCGCGTGTTGACGAGGCGATCCAGGATCAGTGACGTCGATGCGACCATGATCGAGGGCATCGCGAACATCACAAGGAAGCTCGTCACCAGCATGGCCCAGACGAACAGGGGAATGCGGTCGAGCGTCATGCCGGGCGCGCGGAGCTTGAACACGGTCACGATGATTTCCACGGAGACGGCGAGCGCCGCGACCTCGGTGAAGGTGATCATTTGCGCCCAGACATCCGGGCGCTTTGTCGGCGTAAATTGCAGCGAGGAGAGCGGGACATAGGCAAACCAGCCAACGTCGGGGCCGACATTCAGCGCAAAGGAAATCCAGAGAAAGCAGCCGCCGAACAGAAACATCCAATAGCTGAAGGCGTTCAGTCGCGGAAAGGCGATGTTCCGCGTGCCGACCATCAACGGCACCAGATAAACGGCGAACGCCTCCATGACCGGCACGGCGAACAGGAACATCATCGTCGAGCCGTGCATCGTGAAGACCTGATTGTACTTGTCGGCGGAGAGAAACGTCTTCTCCGGCCCGGCCAGCTGAATGCGCATCAGGACCGCGAGGAGGCCGCCGAGGAGCAGGAATACGAACGCCGTGATGATGTAGCGGCGGCCGACCACCTTGTGGTCGACCGACGTCAGCGCGCCCATCCAGCCGGACGGCGTGCGCCACACTTTCTCCAGCTGTGTGGAAAGTCGAAGGCCGTTCAGGACGTCGTCCCGCAACTCATTTGGTTCAGCGGCGATGCTCACTTGAGCTGCTCCAGATAATGAATGATGGCGATCATTTCATCCGATTGCAGCGGCATCCTCGGCATGAGATTGCCGGGCTTGATGTGCTGGGGATCGGCGATCCAGGCGCCGAGCGTGGCCGAATTATTCGGCAACGTTCCCGCCGCGATGGTCGTGCGGCTGCCGATATGCGTGAGATCCGGGCCGAGCTGCCCGCCGGCCAGCGTGCCGCTAATGTTGTGGCACAAGGCGCATCCGCGCGCCCGGAACAGAGCCTCGCCCTGCTTGCCGAGCGGATCGGCAGGGCTGTTGGCGCTCTGGTTTTCATGGTGGCGCCAGCGGCCGAACTCGTCGGGTGACATCGCGATCACGGCAAATGCCATGTGGGCGTGCTGGATCCCGCAGAACTCGGCGCATTGCCCGCGATAGATGCCCGCGTTCTTCGCCGTGAATTGCAGCTCGTTCTTCTGCCCGGGGATCAAGTCCATTTTGCCGGTCAGGCTCGGCACCCAGAAGCTGTGGATCACGTCCGCCGATTCCAGCTCGACCTTCACCGGCTGGCCGGTCGGGATCCGGATCTCGTTGGCCGTCACGAAACTCTGCTGCGGACTGTCGGCCTCATAGCGGACCTCCCACCACCATTGGTGGCCGATGATCTTGAGGATGTGGGCTTTCTCGTCCTTGGCAAAGACGGTACGTTGTCCGGCATAGCTCACGAAGGAGAGACCGAGCACGACGGCGGTGGTCGCAATCCCAAGCGCGAGGATGACGCGCCCGGAGCATTCCTCGAAGGCTTGGTGAAGGTCAAGCGGCCGATCAGCCGAACGTTTTCGCCGCATCATTCCGATGCAGAGCGCGATCACGACGGCGGTCCAGACGACCGCCGACACAGCGAGGAAGATGAACAGCGTGTGCAAGATCTGGTCGGATTGCAGCCCTTGCGGATCGAGCGCCGATTGCCGGCCCGCACACGCCGTGAGCGGCCAGATCGTGCACAACACCAGAACCCTTCGCACCCAGACCTGCATTGACGCCTTGTCGCACTCCGCTTCACAGGCGGAACCGGGCAGGCCTACAAAGGTTCCTATCCGCTAATCGGAGCGATGGGCCGAAGAGGGATGTCCGACATCAATCATCGGGCTAGAATGGCCAGCCCTTCACGGCGATCACGATCGCCGCATCGCCAGCGGCCATCAGCAACAGGACGGCGAGACTGGCGATGATTGCGCCCGGCTGGGCAAGCACGCGCAACTCTCCGAGCATGTGTCGGCTCCAAAAAGCAGCAATGCCGCGATGACCCTGAGGGTTCCTGCGGACACGCCGGGCGTTGACGTGCGAGCGCCGGAACGAAGGCCCGAGATCGCGCGTTCCTGCGACGAATTGAGGGTTCACGTGCCGCGCTATCATTTTGATCTGGTCGACTCCGAGACCGTCGCCGACGAGGGAGGAGCTGAATTGCCCGACGACATCGTGGCGCTGGACGTTGCCGAGGAGATCGCGAAGAGGCTCCTTGCGGAGCGTCCCGAACTCAGGAATCGTCATTTTTCCATCCTGGTCACGAACCAGCAGGGTGAGGAGATCGGGAAAGTGCCACTGGATGTCCTGCACTGAAGTCGCGGCCTGACATGGCGTTGAGGATCGGAGTGATCTCGGATACGCACGGCCTTCTCAGACCTGAGGCCGGACGCCGTCTTGCAGGGGTGTCGCATATCCTCCACGCTGGTGATATCGGCGCGCCGGAGGTTCTGGAGAGGCTTTGCCGAATAGCGCCCGTCACCGCCATCAGGGGAAACGTCGATGTCGGCAGTTGGGCGAGGCGCTATCCCGAAACCGAAACAGTGCACCTCGGCGCTCGTTGTTTCTACCTCCTTCACGATCTCAAGGCGCTCGCCATCGACCCCGCGGCAACCGGTGTGAACGTGGTGATATCAGGACATTCGCATCGGGTGCAGGTCAACACGATCAACGGAGTGCTTTTCCTGAATCCTGGAAGCGCCGGTCCAAGGCGATTCAAGCTGCCGATCACGCTGGCAACGCTCGATCTCGATGAGGGCGGCGACCTGCGGCCCACCATCCATGAGCTCGACGCGTGAACGAAGCGCATGCGTAGCAGCTAGTGGGTATTCGACTTTTGCCATCGCTCCAGATCAATCGGGGGACGCTTTGGGTCGATCTGCTCCTTCTCGGGATTTCCCTGCCAAGGCTGGTCCGTCTGCCGGTGGGTTGGCAAATCCGTCTGCTGTCGCGGATCGTCGACCGGTGTTTCTCTCGGGTCGTTTTCAGGCGCTTTCGCTTTCGGCATAACTTGTCCTCTCTGCGATCTGTCGGTGTGGTGGCACGCGATCAACGTACGCCAGCGATCCCGCCATCATCAGCTTCCGGGTGCCGTCCTTCTCCGTTTCCCGCGATAGAGCCTGGACCATGAACAAAAAGCCTTCCGTATGAACTGCGGGGTCAACACGGGCAGGAATCGTTCGTTCCTAGGGGCATGCATCAGCATCGATCAGGAACGACCGCCGCCCCATCTCATTGCCAGCGCATGAGGTCGCGAGACCGAAACAAGGAGCATGCAATGTCCAAATTGCCCCCCATACCGCCAGAGCAGCGCAGCGACAAGGGACCCGGATCTGATCCCAGGATCGAGACGGATGAAAGAGTCCCCGACCGCGAGAACTTCGACACCCAGGGTCGTCACGGCAACATCAAGCAGAACACGACAAACCAAGGCTACCAGCAGGACCGATGAATGCCACACAAGAACTCAGACAGTGAACGCTTCGGTGGTCCGGGCTCCTCGCGGCAGGATCGCAAGCACCCCGAAAAGGGAGGTCGCGAGCATGAGCGCCCTGCGCCCGGAACGGCTACCAACGACCGCAAATCACACGTCTCGGGAGGCGGTGGTGAGCGCGATCAACATCACACGCACGACGATCGTGAGAGGAGCTGAGCAATGGCTAAGACAACTTCGAGCTTGATGCTGATCGCGTTCCTGGCGACCGCGTCGATAGGGGCCGCCTCGGCGCAGAGTGGCGGTGGCGGCGGTTCGGGAGGATCGGGCGGAGCAAGCGCGAGCAGCACGAGCGGCGGCACCGGCGGTGCCACAAGCCCTGGGTCGGCAGGCCTTGGGTCTGCAGGAGCTACAAACCAGACGGGCGGTGCATCGCCCAGCCTGGGCAATCCAGGCGACGCGGCCGCGGCTTCGCGTGGCACGACGGCTACCGGCACGAACACCGCTGGAACGGCCCAATCGAGCGGTGGCGGGCCGCGAGGATCGACCACCGTCGGGCGGGCCGGCAATCCCGCAGGGGGGACCAGCAGCGGACGGATTGACGGAACTGCGACACCCGGTCCGTCGATCCCGGGCGACGCCGAAATACGCTCGGAGAACTCTCAGGATTCCCACGTCGATCGAAAGATCAAGAGCATCTGCAAAGGCTGTTAGATCGGCGATCAGGACGCCGGGTTTTCCGGCGTCCAATCGAGGTCGTCCTCGCTTCGAGGTTCGGGGTCGGGCGAGCAGGGCTTGATCTTCAGGTCATCCTCGAGCCTGGGCTGACCCCCGCCGCTTTCGACCAGACCGGCGTCTTCGGCCTTTTTCAGGGTTTCCTCTTTGGTTGAAAACGTCCGGCTCAGTTTTTCGCCGTCCTTGAACAGGGCATACGCCATATTGGCTCCTCGCGATTGGAATCATCGAAGACTTTGACGTGGGCGGACACACACGGCCACCGTCGCTCCTTTGTCGCTTGGTGAAGCTCTAGCCGACTTCCCTGAGATTGCTCAGGATCGCCAGGTGACGCTGAATGATCGGCGGCGACATCTATGCGACCTGCTGTTCGCCGGGGTGCCATCTGATCGCAAATACGACGTGGAATCTCCAATGTTGGATTCACAAGACGCTGCGACCGTTTCGAACGTTCCTATCGCCGCCGTAAGCAGCCGGGCGATGCTCCACCTGATGTCGGCATCCTGGCACGAGCCCGCAGGTTAACGCAAGTTATTGGCACGGGAAGTGCGTCATGATCATAGGAACGGCAGCACTGAGGACGGTTTGTCCATCATCCAGATGCCGACCGGCGCACGAGCAAAATCATGCAACACAGAAATTCACGCAGCTTTCCGATTTCCGCGGGCGTCCTTCTCGGGCTTGGTCTGGGCGGGTTTTTTGACGGCATCGTGTTTCATCAGCTGCTGCAATGGCATCATATGTTAAGCGGCTGGTATCCGCTCAACTCCATCGACAACGTCAAGCTCAACACGACCTGGGACGGCATCTTCCACAGCGCGGCCTATGTTGTTGTGCTCCTCGGCCTGTATGTGCTGTGGCAACGGGCGCGCGGGTCTGACATCCACTGGTCGCGCGGCCAGTGTCTCGGCGCGGTGTTGCTCGGTTGGGGCATCTTCAATCTGGTTGAAGGCGTGGTTGACCATGAGGTCTTCAAGCTGCACCAGGTGAATGAGACCGTGCCTCACGAGCAGCGCATCTTCTGGGACATCGGCTTCCTGCTATGGGGTGCGGCCATGTTGGTCATCGGCGCCGCCATGACACGCGCCGGCACGCAAGGGAGGGTCCATGCGGAAAGCAGTCTACAGCCTCGCTAGAGAGACCTCGCCAGCTCTGGTCTATGCCATTTTTATATTGCTGCTGATGCTCGCTACAGCACCGGCCTTTCGCATCGTGCTGTTGGGTGTGTCGCTGGATGATCTTCTGCAACTACGCTGCTTCAATCCCGGCTGATGCGCGGTTATCACGCCTCATGTCTTCCCGGAGGTAACATGGTCGAGTTCAGGCTTCCGAAACACTCCCGCGTCGAAAAGGGAAGGATCTGGCCCAAGCCGGACAGCAAATCGTTGCGCGAATTCCAGGTCTATCGCTGGAATCCCGACGACGGACGCAATCCCCGGCTCGACACCTACTTCGTCGATATGAGCGATTGCGGGCCCATGGTTCTGGATGGTCTGATCTGGATCAAGAACAACATCGACTCCACGCTGACATTCAGGCGGTCCTGCCGCGAAGGCGTGTGCGGCTCCTGCTCGATGAATGTCGCCGGCCAGAACACGCTCGCCTGCACCAAGTCCATGAGCGAGGACGTTCCGAACGGCGAGCCGCTGCGCGTGCTGCCCTTGCCGCATCAGCCAGTGGTCAAGGACCTCGTTCCCGACCTGACGAATTTCTACGCACAGCTCGCATTGATCGAACCTTGGCTGCAAACCGTGTCACCCACACCACCGAAGGAATGGCGACAGAGCCATGAGGATCGGGCCAAGCTCGACGGGCTCTACGAGTGCATCCTCTGCGCCTGCTGCTCGACATCTTGTCCAAGCTACTGGTGGAATTCCGAGCGTTTCCTCGGCCCAGCGGCCCTGATCCAGGCGGCCCGCTGGGTCAATGACAGTCGCGACGAGGCGACGGGCGAGCGCCTCGACAAGCTCGAAGACCCCTTCAGGATTTATCGCTGTCACACCATCCTCAACTGCGCGAAGGCGTGTCCCAAGGGCTTGAATCCGGGCGAAGCCATTTCCGGATTGCGCCTCAAGATGGTCGAACGGAAGTTCTGATCGGGGACGGACACTCGCGCATAAAGGAACGATGGCTGCGGGGTAGGCTTATCGACCAAACTGGAGGCGCCTGATGGGCAAGAAACAATTCGCCGCGTTGCCGTTCATGCTGAACAATTCCGAATTGCGCGTGATGCTGATCACGACCAGGCGCAAGCGCAGGTGGAGTGTCCCGAAGGGATCGCCGATGCGCAAGACGGAGCCGCACCGTACGGCTGCGCTCGAGGCGTACGAGGAGGCCGGTCTCGTCGGCGTCACCGCAAAGCGCGCGCTGGGCTCCTTCAAGCATCGCAAGCGGAAGGGTGATCGCAAGCGGACCATGAACGTTGCCGTCTTTCCCATGAGGGTCCACGGGCAGGAGCGCTGGTGGCCGGAAAAGGGAGAGCGTGAAGCAATCTGGGTCTCGCCGAAGACGGCGGGCCGTCTGGTGCACAAGGCGCAGCTTCGTCGTCTAATCGCCCGCTTCGCGGCGCAGACGGAGAAGACCGCCCCCTCACCGCTGAGCGATGGCATGGCTCCAGGAACCCGCGTCTCGTCCAGTTATTCAAGGTAGATGAACCAGCAACCGACCGGACTCGCATTCGAGGAGCGACCGCCTCATGAGGTCTTGGCCGCGGCGATCAAGCGACGCTGCGCGATCCTGTTCGTCGGCGCCGGCGTCTCGATGGCTGTCGGCCTGCCGTCCTGGCAATCTCTGATCGACCATCTGCTGGATGACCTTGGACTTGAGCGCGACGTGATCGCTGGGATGCACGGCGGCTATCAGATGCTGGCGGAGTACTACCGGCTGAAGCGCGGCGGAATCGGCCCGCTCCGCAGCTGGCTCGACCGCAACTGGCGCGTCGACCCGGACAGGATCGCGGCCTCACGGCTCCACCGGCTGATCGTGGAGCTCGATTTTCCGACCATTTACACCACGAACTACGACCGCAACCTCGAGACGGCCTTCGAGGTCCTGGAAAAGCCCTATGCCAAGATCAGCAACGCAAAGGACATTGCAAGCGCCCGTTCCGGCGTCACGCACATCATCAAATTTCATGGCGACTTCGACGACGATGCCTCGCTCGTCTTGACCGAGACCGACTTCCTCAACCGGCTCGCGTTCGACTCGCCACTCGATATCCGGTTTCGCGCCGATGCCTTGGGCAGCACGCTGCTTTTCATCGGATACAGCATGTCCGATCCCAACATTCGGCTCCTGCTGCATCGGATTTGGCAGAGTTGGGATGAGTCCGGGCACCGCCAGGACCGACCGAGGTCCTTCGCGTTCGTCACGCAGCGCAATCCGGTGCAGGAGGCTGTATTGGCGAACTGGGGCATCACCACCATAGCGTCGCCTGACGGCGTCAGCCCAGATGATGGTGTCAGCCAGTTTTTGCTGGACATCCGCCGGCGTATCGAGCGAGAGAGCTAAAGCGGTCCCTGGCGCGCCTTGAGCGTTTGCTCTGCTGCCGCGGGGCCGCTCGGCTCAGCGGCGGGATCGGTCAGAAGGAGGATCGATGACCAGTCTGCACCTGGGCCGGTCACCGATATCCCCTATATCGCCGTGCATAGGCATAGCGAGGATTGACGCCGCAATAGGCGTGCGTTCCCGATGCAGTCGCCATGCACTGAGCGTAACTGGCGAACTGGCAGTTGCCCGGATAGCCCCAGACGCGGCCCTGAAGGCAGTAGCGGTCTTGTGCGACGGCCGCCGTTGGGGAGCCGAGGCCCGTCACGAGCGCGAGAGAGGCGGCGGCCAGGAGCAATCGATGCTTCATGGAAATCTCCATTTCAACATTGAACGTGCCTCGTGAAGCGGCGTTCCAAGTGCAACGTTTACCGACTCCTCTAATTGCGACCTGAACGCGATGCGGCCCCGGCGAGGAGAGGATCTCACCGAGGCCGCTCTCATGCGCGCAACAGCAAGGGCGCGCTTTGGAGGATTGCTAACCGCGAACCGCTAGCGACGCGGCGTGGCGCCGTTGGACGGTGGGGTCGTTTCGTTGCGCATGCCGGAAGGACTGGAAGCACCTTGTCCGCCCCGCTCGACATGGGTGATGCCGCCGCCGCCGCCGGTTCCGCCTGAGCCGCCATCTCCAGCTCCAGCACCGCCTGCGCCTGCGCCGCCAGCCCCGGCACCAGCGCCCGCGCCGCCGCCAGCACCGCCTCCGGCCCCACCACCGGCGCCGCCTGCGCCACCACCGGCGCCACCGCCAGCACCTTGCGCGAACGCTGCGCCGACTGAAGCGCCTGCAAGCATTGCTGCCGTAAAGATCGTCAGGATTGTCTTACGCATCTGTCTTCTCCTTGAGGTTTCGATGTCGGATCAATCATGTGAAGCATCCACCGTTCCTAGCCGTGCAGCGTGATCAAGCTCTGTCGTCGACGACTCCGCGTCGATATTGCGAAGGCACGGCAACTTCGTCGAACCGTTGGGCGAGAGCATCGAGAGCCGCGCGCATCTGCGGCCCCTGCATGGCCGCGCCGTGCCCCGTGACGACGATCTCCGGAGCGAGTGCGGCAAGTGCGCGCACCGATGTCTTGGCGCTTCCCCAATCGGGGGTGAAATACATCGGGGGCCCGTGCATCTCCGGCGTTTGCGTCACTGCGGCGTAGACGGATTCCTGCCGCGTCGTGATGAAGGCATCGCCGGCAATCAGCACGCGGTCGCGTTCGCGCCAGAGCGAGATATGCCCTGGGGTATGGCCGGGGGTATGGATCCACTGCCATTCCGGCATGAAGGGCACGCTGTGATCACAGGGAAGATCATAAAGGCGCGATGCGACATCCACCGGCTTTGTCGGGAAGAGCGGAGAGAGCCGAGCGAGCAGCCCGCCACCGACGCTGGGATCGGCCGACGGATAGGATTGGCTTCCGTCCAGATAGGGATGCTCGGCCGCATGGGCATAAACCGGCACGTGCCATTCATTCCGTAGCGTTTCGAGCACGCCGACGTGATCGAAGTGCCCATGCGTCATGACAATGCAGGAAGGCCGGCCGTTTCCTCCAAACCGGGCTTTCGCGGCGGAGCGGATGGCGCCAGCCGATCCGGGAATGCCGGCGTCCACCAGCACCCAATTGCCGTCGCCGGCGTTTTCGAGGCCAACGAAAATCACGTTGACGATCGCGAGCTGACGATAGGCGACGTCAGCGACGATCTGCCGCGTGTTGTCATTGCGGTCGAGGTCGGATTGCGCGTGCTCCGCGTCGGCGGAAGAGGGAAGCGGGATCTGCGTCATGTCCATTCAAGTCCGAGTTGGTCAGCTCACTAGCGCTCGATTGTGCCGATCCGCCGGATCTTCCTCTGAAGCAGCATCACGCCGTACAGCAGCGCCTCCGCGGTCGGCGGGCAGCCGGGCACGTAGATGTCGACCGGCACGACACGATCGCAGCCGCGCACGACCGAATACGAATAGTGGTAGTAACCACCGCCATTAGCGCACGACCCCATCGAGATGACGTAGCGTGGCTCGGGCATCTGGTCGTAGATCTTGCGAAACGCCGGCGCCATCTTGTTGGTGAGCGTGCCCGCGACGATGATCACATCCGACTGGCGCGGCGATGCGCGCGGCGCGAAGCCGAAGCGTTCGGCGTCGTAGCGCGGCATCGACATCTGCATCATTTCGACCGCGCAGCAGGCGAGCCCGAACGTCATCCACATCAGCGACCCGGTTCGCGCCCAGGTGATCAGCTCCTCCGCGCTCGCCGTGAAGAAGCCCTTGTCCGCAAGATCGTCGCGGATCGTCATGAAGAACGGATCGGAAGTGTTGTCGGGCCGTCTCTCGCCCGGACGGCCAAGTGCAGGCCGGCCAAGCGGAGGGCTTGGGTTGCTAATTTGCGGAGAGCTGTTTGTCATTTTGTTCCTGAGCGCTGCGGCCGTTTGCCGATGCGACCACGCTCCGGAAACCCGTCGGCTGTATGCAGCGTTCCTGCGGCGGTAGAGGATTTGTGTTCTGTTATCGCAGGTTAGCCTCGGGTCCGGCGGCCGGAACCCAGCGTCGGCGTCACGGATCACTCTAGGAACGATCCACCGAAACTGCGGTTGGCGGCGACAAGGCCGGTGAAATGGAGGAACATGAAATGACGAACGCAGCCCGCGATACATTCGTGGTTGGATTACGCAATGCGCATGCGATGGAAGTGCAGGCGCGAGAGTTGATGGAACGTCAGTCGGAACGATTGGACGAATATCCCGAGGTCAAGGCCAAGGTTGCCGCCCACCTTCAGGAAACCAACGAGCAGCTGAAGCGGCTGGAGAGATGCCTGGAAGCCTGCGGGGAGAGCACCTCCAGCCTCAAGGATACGACGCAATCCATGATGGCGAACATGCAAGCCATGGCACACTCTGTCGCCGGCGACGAGATTCTCAAGAACACATTCGCCAACAATGCCTTCGAGAATTTCGAGATTGCTGCATACAAGTCTTTGCTCGCCCTCTGCGGCGCCGCTGGGTTCGCGGAGGCCAAGGAGCCTCTTGAGACGTCGCTGAAGGAGGAGCAGCGCATGGCCGCCTGGATCGACTCGAACGTCGAGAAGGTGACAATGGAATATCTGGCGCATCAGCG
>NZ_JADPJF010000034.1:63681-107269 GCF_023073295.1 Bradyrhizobium sp. 23 | reverse complement strand
CACGGCGAGACCGGCGGCTTCGGCCGCCGAGTCCGCCTGCGGTCATATCGGCTCGCAGGACCGGAACCCTCTTATCCACGTTTGGCTGTAATGGCGCACATCATTTTCAGCGACTACCGTAGTCCCGCTGCCGAACAGGCCTATGAGATCGCGTGGGACTTTCTGGCCCGCAGCGGGGCGATCCACGATGAGTTCGAGGCGTGCGTGTTTCTGGCCCAGCGCATCACCATGATGGTCGAGGAAGGCCAGGAAAACCGGATCCGGATGGCCAATCGCGCGATCTCCGAATACCAGTACCATCTCGAGAACTTCTGCAAGCGGGCCCGTGGCGCGGCTGCTACACGGGCTTGAGAGTTCGCGCGGGTTCCGCGCGTTCCTCGGCTCGTTCTGCCGTTTACTGCCCATCGGCGATCGTTAGCTGTCCGCGTGCCCCGGTACGTCCGCTCCTGCGCGGTGCAATGGCCGGAACAAGTGCCGGCGCTTCCCCGGCCATGCGCATGGCGAAATAGGCGATCGTCGCCTTGAGACCGTCTTTGAGCGCCACGCGCGGGCGCCATCCCAGCGCTCGAACGGCTGTGTCGATCACCGGTTTGCGGCGCTTTGGATCGTCCTTCGGCAACTCCTCGAATCGGAGCGGCGAGATTGACTCCGTATACGCCAGCACGTCCCGCGCAATAGCCTCGATGGTGACCTCGTGGGGATTGCCCAGATTGCACGGACCAGTAATCGAGGATGGACTCTCCATGAGCAGCTGGAGGCCGCGCACGAGATCGTCGACGAAGCAGAAGCTCCTGGTCTGCGTACCACCTCCATAGATCGTGATCGGCTCTCCGCGAAGCGCCTGCACGATGAAGTTGGAGACCACGCGTCCGTCATTCTCCAGCATACGGGGTCCGTAGGTGTTGAAGATGCGCGCGACCTTGATTTCGACGCCGTACATGCGATGGTAATCGAACATCAGCGTTTCCGCGGCCCGCTTGCCCTCGTCGTAGCAGGCCCGGGGCCCGATCGGATTGACGTTGCCGAGATAGGTTTCCGGCTGGGGATGCACTTCGGGATCGCCGTAGACCTCGCTGGTCGATGCCTGCAGCACCCGGGCGCCTTTCCGTTGCGCGAGCTCCAGCATGTTGATGGTGCCGAGCACGCAGGTCTTCATCGTGCCGACTGGATCCTTCTGGTAATGCCTGGGTGAGGCTGGGCAGGCAAGGCTGTAGATCCGGTCGATGTCGCCCTCGATCTCGATGGGATCGCGCACGTCGTGTTCGATGAAGCGAAAATTCGGATGATTGAGCAGCGGGCGGATGTTGTCGATCCTTCCCGTAAACAGGTTGTCGAGGCAGATCACGGTATGACCGCGCTGCAAAAGCGCATCGCAGAGGTGGGATCCGATGAAGCCGGCGCCGCCGGCCACCAGAACGGTGGGAGAGCGGCGGGACGCGTTGATGCGGGTCTGAACTGTCATGTGCTGCCTTTCAGATTTGAGCGACCTGCATGGGACGCGAGGCGGGAAGTTGCGGGGTTTTCCGGCGGCGGCGGACCGACGCCTCGGCGTAGTAGGTCTCGACTTGCCGGGCGCGGTGGTCGGAGGTGTGGTCAGCCAGAACGCGGCGCCGTGCGTTTTCCGCGATCGTGCGCCTTTGCTCCTCGGGCATGTCGCGCAGGATCTCCACGACGTCGCGGGGGCTCGATGCGAGCAGGATTTCCCGGGAAGGCTCGAAGACGGTCTCGATTCCAGGCCACCGGTCCGAGATGACGGGCGTGCCGCACGCGGCCGCTTCGAACAACCGAACGCTAGGCGAGAAGCCGAGCGCGCGCATGTCGGCGCGGGTGGCGTTTAGCGTAAAGCGTTGCTCTGCGTAAAATCCCGGATGATGTTTGGGCGTGAGGTGCTCGATCCGGGCGACATTGGCGGGCCAGACCACCTCATCGGGATATTGCGCGCCGGCGACGACGAATTGCTCGCGTGAGAGAGTGCGAGCAGGGGCGAGCAGCAGCTGCTCCAGAACCGGCTGCCGGTCCTCGCTGTAGGTTCCGAGATAGCCAAGTGCCCATTTCTTCTCCGCGCGTTGCGGCGCGTAGATGTCGGTGTCGGCACTGCAATACAGCACCCGAGCCAGCGGACTGCCATAGTTCTCCTCGATCATGCCGGGCACCGGGCCGCCGGCAAAGGACAGGTAAAGGTCGAAGCGCGGGATCATCGCCGCGGACAGATAGTTCAGGCCCTGCTCGAGCTTCGCAAGCGTGACAGGCGTGTCAATGTCGTAGAAGGCAGTAATCCCCCGGGCGTGGGTCGTGATCCATTCGGAGATCGCGATGCCGTCGGGCACGTAGGAGCCGATGACCACCAGATCGGCATCCCGGATCATCTTTCCGAAACGCTGCGGGATGTCCTTCAAGGATTGGTAAAGCTCGACAGTCCAACCGGAAGGCTTGGCAAGATCACGATGCTCGCGATACCAGGGGACGTCGCGTTCCAGAAACGTGACGTGGTGACCTCGTCGTGCCAGGGCTTCGATCAGGGCGCGATAGGTCGTGGCATGACCGTTGCCCCAGGACGAAGTAACCGAAAGACCGACGACGACGATGGTGAGGTTCATTCTGCTGCCTCGATTCGCGAACTGCTTGCGGCAAAGAGATCGTTGAACTGGCGGGCGCGCTGCCGGTAGGTGTGATGGCTCAGAATGCGCGCACGAGCGCGCGCTGCGATCGCCTGAGCCCGCTCGGGGCGCAGTGCGGCAAGATGCTCTGCGACCTCCGCCCCGCTCGCGGCCACCAGCACCTCGCGATCTGGCTCGAGAAAATGATCAATGCCGTCCCACTGGTCGGTGATCAGGCAGGCTCCGGCACCGATGGCCTCGAACACGCGCGTTGGCGGCGAGAAGCCGTAGCGCGCCATGCTGTCGCGATTGACGTTCAGCGTAGCCAGACCGGAGCCGAAGAACGCGTTGTGGTCGCCGGTCCCGACATGCCCGACCTTATGCAGATTGGATGGCGTGTCTTTGGAGTCCCACCCCGATCCACCGAGCACGAACGTTTTGTCGGGCAATTGGCGCGCGACGTCGAGAAAGAACCGCTCGACGCGCTGCTCGCGGTCCGGGAGGCGGTTTGCCAGCAAGCTCAGATCGCACGTGAAGTGTGGATTGGGCGGCGCCGGAAAGTGCGTGGCGGGGTCGAGCGCATTGTAGATCGGCACGCAGTCTCGCGCGCCGATGCCGCGATAAGCGGATACGACAGCATCGCCGCCGCCATAGGTCAAAACCATGTCGTAGGATCGGATCGCATGGCGCAGATGATGGTCTGGATTGTCCGCCACGGACTCCAGCGTCGCGGGGGCATCGACGTCCCAGTAGATGCGCATTGCATTCGACGGAATGTCGGCGACCGCGTTCTCCAGCTCCCGATCGAAGACGCCGACGCCGCTGGCTTTGACCAGCATGTCGGTCGAGCGGGCGGCTTCCTCAAGCGAGCTACGCCAGCCCTCGGGCGTCGCGGCGTAGACCACCACCTTCGCCCAGTCGGGATCGTCGATGTCGCGATGGGCCTGGCGCTCGAAGGCATCGGGCTCGAAGAATGTGACGTCGTGGCCGAGGGCCGCAATCTCCTTCAGCATGCCGCGGTAATAGGTGGCGGCACCGTTCCAGTAGGATGAGACGAGGCTGGATCCGAAGAAGCAGATCTTCATGCGGAGGCTCCGATGTATCGCAGGGGCTGTGTCGCGTGGCTTGAAGCCCTGAGGTCCTGCACGATGCCGACAAGCTGCTCCGCCCGGTGACGGCAGGTGTGACGCTCCTTGATCGCTCGGAGTCCAGTCTCCACCGTGGCTGACCATAATTCCCGGTCATCGAGGAGCGCACGAAGCGCCCGCTTCATTGCGGTGCCGTCGGAGGCGCTGAGATAGGCACCTTCCGGGAACAGGCCTTCCGCGTCCGACCAGGGGGCCGAGACCATTGGAATGCCGCACGCCATCGCCTCGAAGATGCGAATGGTCGGAATGCCCGGTAGCAAGCGGACATAGGGACCGCGGGGGACGTGGACAGTCGCGCGTGCGCCGGCGAAAGCGATGGGAGCCCAGTGTGCGGGCAGCCAGCCGCCATACCGAATGCCCCCCGCCTGAATGGTCGCGAGGGCTGCGTCCGAATAGCGGACGCCATAGACGCCCGCGCGCAGCTTCAGCTCGGCCACGGGTTCGACCAGAAATTCGTTGAGCTCGGCGCTGCGTTCGCCGTCGCCCCAATTGCCGATCCAGACGACATCGTCGGTGCGCTCGATATGCGGCAGCGGATGATACAGGGCGATGTCGGCCGCCTCGTGCCAGGTGAAGGCTCGGTCCGCCCAGCCGAGCTTCAGATATATTTGGCGAAGGACCTCGCCGAAGGCGAGCACACCGTCGAAGCCGTCGAGGTCGAACTGCGCGAGTTCGTCCGGTGCGCTGACGGCGCGATGATGGGTGTCGTGGAACAGCAACGTGAAGGGCGCGCCGTGAGCCCGTCTCGATCCGATGTCTGCGATCAGATCAGGCGAATTCCATTCGTGGACGATGACGAGATCGGCGCCGTGCAATGCCTCATCGAGATCAAGGGAGGCGTCGTAGCGGCGGATGCCGATGCCGGGAAACAGCGTTGGAATATCCTCCATCGTCTGACTGCCACCCTCGCGGATCGCATTCAATCGGCTCCAGCCGTCGATCGGCTCGAACACGACGACCTCATGACCGAGCGCGTGAAGTTCGCGGGCATAACCGCGCAGGAAATGGGCATTGCCGTTGTTCCAGCAGGAGGTGAACGCGTGATAGAATAGAACGCATTTCATGCGCGTACCTCCATGGGGGCAGGCGCGTGATGGACGGCAAGCAGCTCCTCGTAGAGGCTGAGATAGGCGCTCGTGGTTCGGGTCAGCGAGTAGGTCAGGGAATGCTCAAAGGCGGCACGTTGCAGCCTCACCCGCTCGCGATCGTCGGTGCACAGACCTGCGAGCGCTCGATGCAGCGCCTTGCTGTCGGTGGGATCGACGAAGAGCGCGGCCCCGCTCCACAATTCCCTGAAAGTCGGAATGTTGGACAGGACGAGAGCGCATCCCGCCGCCGCGGCTTCCAGAACGGAGAGGCCGAACGGCTCATAGAGCGCGGGGCTGGCGAAGATGCCGGCCTGCCGCAAATGCGCGCGCATGACTTCGTGAGGCAAATGCCCGAGCCAGGTGATGGAAGCCGAAGGGCACTCATCCGCCGGGCCCGCGACCTGAACGGGCCAGTCCAGCCCAGGCGCCGCGGCCGCCAGGACCTCGATGTTCTTGGCGCGGTCCCAGAGCCGGCCCGCCGCAAAGATCACGTCTTGCTTCCGTCCCGCAAAGCCCTGAGGGCCAATTCCATTCCAGATCACGATGCCGCGCGAGCGAGGCCGATAAATTTCCGCAATGTCATCGTGGAAGGACTGGCTGGGACAAACCCAGGCCTGTGCCGTGTCGAGTGCGGCCGTTACCCGTTCGGTGTAGCTGCGCCATTTCGGTTCGCGGAGCCAGCTCGTATCGTGGCAGGCGTGCCCCCAGGAGTTGACGCAGGAATGCGCGACGACCATCACAGGAGCGCGCCAGGCGAAGGCCGCCTCGCGAAAACTATTGAGGTGAACGACGTCAGGCACGATTCCGGCCTCGAGCTTCGCAAGGACGCGCCTGGCCTGGACCAGATCTTGGCCTTCCGGATCCTGCCATTCGAGTGCAAGGTCCGTTTCGATCAGGCGGACCCGCGAACCACGCAGCATCTCTAGCTGGCCGGCCTGCGCGCGCGGGCCCATCGTCACCAGGGTAACGTCGGCGCCCTTCGAAGCAAGGGACGAAGCTAGAGAAGACGAGTAGGTCCAGACGCCTCCGACAGTATCGGTCGTCATCAGGATTCTGAGCTGCGAGCTGCGGCTCATGATGCCACCTGCAGTTCGAGAGCCTCGAGCGGGACCGGGCGATCGTTCTGCACGTCGCTGAACTGGTCGAACATCGCGAGATAGTGCCGGTGTGCGCGCTCCCAGGCGAAATCGTCGGGCTCGCCCCACAGCTTTCGATAATCCGGCGACCCGGGATAGGGATACAGCGGGACCGGATCGTTGGCCCAGATGCCGGCATCCTGCATGGTGCGACGCCAGCGCTGCACGATGGGGTCATCGTCCTCGGGGACTTCGATCAAATTGGCCTGGACGAAAGGAACGTGACGGCGCGCTTCGACCAGCCGTTCGGCAAGCTGGTCGGTCGTCATCTTGCAGTTCTTGGCGAGCGCGGCGCGACCCTCGACGGTGAGGCTTTCGATGCCGGCTTCAATCGAGACGCAGCCGGCGCGGCCGAGCAGAGCCAGCATGTCCGGCTTCCAAAGGTCGATGCGGGTCTGCACCCCGAACTTCAATCCGCGTGTGGTCAGCCCTTCCAGCAGCTCCGCGTTCGGAAGGAAAATCTCGTCGATGAAATAGACATATTCGATGCCTTGACGGCGCAGACCGTCGATCTCTTCGAGAACGATAAGGGGGGGCCGCTTGCGGTAGGCGTTGCGAAAGTTCTCCTTGGCGCAGAACGTGCAGTTGTACGGACATCCCCTGGATGATTCGACCTCGGCGCCTGGCGCCTGCGGCTCGGCTTCGAAGCGGTGATGGTGATGGTGGTGTCGCCGGATCATCTCCTCCGGCCAGTCGAGCGGCGGCTGATCCTTGAACGCGACGGCCTGCGGGCCGCCATTGACGCGGAGCGATGCGCCATCGGCAAAGCACAAGCCCGGAAAGTCCCGTTCGCCATTGGCTAGACGCAGCAAGGACGCCTCGCACTCGCCCATCACGACGATGTCGGTGCCGAGCTTTCGAAGCGCCGCCCTTGGCACGGTCGAGCCATGGGGACCCACCGCGATGAGGATCGGAGCCAAGTCGCGCACCGCCATCGCAAGCTCCTGCGGAACGCGGAGCTCGGGAGGGGCGCAGCGCCAGAACAGATAGGTCGGCGCTGTCGTGATGACGATCTGGTCGGGGCCGAACGCGCGCAGCTCGGCTTCGATCTCGGTGAGAGAAAGGTCAAACATGTGGGCGTCGAGCAGCAGCGTCTTGTGCCCGGCCGCCTTCAGGTAGTGCTCGGAGATCCCGAGTTCGAGCGGAAGGTGAGGCGATCGGCAGCCGAAATAGATGCTGCCGCCAAAGTCCCAGTTTGGGTTGATGAGGGCAACACGCGTCATGCGAGCGCCTCGCGGTTGTCTTGTGACGATCCGAACCGGCCGGCCAGCCAGGTGTGAAGGGATCGGAGTCCGTCTGCGAATGAAATCTGAGGTGCCCAGCCGAGCGCGCTGGAGAGCGCGCGCGTGTCGGTCACGTACCAGGGCTGATCGCCGGGCCTCCAATCGGCAAAGCGATAGGCCACCTTGCGGCCGGTCAGATCGGTGATGCGGTCGATCAATTCCAGCAGACTGATCGCGTTGGCCGGACCACCGCCGAGATTGAATACGCGCCCACGGGCGAGCGCGATGCCATCGAGCACGGCGAGCCAGGCCGCGGCCGCGTCGGAGACGTGAAGCGCATCGCGGACCTGATGGCCGTCGCCATAGATCGTCAGCTCTTTGCTGCGGATAGCGCTGAGCAGGAAATGCGCGATCCAACCCTGATCCTCGGTGCCGAATTGACGGGGCCCGTAGATGCAGCTCATGCGCATTACCACGGTCTGGAGGCCGTAGACCCGCGCATAGTCGTGGACGTATTGATCCGCCGTTCCCTTGGAGCATCCATAGGGGCTGTAAAAGTCGAGCGGCGCATTTTCCGAGATGCCGGCCGCCAGCAGGCCGCTTTTCGGCGTGTAGCGGCGGCCGGTGAGCGCGATGTCGCCATCATCGATCAGGCGTCCGTAGACCTTGTTGGTCGAGGCGAACACGATCGGTGCGGCGTTGTTGTGGAGGCGCACGGCTTCGAGCACGTTCAATGTGCCACGCGCATTGATCTCGAAATCGGCGGCCGGATCGCTCACGCTGTCGGTGACGGCGACCTGGGCGGCCAAGTGCAGCACGGCGCGGGCTTCGCGTACGGCGTCGATCACCGGGATCGGCTCGCGAATGTCGGCCACGGTGATTGTGACCCGGTCGCCATGCCGGGACTTCAGCCACTGCGCATTCTCCCGCACGCCGGTGCGGGCGAGGTTATCCAGGATCAGCACCGGCTCGCCGCGCTCCGCGAGGCGGTCGGCGAGGTTGCAGCCGATAAACCCGCAGCCGCCGGTGATCAGGACGGGTCTGTTGTCTCGTTCACTCATCACGCGACCAATCCTCGTTGCTGCAGCTCCTTGGTGGCTCGCTCCGCCTGATCGTCGGCGATCTGGTCGGCGAGATATTCCGCCAGCTCTTCGAGCCCGTCCCTGAATGCGACGCGAGGCTCGAAGCCGAGCACGTCGCGGGATTTTCCCATATCGGCGAAGCAGTGCCGGATGTCCCCGGCGCGATATTTCCGCGTCAGCTCGGGCGCAATGTCGCGGCGCCCCATGACTTCGGCCAGATCCTCCGCGACCGACAAAATGGTGCGACTCTGACCAGAGCCGACGTTGAAGACGTCCTGCGCATGCTCCGCCTCCAGCGCCATCCGGCAGGCGCGGGCGACGTCATGGACATGGACGAAGTCGCGGCGCTGCCGGCCATCCTCGAACACGAGGGGAGGACGGCCGTTGAGCAGCCGGGCGGCGAAGATGGCCAGTACGCCGGTATACGGATTGGACAGGGCCTGACGTGGCCCGAACGCATTGAAGAAGCGTAGCGCCACCGTCGGAATGCCATACGCCTTGCCTGTGATCAGGCACATGCGCTCCTGCGCATATTTGTTGAGCGCATAGATCGAGCTCAGCGAAGGCTGCTTTGTCTCCGGCGTAGGGACGGGATCGAGCGGGTTGCCAGCGGCATCGCGCAGCTCCCAATCGCCGCGGCGAAGCTGCTCGACCGCCCGCTCCTCGCAGGCGACCACGCTCTGATCGGCGCTCCGGTAAAGGCCCTCGCCGTAAATACTCATGGACGAGGCCACCACGAGCCGCGCGACCGGGCGCTTGGATAGTGCTTGCAACAGCACGGCGGTACCGAGCTCGTTGGTTCTGACGTAGGGTTCGATGTCATACATGCTCTGGCCGACGCCGACCGCTGATGCGAGATGCAGGACCATGTCGGTGCCGCGCAACGCATGATCGACCGCGAGAGCGTCGGTGACGTCACCGACGACGAGCTCCGCGTCTTTGGCAAGATAGGCGGGACGCTGGCGGTTGCCTCCGTGGACCTGCGGCGAGAGATTGTCGAGCAGGCGGACTTCGTAGCCGGCCGCGAGCAGCGCGTCCGCTGCATGCGATCCGATGAATCCCGCACCTCCAGTGATCAATACTCGCGTCATTCACCGCTCCGTGCCGCCGTAAGATCGATCCTGCGGGATCAATCCGTGATGAGAATGAAAGCGCGCTGCTGTTCTGGTCGAGCGACCGGCGCGCCAGTCACATTTGGAAGTAGAAGCGGTGCAAGGAATGTTCGTTCCTGCGAAACCTACAAACGAAAATTTCTCTAACCTGGATCAATAACCCAGGTGAATCTGCGCGGTGCAGCAGGCTAAAAATACACGCCGTGACCCGGTGCCTGCAGCTCGAGATGGCTCGCGACCGTCGCGCCGATGTCCGCAAATCCGGCGCGCTTGCCGATCGGAGAAGTTAACCGCGCGCTCCACGCCAAAACCGGCACTTGTTCCCGCGTGTGATCGGTACCGCTCCAGGTCGGATCGCAACCATGATCAGCCGTGATGATCAGGAGATCATCCTCGCGCAGGCGGTTCAAAAGATCCGGAACTCGCGCATCGAAGGCTTCGAGCGCCGCTGCATAGCCTGCCACATCTCGGCGATGGCCGTACAGCGTGTCGAAATCGATGAAATTGGCGAACAACATCCCGCCCTCCGCGAGAGAGGCCAGCCCATCATACGTGGCATCGAACAGCGCTTGGTTGCCATCGCCGCGCAGGTTCCTCCCGGTGCCGCGATGGGCGAAGATGTCGTCGATCTTGCCGATCGTTACGATGTCACGGCCTGCGCTCTCGGCAAGATCGAGGATCGTTCGCTCCGGCGGGGGGACGGAGAAGTCCTTCCTGTGCGCTGTTCGCTTGAAGTCACCTACCGACGTGCCGATGAAGGGGCGTGCGATGACGCGCCCGATGTTGAGGGGGTCGACCAGTCGGCGTGCAACACGGCAGACCTCATAGAGGCGTTCGAGACCGAACGTCTCCTCGTGCGCTGCGATCTGAAACACGCTGTCGGCCGATGTATAGCAGATCGGTTCGCCCGTTCTGATGTGACGCTCGCCGAATTCGGCGATGATCTCCGTGCCGGAGGCGTGACAGTTCCCGAGGATGCCGGGCACTCGAGCCTGTTCGCACAGGCTCTCCGTCAGGTCGCGCGCGAAGCATGGCTTGGTTCTTGGAAAATAGCCCCAGTCGAATGGCACCGGCACGCCGGCGATCTCCCAATGGCCCGAGGGCGTGTCCTTGCCTTTGGAGATCTCGCTCGCGCAGCCAAATCGCGCATGCTCAGTTGGGCCATCGAGCCCCGGCGGCACGCGCCCGGTGGCGAGACGGCAAGCCTGGCCAAGGCCGAGCGCAACCAGATTGGGAAGCTGAAGCGGCCCCTCCCGGTGCGGTCCGTCGGCATTGCCGGCCATGCACATCTCGGCAATGTGGCCGACGGTATCGGCACCCTCGTCGCCGTAATTGATGGCATCGGGCGCGGCGCCGATCCCGACGGAGTCCATCACCAGGATCACGGCACGCATGTCGGCTCCGAGATGGCCGGGCGCGAAGACGCTGCGGACGGCGCGAGCCCGGTTTTCGCGCAATAGCGTTCGACCATCTGCGCGCAGAACTCGGCGAACTCGTTCACGTCGAGCGGCGGGCTGGTGTGATGAGGCTCGATACCCCGATGTTCCGGGGTGAAGCAGAAGGTCACCGTGACCTGAAACTCGGCCAGCGCGTCCATCTGCCGATCGAACCAGTCGAGCGCATTGGGACGGAAGCTGTCGGCCCAGGACAGGCCAGTCCTGAGATGCTGCACGCCCAGCCGGCGCATCCAGCGCACGGCGTCGTCGAGGCGGTGGTCCTCGAAGTGAAACCACTGGCACAGGCCCATCGCAGGTGCATATTGGGCGAACAGGTCCGCCGAGGCTTTCGGCGTTCCGTCCTCGCGTAGCAGGCCCATGTGAAAATGCCTGTAGTAGGATGAACCTTCAGCTTCCTTGTGCCGGGTCGTGGCCTCCCAACTCGAAGGCAGATCGTAGAGGCTGTACCAGTGAATGCGCGGAGCGCGGCCGATCAACAACTCCGCCGTTCGGGTCAGGCCCCAAGCCTGCACCTCCTCGGCGCCGAAAGACGAGACTCCCACCTCCGTGACCCAAACAGGCAGCGGGGTGACGGCCTTGATCTCGTCGATCTTGGCCGGCCATTCCGCGATCTGCCACAGGTTCCAGTCCAGCGGAAAGCCGTGCACGGCCACGACATCGACATGATCGAGTACGCCGCGCGCCTGCATGTTGCGCAGGAAGGACGGATCGATCGGCGATATGCCGCCAAGCACACGTGGGAGTGTGGGATGCGCGCTGCGGATCGCCTTTCCGGCAGCGAGCGACAGGCTCGCGAACATGGTCCAATCCGGATCGATCAGGATGTCCCAGTGCGACTTGTTGTTGGGCTCGTTCCAGATCTTGGCGGCTTCGATCATCGGCCAGTCTCCCGCGACGGATAAACCGGACCTTCCGCCTGCGGCCTTGTCACCCGTTTGCAGAGATAGACTTCCTCTTCCGGATGCGCCGCGATCGCAAAGCCGGCGCTGCGCAGCATGGCTTCGGCGCAGGCGCGGTTCGGCACCCACCAATTGGTGGGGTCGTCGGCATATTTGTTCTCGATGAAGTGCAGCTTTGGATAGCCCGGGGAATCGAACTGATCGGTGGTCCAGAAGTCATAGTTCTTGTCGAGGGAATCCACGCGGTTGTCGCCGCGCTGCATCGACTGGAACAGCAGGAGATCGTCAGCCACGTGCTCGTGGATCAGGTCGAGTGCCAGCAGAGGGTGCCGCAGGTGGTAGAGCACGCCCATGAAGATCACGAGATCGAATTTTTCGCGCAGCTGGCCGACATCATAGGCTGACATCTTGCGGAATTCGATCCTGAGCCCGTTCACCTCGGCCGCGAAGCGGGCTTGCGCGAGATATTCGTCGTCGGTGTCCAGGCCGAGGACGCGCTCGGCGCCGCGCCGCTTCATCTCCATGGCGTAGAAACCGGCATTGCAGCCGATATCGAGCACGGTCTTGCCTTCGAGGCGGTCCGGAATGATCCCGGAAAAGCGGCGCCATTTCACGTTGGGATAGTCGCCGAGAAAGTGTGAAGGCGCTGTCGGCACGCCGTTCAGGTCCAGATTGTGAAACCATGGCCCGAGCGCATCGACGCGCTGGCGGATTTCCTCGCGGGAGAGGGCGCCTCTGCTCATGCGGTCACTCCATTGTTCATTGCGGAGGCAGGGCGGATTGCCTCCGGCGAACCGCCGGCCAGCAGTCGAGAGCGTCCGTTCCCGGCGGAGCTTTCCGCGAGCAACGCCATTGCCGTCCGGTAGCCATCGATGGTGCCGACGTCGACATAGGATTCGCCGGCCTTGACGCCGAGACCCTGGCCGCCGCCCGCGATGTAGGCATTGACGAGCGTCCCGAAATATTCATCGCGGCGGTCGCGCTTCGTCCACAACGACTGAAGCTCGCGAAATCCGTGGCCGGACATCTTGAAGGCGCCCCATATCCATTTCGACACCGCATCCGGCTGCTTGACCTGGATCTCCGTGACGCGATCGCCGTCGAGCACGACGGCATCGAAGAACTCGGGATGTTCGACCGGAAACAGCAGAAACGACAGGTCGGCGGCCGGCAACGTCTGCAAGGCCGCCTTTGGGAACCATACGGTATCCGGAAGTCCGACCAGGACGTCTTCGTCGTGGCCAACGACCGTGCCCGCCCTGAACACGGCATCGCACAGCCCCGACGCATCGGGCTGCACGACATAGGCGAGCTGGGCGCTGCCATAATGATCGCCGAAATATTCGAGGATGTCCGATTTGCCGGGGGAGATCACGAAGCAGATCTTGTCGGCGCCCCCAAGGATCAGCCGCTCCAGCAGATATTCGGAGACGGCGCACGGACGGTCGATGCCGTCGTCCCGTTGGCTTCCGACCGGAAGCAACTCCTTGGAGAAGGCGAGCGGCTGGATGCGGCTGCCGCGGCCCGCGGCCGGAACGATGCCCCACATGATCAGGCCTCCTCGGGTTGCTGTCGGCGCGCGCCGAGCGATGCCGTCTGCTCGAGCAGCCAAATCAGTTCGGCTGCGCGCTTGTCGGATGTGTGCTGATCCATGGTCCGTTCATAGGCGCGCCCGGCAATGTGCTGAAGCTCGGCGTCGGCCATCGTCAACGCAGCAAGCGTGTCCTTCGCATCGCATGCGATCAGGATCTCCTGCCCAGGTACAAAGAATTCATCGAGTCCCGGCCAGTCGTCGCTGAGCAGCGGGGCCTTGCAGGCAGCGGCTTCGAACAGGCGGCCGGAGGGGCACCAGCCCATCTCGGCCATGGCGCGGCGCGTGACGTTGAGTGTCAGCCGGGATGACGCAAAGAACGCCGCGTGCTCCGACGGCGGCAAGTGCTGCACGAAGTAGATGTTTGGCGACCAGGGAAAATCTTCCGGATATTGTGCACCTCCAATCAGGAAGCGCAGATCCTGCCTGTTACGTGCGGGTTCGACGAACAGAGCCTCGAGTGCGCGCTGGCGATCCTGCGAATATGTGCCGAGATAGGACAGATCCGCACGGTAATGCGGCTGCGACGGCACCGGCCGATGGATGTCCGTATCGACGTGTCCGTAGAGCGGGCGGACGTTGCAGGCGCCGAGCCTGTCGCGAAATTCGTTGCAGATGCGGGAGCCGCCGGTGAAGCTCAGGACCAGGGCGAAATCCCGCAGGCCGCGCGGCCCGATATAGGGAACGGCCTCGCCGGCCATCAGCTTCGTCAGCGTGACCGGCGTGTCGAGGTCATAGAACACGGGCACCGCACGACCCTCGGACAGGACAAGCTCTGTCGCGGCGATCGCGTCGGGACAATAGGACGTTATGATCGCGACATCTGCATCACGGATTTCGCTCCGCGCCAAAGGCAGCACATCGTCCCAGTTCGAGAACAGTCGCAATTGCCCGCCGGGCAGTTCGTGCAAATCCCGCGCGCCCGCGTAGTAGGGCACGTCGCGCTCGAAAAAGACGACGCTGTGGCCGGCTCGCGCGAGATGCTTGCAAAGCCCTCGCCACAGGGTGGCGTGACCGTTGCCCCAGGACGAGGAAATTGTCAGGCCGAAAATGACGATCTTCACGCTGGCACCCGCTGATTGATCCCGGTGATCTTGAGTCCGCGATTGTCCACGCTGAGGGTGCTGACGCTGCCGGGGTCGATCTCGATCGAGAGGAAGTCGTCGAGCTCTTTCCGGGAATAGTGCAGCAGCGCCGCGCGGATCGGTTCGGCATGGCTGACGGCGACGACGACGGTGCCGCTACCATGATCGTTGCGCAGCTGCTCCAGATGGGCGACGACGCGCTTCTGAAGCGACCGCATGCTTTCGCCCCCCGGCGGGCGGTTCGTTCCGCGTTGTTCGTTCCAGCGCGACCAGCGGGGATCCCGGGCGAGCGCCTCGAACGACAGTCCGGTCCATTCGCCGTAGTCGAGCTCGTCGAGTGCCGGCACGATCTCGACCGGCAAGCCGAAGCGCGCCGCCAGGATGCAGGCCGACTGCATGCAGCGCCGCTGCGGGCTCGACTGAACCATGCTCGGCGGGGGCGTGAAAGTATCGGCGCATCGCGCGATTTCCTCGCAGCCGAGATCATCGAGCTCTACGCCCTTCATCCGGCCACAGAGCGTGCGGCCGAGCAGGGCATGATGCCCGTGGCGGATCAGATGAATGATCTTCGCCATCAGGTATACGCCTTGTCGTCGATGAAGGCGCGCGTTCGCCGTCCGGCCTCTTCGTCCGTGAACTGCTGAGGCGGCGACTTCATGAAATAGCTCGAGGGGCCCGTCAGCGCGCCGGCCTGCCCGCGGTCCATGGCGAGCTTGGCGCAGCGGACCGCGTCGATCACGACACCCGCCGAGTTCGGGGAGTCCCAGACTTCGAGCTTGACTTCCGCGCTCAAGGGAACACCGCCGAACGTGGTGCCCTCCAGGCGGATAAAGGCCAGCTTGCGGTCGGTCAGCCACGGCACATGGTCGCTCGGGCCGACATGGATATTATCGGCATCCATGGGCACGTCGAACTGGCTGGTTACGGCTTGGGTTTTGGAGATCTTCTTTGATGTCAGCCGCTCGCGCTCGAGCATGTTCTTGAAATCGGTGTTGCCGCCGATGTTGAGCTGGTAGGTTCTGTCCAGCCGTACGCCGCGTTCACGGAACAGATTGGCGAGCACACGGTGCAGAATGGTGGCGCCGACCTGGCTCTTGATGTCGTCGCCGACGATCGGCAGGCCTGCATCCTCGAAACGCCGCCGCCAGTCGGGATTCGAGGCAATGAAGACGGGGATGCAATTGACGTAGCCGCAGCCGGCCTCGATCGCGCGCGCGGCGTAAAATTCGCTCGCACGCTGCGAGCCGACGGGAAGATAGGACACAAGCACGTCCGTGCGCGAGGTCGCGAGCACTTCGGAGACGTCGGCTTCCGGGACATCCGCAATCGGGACGTCGTCCTTTAGATAATGGCCGACACCGTCCATGACGGGGCCGCGTTGGACCATGACGCCGGTGGGGGCGACGTCGGAGAAGCGGTGCGTGTTGTTCGGCGCTGCGAAGATCGCCTCGGCCACGTCGCGTCCGACCTTGCCGGCATGGACGTCGAAGGCCGACGCGACCTGAATGTCGCTGATGTGGTAGCCGCCGAGATCGGCGTTCATCAGCCCAGGCACCGGTTCATTCGATTTGGCGTCCCGGTAATAGGAGAGCCCTTGAACGAAGGAGCTCGCACAATTGCCGACACCGACGATGCCGACGCGCACGCGCCGCCTGTCCTGAAGACGAGAATGCATGGCTAGAGGCCCTCCGGAAGACGTGCAGCGTTAAGGCATGCAGTGTTGAAGAGATGCAGTGTTGACGTAAGTACGTCGGCGAACGTGGGGAACGTATGTTCGTTCCTGAACTCACTGCACTATGTCCGCCTCACGTCGGATTCCGGCCGAAAAAATCTCGCGCGCTTAACCTGGGATAGAATCCCGGGCGGGTTGGTGGGAACGAAAAGCTTCCATGATGAAGATGAAGAAGATGATGTTTTGAGAGAGTCCGGCCTACGAAAGAACAAATGCTCGCGCCCGGCGTTCACGGCGAAACAGTCCGACGCGAGGGCCGATCCGTCGCTCGCTCCTTGTCAGCAATCGAGGTGTCACATGTCATCCAAATCACAAACCAGCGAAGCCCAGCAGACCACCAGCCATGATGTGATCCGGAAATGGGCGGAGGAGCGCGGCGGAAAGCCTGCAACGGTCAAGGCCACGGAGGAGGACGGACACGCCGGTATCCTGCGCATCGATTTCGATCCGCCCGACGAAGGTCTCGATCGGATCAGCTGGGACGAATTCTTCGCCAAGTTCGACGAGGCCGGCATTGCCTTCCTCCATCAGGACCAGACCAAGGATGGGAAGCCGAGCCGCTTTCACAAATTCGTACGGCGCTAGTTGGATCGCCACGTGTCGGGCAGCTGGACCGAGGC
This sequence comes from Bradyrhizobium sp. 23, assembly GCF_023073295.1. Classification (NCBI taxonomy): domain Bacteria; kingdom Pseudomonadati; phylum Pseudomonadota; class Alphaproteobacteria; order Hyphomicrobiales; family Nitrobacteraceae; genus Bradyrhizobium; species Bradyrhizobium sp. 23. Next base: position 90,499 of record NZ_JADPJF010000034.1, on the reverse strand, counting down.
GATGCGGGCAGGCGACTTCGAACGCGCCTGGGCAATCAATGACCGCGATCTGGCAATGCTTGCGTATCCACCCAAGCACACCGGGCCGCGTCACCTGCAGCGGATCTGGCGTGGTGAGGAACTGAGGGGCAAGGATGTGCTGGTCCGCTGCTACCACGGGCTCGGCGACACTATCCAGTTCCTGCGCTTCATGCGGCCGCTTCGTGACGTCGCGCGCCGCGTCACGGTCTGGTGCCAGGGCGAGCTTCTGCCGCTGGTCGAGCGAGCGGCTGGCGTCGATCGGGCCTTCGCGCTCCATGATGGTGCACCTGAGGTCGACTTCGAGGTCGATATCGAGATTATGGAGGTGCCGCATGCCATAAGGGCGAGGCGAGAGCAGGTCGAGATGCGCGCACCTTACCTGTCGTTGCCGACCAAGGTCGAACCAGCGCTCCCGCAAGACCGAGGTCTCGAACTCAGGGGCCTTGCCGTGGGCCTGGTTTGGGAAGTCGGCAATTGGGACAAGCGGAGGACCGTTCCGCCGTCCCTGTTGGGACATCTTGCCGTTCCCGGCGTGACGCTCTGCTCACTGCAACGCGGGGCCCGAACGTGCGAACTGGCCGAGATCGGCGCGAGGGACGTCAGCACGCCTGACGTTACGGTTCTCGGTCATCTCCTCCAGCGGCTCGATCTCGTCATTTGCGTCGACACTATGGTGGCCCATCTCGCGGGAGCACTCGGCTGTGAGGCGTGGGTCTTATTGCATGCGGATTGCGACTGGCGCTGGCCGGCATCCGAGGCCCATTCCCTTTGGTATCCGAGCCTGCGGCTGTTTCATCAGAGGACACCAGGCAACTGGGATAGCGTCCTTGAAGAGGTGCGGGAGGCCCTGATTGCACGCTCCGCAAGTTTCCAAGGTGTCGTCCGAAAGGAGCTCAAGCGAGCGCAAGGTCCGCCGTAAGTGGCCTGAGACGCGAGGACGACGCATCGTCGCGGCTGGACGAAATGCTCAGGTAAGTCGGATCGAATCTTGCGAGCCGCACGAGTCCCTGCCAGTCCGTGATCGTTACCGTCTTGCCCTGCCATTGCAGGAGATTGCATCGTCGCAGTTCCTGAATCGTGCGGTTGGCGTGGACCGGGGAGATGCTGCATGCTGCCGCAAGGTCCGATTGGGTGAAGGGTGACGGCAGTCTGAAATCTCTCGCCAAGCCGACGCTTTGCAGCCGGGTGGTGATCTCGCACAGCAGATGCGCCACGCGCGTCAATGCATCACGGCTACCCAGGTTCACTGTCCAGTTGCGCTGAATGGCGTGGGTGGTGAGCAGCATCAGCAGCAATGCGCGAGACATCGCGGGCGAACGCGCGGACAAATCGTGAAAGAAGCGGTGTGGCACGAGAGCGACGATGGCAGGGCCGAGCGCGATCAGGTTGCCGTCAACGCGAGGACGATAAAGCGTGTGTAGATCGGCGATGTCACCGGGAACATGGATTGACGTGATCTGCCCGTCCGCACTCTCTGCATCCTGCCACGACAGATATCCCTGAAGGAGCAGGCAGCACTGGGTGGCATCATCGCCATGCCGCAAAACGGCCTGACGCGAACCGAGATGCGCGATTGTGCTTGCCATGTCCGCGAGCAGGTGGAGATCGTCGGCCGTTACGGGAGTGAGGCTCGCCAACCGGTCGGCGAGCTTGGAGAACGCAAATCCTGCCTGCATTGGTCGCCTAATAACTCAGAACCCGTCCCCAATTTGATCGATGAGAACGACAGAGCGCATTAAACTTTGATAGTTTTACTCCATGCAGGTCATTGTTTGTCTGCCCAGCATGCGCCCAGAAGTGCGAGGGCGATCGGTCAAACGGTTCCGGAATAGTAGACGGCGCATGCGATCGTCCTCAAGGATCGGACGATTCGGGAACCGGAAGCGCGAGTCGCGCTCAGGCGAAGCATCTGTGTTTCTCGCGGCGGGATCCGCGGAGATCGCGCTAGTCATGCTCATACTGTTCCGAGAGAAACTGATTGATCGCGTCGAAGGCCTGCAACCGGTTCTTCTCCAGCAGGACCATGTGCGTGCCTTCGCCGATCTCGACCCGTCGCCGATATCGCGCGGGTTTGTGCGCACTGAAATTGGCGTGCGTGACGCGTGCCCGTGCTCCAGGTCCACGCCGAGGGCACTAGGACGTGCGTATCAGCTGGTCACATGCTCCGCTGTGCGAGATAGACAAGAGGTGCGATTCCGACCGTCCAGGGCCGGTTTGACCCGCTACGGCTCTCGCCGCGACGGCGACGCATCATTTCCTGATCGTCCCCCTATGGAGGCTCGTTCTGAAACTTGACGCTTGCGCAATCAATTGCGTTGTCAGCGTTGCCGCCATCGCGCAGGCGCCAGGCCGAATTCCCGGCTGAATGCTTCTCCGGATCCGTAACCCACTTCCTCTGCGATTTGGTCGATCGGCTTGCGTGTTTCTCGTAGGCTCACCTTGGCTGCCTGAAGCCGCCAGATGGTCAGATACCGGATTGGTGGCACCCCGATCAGGGTTGTGAAGCGGTCGACGAAGGCGCTCCGCGACATCGAGACTTCTCTCGCAAGGGACTTCCGCGGACCACGGCAGCCCGACGTTATGATGAATGGAGGCGAGCGCGCGTCCGATTTTCGGATCGGCAATCCCCTTCAGCCATCCTCCATCTTGATCGGTGTATGTCACGGAATATTGCCGCATCGCCTCTACGAACAGCAGTTCGGAAAGCCGAGACATCAGGTTTGACGAGGCGAACCTGCCGGCCGTCAGTTCGCCGGCTGCATATCGCACTGAAGCCTCGATCCAGTCGCGTGCGACCCCCTCGCGAATGTCGAGCTTCAGCACTCTTGGCAGGGCCGCGATCAACGGATTATAGGTTTCCTCGCTGCCGAGAAAACCGCACACGATTTGCGCCGGCTCACCGCCTCCGCCGTGCATAATTTTTGCCAGCCCCCCATCCGGTGACGGCTGAATGAGATGACGCGCGTTTGTCGGTACCAGACCCGCGTCGCTGGCGAGTGTATGAACATCGTTTCTGGGCAGCAGTACGATCTCGCCGGCCCGCACCTCGACTGTAGGTTCGCTGTCGACGCTGAGCAGAAATTTTCCGGCGATGACGAAGTGGTAAGCGATCAGCAGCGAGGGCTTGACCGCGAAGGTCACGCAGTCCTCAGCGACGATCTGCGTATGGACGCTCCACGGCGCGGTGAACCGCGCATCCAGAAAAATGCCGCCGGTCAGGCGAACCGATCGAAGCACTTCCGATAGCGGATCGATCATTAGGCTAATCTCAGATTTGGACGATCGGTCAACTGATCCGGCTGGGCGATCATTCACCGTGGCGGTCCCCGCGCTTATACGGGGCTCATGAATGAACTGCCAAGCAACCGATTCCTCCACGTTTCCTTGAGACGCTGTCCAGACGGTCAGGCGGACGCGGAACCGGTTGCGGAAGAATGGAAAAGCGGGACGCCACGACGGGGTTCTGGATGGCAACCAAGCAGACGGATATCCCGATCATGAGCATCGCGCAGGCTACCGCAACCGTCACGCCGTATATCGATTTCTGGAACGCTGTACTGGCTCCGAAATTCAATGCGTGGCGGCACATCCTCGCCGGCGGCCTTCACCTGCATAGCGCTAAAGTCTTCCCGTCGCTGCCGATCAGAGCCGGCGACAGGGCCCTGGATGTGGGATGTGGCTGGGGCGACACCGCAATTGAACTTGCGCGGCGCGTCGGACCGACCGGATCCGTCCTCGGCCTCGATTGCTGCAATGCCTTCCTCGACGTCGGCCGCGCAGATGCGAAGGAGGCAGGGGTGACCAATCTCAGCTTTCTCGAAGCGGATGTTCAGACCCATCCGTTCGAGCCGGTACATGATTTTTGCTTCTCTCGCTTTGGAACCCAGTTCTTCGAAAACCCAACGGCTGGCTTGAGCAACTTGCGATTTGCGCTCAAGCCGGGTGGACTGATGACGATGGTCGTCTGGCGCGAACGGGCGGACAATCCGTGGCTTACACTGTCGAAGGAGGTTCTGCTTCGCTAGCTGCCCCCCGTCAGGGAAGACGCTGCAACCTGCGGGCCCGGACCGTTTTCTATGACCGATCCCGAGGCCGTGACTCGGCAATTGATGATTGCCGGCTACGGCGGCATCAGGTTCGAACGGATCGATGCCGAAGTCTTGGTCGGGCGAGATCTTGACGAAGCGGTCGCGTTTCAGCTCGCGATCGGTCCCGCAGGGGAGGTTTATCGCGAAGCCGGTCCGAAGGCTGCTCGTTTGTTTGATACGCTGGTGGCGGCCTTGAAGGACGAGTTGAAACAATTCGTCCGCCCTGAAGGCGTGATGATGAATTCAAGCTCTTGGATGGTCACCGTGCAGAATCCGGGATCACCGCCGCGGCCCCGGGGTGACGTACCCGCGCCAGTCGCTGCTCGAAATCTCTTCATTGTAAGCACCGCCGCAGCCGCCGCCGCTATCGGACGAATCGATGCAAAAAAAATGAACTCTCTGGGAGAAGATTGATGGCAGGTCTAGTTGCGGTCCTCTACGGCACTGCCGCTTACGGTGTCACGCTCGTCGCCTTGCTCTATCTCACTGGCTTCACCGGGAACCTGCTCCTCCAAAGTCTATCGATTCCGGGGCCATTGGTCCGGTTCTGGCAAGCATTGTTATCGATGTGCTGCTAATCGGAGTGTTCGCGATCCAGCACAGCGTGATGGCGCGTCAGGGCTTCAAGCGCTGGTGGACGCGAATCGTGCCGGCTTCGGTCGAGCGCAGCACCTACGTGCTGTTCGCCAGCTTTGCACTGCTGTTGCTGTACTGGCAGTGGCAGCCGATCCCCACGCCGGTCTGGACCGTGAACCACCCGGTCGCGGCGGGGGCGATCGACGCCGTCTTCTGGCTGGGTTGGGTCGTGCTGGTGGTCAGCACGTTTCTTCTCAATCATTTCGAGTTGTTCGGCCTCAGCCAGGTGTTCATGCACCTGTTCGGTAAACAACCGCCCGAAGCCAAATTCCGCACGCCGTTGCTCTACCGGTATGTCCGCCATCCGATCTATCTCGGCATCCTGCTCGCAGTCTGGGCCACGCCTGCGATGACGGTCGGTCATCTGGTCTATTCGCTTGGCATCACAGCCTACATCCTGATCGGCATTCAGTTGGAAGAGCACGATCTGATCCAGCAGTTCGGCAACCGGTATCGCCGCTACCGCCGTCACGCGGCCATGCTCGTCCCGCTTTCATGCCGAAGCTTCGCCGCGTCCCAGGACGCCGACATCTGACCCGAGACGCTCGTCAAGACAGGCCAATCAGTCCGCAAGCAGGGGTGGATTCAAGCGGCGCGGCGTCCGGTCGCAGCCGTATCGACACGGCCAGGGCGGCGTGCGCATCGCGTTCTGATCAACTCATTTCAACCTGCGGCGTCCGGCCAAGAGGATCACCGACCGCATGACCATCCTCCATTTGAAGGATGGCCGATATTCCCTGCGGCTCCGGTGGGACACGATCAAAATGATTTGAGCGCGATACCGGCTCGCTATCAGCGGAAAAGCTTAAAGTTGTCTCACAGCTATCCTCACACCGGGGGCGCCTCTTCGAATGAACAGGGTTTCACATCCGCGGTCGGTTTCGGAATCGTCGAAAGACAATTCAGATGATCAGCAGCAACTGAGCGACCTGATCAGCGTCATCTACGATGCCGCCATCGATCCCTCTCGTTGGGAAGACGCCATCGTCAGCATCGTGCAATTCGTTGGCGGCGCAGCAGGCGGGCTGTTCTGCAAGGACGTCGGTGTCCAGCACGCCACGGTGCCCCATCGCTTTGGATTTGACGTGCCGTTGCGGGTCGAACTCTTTCGGCAGATTTATTCCTCCGCGGAGGGGCACTTTCTCGGTGACCTCGAGCAGCCGATCGCGACGACCGATTTGATGTCTTTCGCAGCACTCACCCAGAGTGAACTATACCGGCAGTGGGCCGAGCCCCAGGGGCTTGTCGATTTTGTCAGCGCGGTTGTCGACAGGACCACGGTCAGCACAGCTATTTTCGGGGTCTTCCGCCACCGGCGAAATGGGCTCGTCGACGAGCACGCGCGCCGGCAAATGAGGCTGATCGCGCCGCATATCAGGCGTGCCGTCGTGATCGGCAAGATGTTCGAGTTCAAGGCCGCTGAACTCGCGACGTTCGTTGACACGCTGGACGGGCTCGGTGCTGGCATGTATCTCGTCGATCCCGGTGGACGTCTCATTCACGCCAATACGGCCGGCAATGCCATTCTCGACGCTCGTGATATTCTGAGTTCCGTGGGCGGGCGGCTGGTCGCCAGCGATCCTCAGGTCGACCGCACCCTGCGAGATGTCTTCGCCACCGCGGGGCAGGGCGATGCCGCACTTGGTATAAGGGGCATCGCGTTGCCGCTGACCGGCAGGGAGGGCGACCGCTATGTGGCCCATGCATTGCCCCTCACGTCAGGCGCGCGTCGGCGTGCTGGTATTGTTTACACCGCCACGGCGGCCTTGTTCGTTCGCAAGGCGTCGCTGGCGGTTGCTTCTATTCCCGGAGCCATCGGCAGCGCGTTCAAGCTGACGCCGACCGAACTCCGCGTGTTGCTGGCCATCGTCGAGGTCGGTGGCGTTCCTGAGGTCGCTATGGCGTTCGGGGTCGCCGATAGCACGGTTAGGACGCATGTCAGCCGGTTGTTTGAAAAAACAGGCACCGCGCGCCAGGCGGATCTCGTCAAGCTGGTTGCAGGCTATACGACGCCCCTGGCGGGATAGGAGAGAGGGCGCTCATTGCAGCACCCAGAAGCAGCAAATATTTGCGCGCTCCTCCCACATTCGCAGGACGACACCCAAGCAGTGGTTGTTCAGGATGGCATGCGTCCGGCCAGCATGCAGTGGGTAGGTGATCAGGCGTCCCTGCCTCGCCGCATCTGGACAGGACTTGGGAGCGCAGCATGTCCATTGAAGTCGAGGGCACGGTTTCTGCGGCGGGGCACGGACGTCAAGCAGGGGCGGCGGCGCGCAGAATAGTGATTTGTGCCCTGGCGGCGACAGGAATCCTTGCGACCAACATCTTCTTGCCTTCGCTGCCGGTCATCGCGGACGATTTGCATGTATCCAGCGCGGCGGTCACGTCGGCCTTCACGATCTTTCTGGCGATTTTCGCCATAGGGCAATTGATTGCCGGCCCGCTGTCGGACCGGTTCGGGCGACGCATGCCGATTCTGATAGGGCTCGGAATTTTCATCGCCGGTACGATCTGGTGCGCTTTCGCGCGCGATCTATCGAGCCTGCTGATCGGCCGATCAATGCAGGCTTGCGGCGCATGTGCGGCTTCGGTGCTTTCACGTGCGATCGCCCGGGATCTGTTCGATGGCCAGGCACTTGCAAAGGTCATGGCCTCGATCACCATGGCAACCGCGGCCGCCCCAGGCTTTTCACCGCTGCTGGGGAGTGCGCTCGATCTATTCTTTGGCTGGCGCTCGGAATTTGCCTTTGTCGCGGCCTTCGCGCTCTGCACGGCTTTGGCCTATGCGACCTTCGTCGGCGAAACCAATGACGGCGCGCGTCGTTCTCTGAATCCGCTCAAAATTGCCGGCTTCTATCTGGAGCTTGTTCGGGATCGCCGGTTCGTTGCGCCTGCTAGAACCGCTGGACTGGTGATGGCCGGTCTTTTCGCGATTTTCTCCAGCGCGCCGCGGGTGCTGCTCGAATCGTTTGGATTCTTGCCAATCAAACTTGGTGAGCTATTTGCGGGCGTGGTCTTCCTGGTGTTTGCGGCCGGCATGCTGGCGCCTAGGCTATCGGCGCGGGTTGGTTCCTGCCGTGCGACGTCGGTCGGCTTGGGACTAACCGTCCTCGGAGGCGCCGGGCTGCTTTGCGCGGTGCTGCTCGCGAACGGCGCGCTGCTGCCATTTCTGTTAGCGGCTTCCGTCTTTCTGTTCGGCGTGGGAATAGTGAGCCCGCTGTCGAGCGCGGCAGCGCTGTCGCCGTTTGGCAGCAAGGCCGGTATCGCCGCAGCCCTGTTCGGATTCTCGCAAATGGCGGGCGCTGCATGCGGTGCCTCTCTCGCGGCGATTGTCGCCAGCGATCCGGCCGTCGGGCTAGGAATCGTGCTGACAGTAACGTCGCTCGTGGCGGTTATCCTTCACGAGCGGCGCTAATCTGAGGTGGATCTTGCCGAGAACACAATGGGTTTGGTGTGAGGTTCTTTGCGGCGCCCTGGCATGCCACTATTGTCGAGCGGCGATGGCCGTGATCTCGAGTTTGACGCCGGGACCGAGATCCGCCACGCCGATTGCGGCGCGCGCCGGCAGATGAGCCTCTGCAAAATGCGCCTTCCAGGCCGCGTTGAAGTCTGCCTTCTCCTTGAGGCTCGTCATGTAGATGGTCACCTGCAAGACGTTGCTCAGATCGGATCCGAGGGTCTTGAGCAGCTGCGCCAACTGCCCGAGGACGTCATTTGCCTGGCCCGACATGTCGAGGCTCGTGTCCTCTGGGACGATTCCACCGATGTAGAGCACGCCATGATGCTCGACCACTTCGTGGAGCAGACCCTCGTAGGGCAAGACGCGCTTGATCATGATGGGACCGATGTTGTGTGTGACGGGCGGCATATCGCACATTTCAATGTCAGTGTCGTCGCAAAGAGATCTCGCGCCAAGTCTCACCGAAAGACGGACCGCGCGGCTCTGAATGCAACCGACTAAAGCGTTGAAAATAAAAGCAAAATTGGACGAAAAATCGCCGCCGGGTCGTTCCTGCGAACGTTCGCCAATCTGTCCTTGCACGAGCGCCCGGCATTTTCGCCGGCCCTGACCCGACGACATCGAAGCGCGGATCGCTATACTGCGACGCGGATGACATCGGTGCGGCCGGGACAGTGCCGCGACCGGAACAAGGAATGCGACGATGGACGATACGATTGGCTTCCCCGACCCCGGCCTCGACCTGTCCGACGGCTTCAAGCCGCACACCTCGCATTGGGGCGTGTTCTCGGCACGTCAAGGCGAGGCCGGGCTCGAGGTCAGGGCCTATGCGGGCGATCCCGATCCGAACCGCATCATCGACAATTTTCCCGGCGCGCTACGCCATCAGGCGCGCATCACCCAGCCGGCGATCCGCCGCGGCTGGCTCGAACGCGGTCCGGGTCCGGACGATCGCCGCGGCCGCGATGAATTCGTATCCGTCAGCTGGGAAAAGGCGCTCGATCTGCTCGGCGACGAGCTGGCACGCATCCGTGATACGCGCGGCCCCGGCGCGGTGTTCGGCGGCTCCTATGGCTGGTCGAGCGCGGGCCGCTTCCACCACGCCCAGAGCCAGGTGCATCGCTTCCTCAACATCGCCTTGGGCGGCTATGTGCGCTCGGTGAACTCCTATTCCTCCGGCGCGTCCTCGGTGCTGCTGCCGCAGATCCTCTGCGGCTACGAGGATATCACCAAGCGCAATGTCACCTGGGAGCAGATCGCGGCTGATACCGACATCGTGCTGGCGTTCGGCGGCATGGCGCTGAAGAACTCGATGGTCGCAGGCGGCTCGATCAGCAAGCATGTCGAGCGCGGCGCGATGGAAGCTGCGCGCCGCCGCGGCTGCGCGTTCATCCTGGTCAGCCCGTTGCGCGAAGACCTGCCCGTCGAGGCCGGCGCCGAGTGGATGACCTGCGTGCCCGGGACCGACACCGCGCTGATGCTCGGCATCGTTCATACGCTGATCGCGGAGAACCTGCACGACCAGGCCTTCCTCGATCGCTACACCGAGGGCTGGCCGGTCTTCCTGCGCTATCTCACCGGCGAGAGCGACGGCCAACCCAAGCACGCCGAATGGGCCGCCGCGGTCTGCGGCGTCGACACCGACACAATCCGCAAGCTGGCGCGCCGGCTCGCCGGCAAGCGCGCGCTCATCACCGTCTCTCATTCGCTCCAGCGCGCCGAGCATGGCGAGCAGCCGGTGTGGATGGGCATGGTGCTGGCGGCAGCGCTCGGCCAGATCGGCCTCTCCGGCGGCGGCTACGCCTATTCGTTGGGGGCAATCGGCTATTACGGTCGCCGCGTCAACGACGTGCCGGGGCCGACATTAGGGCAGGGCCGCAACGCTGTCCGCGATTTCATTCCGGTGGCGCGCATCGCCGACATGCTGCTCAATCCCGGCAGCGCCTATCGCTACAACGGCGAGACGCGCACCTATCCGGATATCCGCCTTGTCTACTGGGCCGGCGGCAATCCCTTCCATCACCACCAGGACATCAACCGCCTGCGCAAGGCGTTTGCGAAAGTCGACACGCTGGTCGTGCACGAGCTCGCATGGACTGCCACGGCCCGGCATGCCGACATCGTGCTGCCCTCGACGATGACGCTCGAACGCGAAGACATCGGCTATTCCAGCAACGATCCCCTGATGGTCGCGATGCACCGGATCGCCGAGCCGTTCGGCCTTGCGCGCGACGACTACGAGATCTTCGCCGATCTTGCCGACCGTCTCGGTGCGCGCGAGCCCTTCACCGAGGGGCGGACGTCACGTCAGTGGCTGGAACATCTTTATGAGCCGACCCGCGCCTCGCTCGAAGCGCGCGGCCTGGAAGCGCCGAGCTTCGAAGAGTTCTGGCGGCGCGGCAGCCTGGTGGTGCCGCAGCAGCCCGACGACGGTGGCCGGCTGCGCCGCTTCCGCGACGATCCCGTCAATCATGCTTTGCCCACGCCGAGCGGTCGCATCGAAATATTCTCTGCCAAGATCGCAGGTCATGGTGATGCGGATTGCCCGGGCCATCCGGTCTGGCTGGAGAAGTCCGACACGCCCAAGCCGGGGGCGCCGTGCTTCCTGGTCGCCAACCAGCCCGTGACGCGTCTGCATAGCCAGCTCGATTTCGGCGGACATTCGCTTCAAAGCAAACATCGCGGCCGCGAGGTCGCGCGCATGAACCCGCAGGACGCAGACGCACGCGGGATCAAGCACGGCGACATCATCCGGCTGTTCAACGCGCGCGGCGCCTGTCTCGCCGCGGTCCACGTCACCGACGGCATCGCGCTCGGCGTGGTCCAGCTCCCGACCGGCGCCTGGTACGACCCGATGGACCCCGAAGACGACGCGCCGCTCTGCGTGCACGGCAATCCGAACGTGCTCACCCGCGACGTCGGCACGTCGTCCTTTGCGCAAGGCTGCACCGGTCAGCTCACGACAGTCGAGGTCGAGAAGTTCACCGGCAATCTGCCGCCGATCCGGGCTTTCGATCCGGTGTAGAAAAAAAGGGGCCGTCCTGTGTGGGTGCAGGGACGGCCCCGAGTGGCTCGCAGGCCCGGGAGGATGAGGGCGCGAGCGAATGCTTACGCGGCTGCGCTGATCCAGTCCCTCTCCGTAGCAGGACGACGCGGCGGGAGTGCTTGCACCTCTCGCCGTTCGCCCTTGCTGGCGAGGCGCCAGCGTGCCGGGGATTGATCGGTGATGCGCTTGAAGACAGTCGAAAAATGCGCCTGCGTGCTGAAGCCGACGGCGAGTGCGATCTCGGCCAGCGGCCGCTCGGTGGTCGCCAGCAACGTCTTGGCCTGCTCGATCCGGTGATTGAGCAGATATTCGCGGGGGCGATAACCGGTCGCGACGCGGAATTGCGCCGCAAAGTGCATTCTGGACAGGCCGGCGACATTGGCGAGCTCGGACAGGCTGATGCAGCGGTGGAAATGATCGGCGATATATTGCTCGACGCGCCGCAGCCGCCATTTCGGCAGGGCATTGACCTTGGCGCGTGGCAATTCCAGCCGCGCCAGATGCATCGCGAGGGTTTGGCCAATGCAGCGCGTGAACTCGTGGTCCGCGGCGTCGCCAAGTTCGATCAGCGCCTTGGCAAGCTCGGCCGCGAGCGGATCGCGCAACAGGACGAGATCATTCAAACCTTCAGTTCCGGAAAATTGTGCCGGAAATTGATCCGCGGAGATGTAAAAGTGCAAGAAGGCGCATGGCGACTGGAATTGTACGGCGAGGGGCTTTGACGGCGCGGTGAGATACAGTGTGCCCGCGGGCATGGTCCCGTCGAAAATGACCTGGCGATCCCGGGTCAGTTTCGCGCGCGTGGTCTTGAGGGCGATGCCGACGAAATAGCGATCCTCGGGCGTCGTCGCTTGGTGCGACGAGGTGCTCCGCGGGTCTTCCCATCGCGAGATCGCGATGTCCTCGGCCGCCGCTCCCGTGCGCGGATCGATCTGACGCCATTGACGCTCCCGAATGATCGCGTGTGTTGCCCGGGGGAACTCGCAATCCCCCGAGGTGCCCGGAAATTCAATCCAGGCATCACCTGCCTGCAAATTGGTCAACATCGTTCGTCCTCTCCGGGCGTTCTCCGCTGTTTGCAACCAGCAAACGCGCAAAGCCCACGTTTTCCATGGTGAGAGGATAGGCGTGAGCTGACCTGCAAGCTCGTTAGTGGTGATTAGGATGTGTTAGTTTTTGTGGGAGCGCATCAGGTGCGGCATCCCGTCTCAGGAAGCGTCGTTTTTGTACAGTTTATCAGACATTTGCGTATCCCCGACACGACTCAGGAGAGCACCGGTCATGGCGTGGAGATCGATGTGGAGGTGTGAGTTCTGTGGGTTGCCCTCGCTGGACCTCGCACTGGCGCCGGGTATAGTCGCGCCGCATTTCGCTGGAGCGGCCGTCAAGATGAGCCAAAAGTGATCGAGCTCTCGGCAGGACAGGGCCCCCGCGGCCGCGACGCCGCGGCGATCCCAGATTTCGATGCCGTCGCGTTCGGGCCATTTTCGCTGCGGTCGCGGCTGCTGGAGAAGGATGGCTTGCCGGTCAGGCTCGGCAGCCGTGCGATGGATATTTTGCGCCTGCTGGTCAGTCGCGCCGGCGAAGTGGTCCCGAAGAACGAAATTCTCGGCTATGCGTGGTCCGGACTTTCCGTCGAGGAGGTCAGCCTGCGCGTCCATGTCGCGGAGCTGCGCAAGGTGCTCGGCGACGGAAAGGATGGTGCCCGCTACATCACCAACATCCCGGGCCGGGGCTATTGCTTTGTCGCGCCCGTGCGGCGTGGCGGGCGCGCGGAGGTGGCTACACCGGCGTCGCGTGTGCCTGAAAGGGCCGCGCCGCCACCGTCGCTACCGCGCCGATTGGACCGGATGGTCGGGCGAGAGGACGCCGTGGCCGAGTTGGCAGCGCGCTTGCTCCGCGATCGCTTCGTCACGCTGCGAGGGCCGGGCGGCATCGGAAAGACCACCGTTGCGACTGCGCTCGCGCACGAGATGTGCGATAGCTTCGACGGCAACGTCCATTTCCTCGAATTCGGTCCGCTCAAGGACGGAGCGCTGGTCGCGAGCACGGTTGCAGCCGCGTTGGGCCTCGTCGTGCACCACGAGGACCCCTCGGCCAGCATCGTCAATTTCCTGCGCGGCCGCCGGCTGCTTCTCGTGCTCGACAGCTGCGAGCACGTCATCGAGGAGGTCGCGCGCCTTGCAGAAAACATCTACCGGGAGGCGCCTGGCATCGTCATCCTCGCAACCAGCCGCGAGTCGCTGCTGGTGGAAGGCGAGCAGATTTTCGAGCTCGTTTCGCTCCCCGGTCCGCCGCAGGGCACCCGCCTCAGTGCCGGCGAGGTGCTTGCTTATCCCGCCGTGCGCCTGTTCGTCGATCGCGCCGTCGCGGCGGGGCATCGCGACGACATCACCGACGAGGATGCCGAAGTCCTGGCCCGGATTTGCGGCAAGCTCGACGGCATCGCGCTGGCGATCGAGCTGGCTGCCGCACGTGTCGGTCTCTATGGACTGCGCGAGATGGCGGCGCTGCTCGACAACCGGCTGCAGCTCGAATGGCGCGGGCGGCGGACGGCGCCGCCGCGGCAGCAGACGCTCGGCGCTACGCTCGACTGGAGTTTCGGTCTGATCGGCGAGAGCGAGCGGATCGTATTTCAGCGCCTCGCCGTCTTCGCAGGTCACTTCACGTTGAGGGGCGCGATAGCAGTCGCGGCCGGGGCGGAGATGGCGGAGGATCGCGTCGTCGAGGCCCTGGAGCAACTCGTGGTGAAGTCGCTGGTTTCCACCCAGCCGGACGGCGCATCGCGGCGCTATCGCCTGCTCGACGCAACGCGTGCCTATGCCCTGCAGAAACTGGCCGACGGCGGACAGCTGGCGCAGATCGCGCATCGTCATGCTCTCTATGTTCAATGCACGCTCGAAGCGGGCATGAGGGACAAGGAGGGCGGCGATCATGCGTCACGTTTGCAGGAAAGCGCGAGCCTGCTCGCCGATGCCCGCGCTGCGCTGCAATGGGCTTATGCCAACGACGACGGCGCCGGCTTGCGCGTGCCGCTCGCCGGCAGCTGCACAAGGCTGTTCGTCGAACTCAATTTGCTGAACGAGGCCCGCATCTGGTCCGATCGCGCACTCGCAATGCTGGACGAGGCCGACCGGGGCGGCGCATGGGAGCTCGAACTTCAGTCGACGCTCGGTCACGCCTTGATGTTCACCGAACGTAACAGCGAGCAGGCGGAAGCGGCGCTCAGGCGCGGGCTGGAAATAGCGGAAGCGCTTTCCGATCACGCCAACACATTCAGGCTGTTGTCCCGGCTCAACATGTTCTACCGCCGGACCGGTCGCTATCGGCATCTGGTGCCGACTGCGCTTCACGCCGAGCGGATTGCCCGCGTCATCGGCGATACCGCGGGCATCGCCGGGAGCAAAGCGCTGCTCGGCGTGTCATATCACCTCGCCGGAGACCAGGCCGCGGCGCAGGCTCATCTCGACCAGGGCCTGCGAGACGACGCTGCGCTCCGCGGCACCCAACCCGGGCATTTCGCCTACTCACGCACACCGCAAATTCCGCTCGCGCGCGTGCTATGGCTGCGCGGCTTTCCCGATCGTGCGCTCGAATGCATCCGGCCGCTGGTCGGCGCTTCGGCGCCGCATGACGTGGTCATGCATTGTATCGCATTATGCTGGTCCGCTTCGGTATTCGGCTGGCTCGGCGACTGGTCGTCGGTCGAGGCGATGACCGGTCGTCTGACCGCGCATGCGAGCATGCACGGGCTCGTGCCTTACGAAGCCGTCGCGGCGGGTTTTCGGGCGCAGAGCATGATCGCTCGGGGCGAGGCGGCCGGCGGCGTCGACCTGATGCGGAGTGCGCTTCCACGCCTGCATGCCGACCGCTACGAACTCTATGCCTCGGCGTTCGCCGCGGATCTGTCTCGGGGCCTGGTCAGCTTGGGACAATTGACGGAAGGCATTCAGGTTCTTCACGAAACCATTCTGCGGGTCGAGCGGGAAGGCGGCGCGTTCGACATGCCCGAGCTGCTCCGTCTGCGGGGAGAGCTGGAGGTCCAGGGCGGCAATCCCGACGCGGCCGAGGCCGATCTTGTCGCCTCGATCTCGCTCGCCGAACAGCAGGGCGCGCTATCGTGGCGGCTGCGAGCCGAGATGTCGCTGGCGCGGCTTCGAACCCGGCAGCATGTGCAAAATCCGCTCGAACAGCTCGCTCAAACCTATGCCCGGTTCTCCGAAGGGTTCGAGACCGCCGATCTCATTGCAGCACGACGCATGTTGAACGAACCGGGGGCCTGAACAGTCGATACGACCGTCTCTTCTCGCTGCTGAGCGCGTCCATCAGCGCTCAACCCTTGTGTCCAGCCAGCTGCCCCAGGAAGTCGCGGACAAGCAAAGCGATCTCGTCGGTGGCTTCATCCAGCGCGAAGTGGCCGGCTTCGAGAATGTGAACCTCGGCATCCGGCACGTCGTCGCGATAGGCCGTCGCGCCTGCGACGGCGAATGACGGATCGTATTCGCCCCAGACCACCAGCGTCGGTGGCCGCGTCTGGCGCAACCAAGCCTGCCATTTCGGATAGGAGGCGACGTTGGTCCGGTAATCCAGGAACAGCGTGGTCTGAATCTCGGCCTGGCCGGGACGCGTCAGGAACGCGTATTCGTCGATCCAGGTGTCGGGGTCATAGCGCTCGGGACGCGGACTGGAGCCGAGATGCCGCTGACTCGTCGCCTCCAGGGACGTAAAGTTGGCCTTGAGCGCCTCGACCTCGTGCGCCGGGTCGGCCCAGTACTTCCTGCGCGCATTCCAGAGCGGGCTCAGCCCCTGCTCGTGCGAAACCGCGTTCTGGACGATGACACCGCGGACGCGTTCGGGATGCGCCAGCGCCATGCGGAAGCCGACAGGGCCTCCGTAGTCCTGCATGAACAGGACGTAGTCGGTGAGGCCGAGCTTCGTTGTGAGCTCGCCGATCACGGCGGCGATGTTGTCGAACGTATAGGTGAAGTCGCATGGCGGCGGCGCGCTGCTGTTGCCGAAGCCGGGATAGTCCGGCGCGATGAGATGATATTTGTCGGCGAGCAGCGGCATCAGCGGCTCCCACATCCGCGACGACGAGGGAAATCCGTGGAGCAGCAGCACCGTCGGAGCGTCGGTGGGCCCAGCCTCGCGGTAGAAAATCTCGAGACCCCGGATATCGGTCTTGTGATAGCTGATCGAGCGCCGGCTCGATCGCAGATCCTGTGCCGAGGCCTGCACGGTCGCGCAGGCCAAAGCGGCCGAGAGGGCAAGAGTGGCTGGGATGTTCATGTCATCGCTCCGAATCCGGCATGTGAAGTGAAGATGTGTCGCAAGTAGGGGACATCCGCTTGTGACGGCGGCGTCGAGAGGCACCATCGCGGGCGCCTCTCGCGATGTGCCGCACCTGGGCTTTACGACGCGCGCGCCAGCGGCTCGCCCTTCAGGGCGGCGAGCAGGGCCTGCGCGGCCGGACCCGAGGAGTGCGGGTTCTGGCCCGTGATCAAGAGGCCGTCGGTGACGACGTGAACGCCCCAGTTTGCCGTCTTCGAGAAGACGGCGCCAAGCTTCAGCATTTCGTCTTCGACCAGGAAAGGCACCACCTTGGTGAGGCCGACGTCCTCCTCTTCACCATTGGTGAAACCGGTCACCTCCTTGCCCTGAACCAGGGGCTTGCCGTCGGGCGTCTTGACGTGGCGCAGCGCACCAGTCGAATGGCAGACCACGGCGACTGTCTTGCCGGCGGCAAGGAAGGATTCGATGAGCTTGACCGAGTCCTTGTCCTCGGCGAGGTCCCACATCGGGCCGTGACCGCCGGGATAGAAAACGGTGTCGAAATCTTCCTGCTTGACGCTGTCGAGGCGAACCGTCTTGTCGAGTTGGGCTTCGGCGGCGACGTCGGCCTCGAAGCGTAGCGTCAGGTCGGTGCGGAATTCGCGCTCGTTGCTCTTGGGGTCAAGCGGCGGACGGCCGCCTTTCGGCGAGGCGAGGGTGATCTCGGCCCCGGAATCCCTGAAGATGAAATAGGGGGCGGCGAGCTCCTCGAGCCAGAAGCCCGTCTTGCGCCCGGTGTTGCCGAGCTGGTCGTGCGAGGTGATGACCATCAATATTTTCATGACCGTTCTCCTTGAGTGCGTTTGCTGCGATGACGCGCTCCATTGCGGTGGAGATGCGCGGAGCTGGGTCTCGTTCGAGCACGTCACGTCGTTCGTTGCTCGCGAACCCAATCTGCGCTCAAGGCCGACTGTTGGCTCGTTATGTATTGTTAGACGTTGAGAGTTGGAGATATCGCGCGGGCCGCTACTCGAAGACGGCGTCAAAGATCTCGACATCCATCAGCACGGGCTTGGCGACCACGGTTCCGTCGGGCCGCAGCGTCTGCGCGCGTCGGAGCGTCGGCACCACGATGCCGCCGAAGCTGTCATGGGCCCAGGAGTAATGCGCGACTTTCATTCCGAACAGATCGTGATCGGTCCGCCGTTGCAATGCGTTCTCGTCGAAATAGAAGATCTGTTCGGGCGCGAGCGTGATCAGGCTCGGTGGGAATTGCGCCCGCAGCCGCCGCCATGACTCGTTATTCTCCTGCCACGGCGGCAGCTCCTCCACCAAGACATCGGGATGGGCGAGCAGGAATGGATTGGTCAGATAATTCCAGATCGCGACGCCGCAGAAGAAGACGAGATGCAGCTCGCCCGCGAGCGCGGGCGAACCGGCCTCGGTGAACGCAAGACTCGGATTGCGCCAGGTCCGCAGAATCTCACCTTCGAGGCTTTCGATCGTGATCGCGTCCGGCTGAAACGAGCCGGAGTGTTCGCCTCCGGTGATGCCGGTGAAGCGGACCGATTGCGTGCGGGTCGAGCCCTCCGCCGTCACGTCCTTGAATTCGCTGGCATGTCCGGTGCTGGAGAACAGCGTTCCCGCGACGGAGAGGTGAAGCGTGAACCGGCTCAAGCTATTCCAGCGGGCCATTCCGCCGCTGGCATCAATTACATCGTCAAGAAGCGCCATGTCCCGCCATATCCACCATGAAGTGCCACCACCATGGCGGGGCGGATGCGGCTTGGCGTGTTAGAATTTGTTAGGAGTTGCGAGCGGATAGCCTTGCGGTATCTCATTGAAGATACTCTCAATTCAGCGCCGCAAGGAGCTCCCTGGCGGCGACGAGATCACGGGTCTGGAGGCCCTCCTGGTACCGCGCGACGAGGGGGGCGAGCAGGGCGCGTGCGTCGGCGGCTTTTCCGGCCCCGCGCCAAACCCGGCCGAGACTAATTGCCCCCCGCAGCTCCCAGCCGAGCGCGCTTTGGCGGCGTGACAGATCGAGCGAGTCCAGGAAGCAGCTTTCGGCTTCCGCGGCATTGCCCGACCGGGCGAGGATGTCGCCCTTGACCCTGAGCATCTCCGGCATGTCGAAGGATTCGCCATGATCGGGGATCTCTGCGATGGCATCGTTGATGGTCTGCAAGGCTTCGTCGGCCTGGTTCTGCGCCACAAGTCCCTCCGCGAGCGCGGTCGCAAACACCGTGGTCATGATCCGGTGTCGCGTCGCGTACAGCGTGGCCTGGCTGCGGCGGAGGTGCTCGATGCCGGCGGCGACGTCGCCGCGGCGAAGCAGCAGCTCACCCTTCTGGCCGATGCCGACCGCGTGATAGGGCCCGAGGAAGTGGCGCGCGGAATGATCGATCAGCCGCTCGATCAGGATTTCCGCATTGGCCAAGTCGCCGACCCAGAGGAACACGTAGATGGTCCAGATCAAGGAAATACCGAGAGTGAGCGGCTGTTCGAGCAGTTCGGCTTCGCGAACGGTGTATCTCGACGCCTCGATCGCACGATCGGGCCGGCCGGTGAGCCAAAGCCCGCGTGCCAGCGCCACCAGTGCGACGATGCGGTCGTCATAGCCGAGATGGCCGATATTCAGCCGCTGCGAGCCGGGATTATGCAACATCGCGCTCTCGCAGAGCTGCACCGCCTTGTCCTGGTTGCCGATCAAATGATGGGCGACGCCCAGCATCCATTCGACGTTCAGCGTGCTGGCGGGATCGTTCAGCTTCCGCGCGACGCTCTCGCCCTGTTCCCCGGTTCCGAGTGCTCCGTGAAAATCTCCGACCCTGGTGAGATAGATGTGCAATCCGCGGAGCAGCCAGAGCTGCCAGTGCAAATCCTGGAGCTCCTGGGCAAGCTGGAGACTGCGCGTGAATGCCGAGCGGACCGCTTCGGTATTGCCCTGCGTGAACATCGCGGAGACGCCGAGCGCGGCCTGCAAGATCATTTCATTGCGGCCATCCACCGCGCTCGCGTCGAGGGACGCCAGCGCCTGCTGGGTCCAGCGGTAGCATTCCGTCAGCAATGTCAGCTCAAGGAAGAATTGCGCCGCTGACGCCGCCAGATCCACGCCGATCGTTCGGTCCCCGCCGTCCGAAAAGCTCCAGGTCAGCGCGGCCCTGACGTTGGGCAGGTGGTCGGCATAAGGAAGGAAGCCGCCGGCGCTCTGCATGCCCGTGGATTTGACGGCGATGTCGCGCAGGAAGTCGCGGAAATATTCGGCATGGGCACGTGCGACGCGGTCCGCTTCGCCGTTCTCGACGAGCTTCTCCGCGACGAAGGCACGTGTGGTGTCGAGCAGGCGATAGCGCAGCCGCCGCTCCGCAGGCGAGGTCGCGATCAGCGATTTGGAAAGCAGATTGGAGATCGCCTCGGCGGCTTCTGCTTCGCCAATGCCCTGACAGGATGCGACCGCAAGCGCGGCTTCCAGGGTGAATGGCCCGACGAATGCCGACAATCCGCGCAGCGTTGCGCTTTCGGTTGCCGGCAGCAAATCATAGCTCCAGGCGAGTGCCGCACTCAGGGTGTGGTGCCGCGGCACAGCGGTGCGCCGCCCGCGCCACAGCAGCGAGAAACGGCTGTCGAGCAGAGAGGCCGTCCCAGCGATGCCATAGGCATTCACGCGCCCGGCCGCGAGCTCGATGGCGAGCGCGATGCCGTCCAGCCGACGGCAGATATCGGCGACGAGCGGCGCATCCTCTTCGCTGAGCTCGAATTCGCTCAGACTCTCTGCGATGCGTTCCACGAAGAGCTGAGTTGCAGGATAGGCAAGGATGTCGGCGATGCCGAGCCCGTCGCGCTGTGGCGGGCAATCCAATGGAAACAGCCGATGGACACGCTCACCTTCGGCGCGGAAAGATTCGCGGCTGGTGGCGAGAATATGCAGCTCGCCCGCTTCCCGGACGATGCGCTCGGCCAGGGGGGCGAGATCGTCGAGGATGTGCTCGCAACTGTCGAACACCAGCAACATCCGCCGGCTGCGCAGGAATGCCAGCAACCCCGGCATCGGGTCGTCGGAATTGACTGTCAGGCCCAGCGCGGCCGCAATCGTTCCCGTAACGAGCCGGGTCTCCCTCAGTGCGCCGAAATCGACAAAACACACTTGGCCGTCGAAGGCCTGGAACTCGCGATGCGCGACCGCCAGTGCGACCGAGGTCTTGCCGATCCCGCCGGGGCCCACGATCGTGACGAAGCGATGCAAGGCAAGCTCGGCGGAAATCTTCTCGACCGCATCGTCTCGCCCGATCATCTTCGCGAGCGGCGAGGGCAGCGAGCGCGGCGCAGCAACGGGCAGGCTGGTCCGGTTCTCCGATGGGGCGGCCCGGAGCAGCGCGGCCGTGAAGCAATAACCCCGTCCGGGGACGTTGACGACGTAGCGGGAGCCTTCGCCCGGATCGCCCAAGGCCTTGCGCAGCGTCGTGATGTGAAAGCGCAGGCTGCCTTCGTCCACATTCACGTCGGCCCAGACCCGCCGCATCAACTCACGCTTGTCCACGACCTCGCCCGCGCGCTCGGCGAGAAAAACGAGAATGTCGAGCGCACGGCCACCGAGGTGAACCGGGGCGCCGTCCTTCTCGAGCAGCCGCGTCTTTGCGAACAGCCGGAATGGCCCGAAAGCAATGGCCGAATCCTGGTCGTTAGTGTCCGGCACGGGCCAATCATTCCAGTGAGAGCTGAACTCTGCACTTTGATCTAGCAGAAGGGAACCCTGAGTAAACTGGCCGAAAGTGGCGAAATCGCGTGGAGGGTGCCGGCAATTGGCCGGTCGCGCGCGACGATCCGTCGCAAATTGTACTCAACGCGAGCCTCTTTCGAAGCGATCGGGACAACCCGGCAGTGTGCTTGACCGACCAGCTCACGTTCGGAGTGCCCGTCGTCGTACCCCATCATAACAGAATCTTGCAACGTCTAACGAGCAATGCGCGCGAACTGCATCCAGTATCTGTTCCGAGTTTGACGCTAATTCCAACGGGGAGGCTACGATGTCCGGTATCAATGCTCGGCCGAATGACGACGTCGTTCGATCTCAATTTGTGGCCAGTTTAGACGATCAGTCGCGTGACTGGGAGCTCGTGCTGCGGGAATCCCACCATCGGATGAAGAATACGCTGACGATACTCGGTGCGTCAGTCCGCCGCGATTTCACCAGAACGGGTACCAGGGATGTGTCGCTTGCAGCGGACCGGCTCGAGCGGCGCATTGTCGCCTTCGGCAGGCTCTATCAACTCTTGTCCGACAATGACGACCATACGGCGATCCCGGTGGCGGCCTTCTTCGAAAATCTGTGCGGAGCGATTTCCGAGGCCGTGCTGGAGCCGGCGGGCATCCGCTGCGAGGCTGCAATTGAAAGCGGCACGCTGCCGGCGTCGCAATGCCATCGGCTCGCGCTGATGCTGACGGAGCTGGTAACGAATGCGGCCAAGCATGCCTTCCCGAACAGGAATGACGCACTGATCCGCATCGAGACGGCCAATCGCGACGGCGCCTGGTTCTGCACGGTAATAGACAACGGGATCGGCGCGACGGGCCGCTTCAGGGCACCGGCAGCCGGATTCTCGAAGGACTCGCACGCAGCATTCACGCCCGGCTGCAGGGCGAGGCGGGAGAGGACGGCACACGCGTAACCATCGTGATGCCGATCGCAGCTGCTTGAAGCTCGTCTTAAATCCAACCCAGGGAGTTCGACATGGCCACTACCGAAATCGACCGCGACGCCGCGGCCAAGCCTTCCAACAAGCCTTCCAACAAGTCTGCCAACGAGCCTTCGGTATCGCGTAGCGTTGATCAGAGGCTCGAGGTGATCGTGATCCCCGTGTCCGATGTTGATCGCGCCAAGGCCTTCTACGCGCGTCTCGGTTGGCGACTGGACGCCGATTTTGCCTCTGGCGATGATTGGCGCGTGATCCAGTTCACGCCGCCAGGTTCGGCCTGCTCGGTGATTTTTGGCAGGAACGTGACGGCGGCAGCGCCGGGCTCGGTGCGAGGCCTCTACCTGATCGTCTCCGATCTGGAGGCGGCGCGAAAGGATCTGCTGGACCGCGGCGTCGAGGTCAGCGCTCCATTCCACGGTGCCGGCGATGTTCACGCGGGGACCGACGAGCCTTATCTCTCCGGCAGCGTTCGGGTGAGCGGTGCTGACCCGAAGCGCGGCAGCTACGGCTCATATGCGTCGTTCAGCGATCCCGACGGCAATGGCTGGTTGTTCCAGGAGGTCACGACGCGATTGCCGGGACGGATCGCGGGCGACGGCACGACATTCGCTTCGCAGGCTGCGCTGGCCGCAGCACTGCGCCGCGCGGCGGCGGCCCATGGCGAGCACGAAAAGCGGACCGGCGGGCACGACGAGAACTGGGCCGATTGGTACGCCGATTACATCGTCCGCGAACAGGCGGGCCAGCCGCTGCCATCCTGAGCTGGGCAGCACGGATTCTTCGACTGATGCAAGCCGACACGGCGCGCGATGACTGAGCTCATCGCGCGCCGTGTTGTTTTGGCGGCGCGCGTCGCGAGTCGACGATCGCTCTCCTCGGTGTCGCGCGGCTCGCAACGGCTAACGCGCTCTAACAACCCATAACGAGCAAATTGCCAGGGCCTGCGCCAATCTCTCGGCATGGCGAACCGAGGCGTTTATGTCAAATTCGGTCAGCGTCACCGACCAAAGCCAGGGAGATCGAACATGACCACGCAAGCACGTACCGACATTCTCAATCCAGACCGCCGTCAACTGTTGAGTCAAGCCGCGATGACCGCGGTCGCGGCAAGCGTGTCGAGCCTGCTGCCGCTGCATTCTGCGAAGGCCGGCGTGAGCGGGGCGGTCCGCCCGTTCCACGTCAGCGTGCCCGAGCAGGATCTGCTCGATCTCCGTCGCCGTCTCGCCGCGACGCGCTGGCCTGATCGTGAGATCGTTGCCGATCAATCGCAGGGCGTGCAACTGACGACGGTGCAGCAGCTCGTGAGCTACTGGCAGAACGACTACGACTGGCGCAAGATGGAGGCGCGGCTGAATGCCTTGCCGCAATTCGTCACCGAGATCGACGGCGTCGACATCCATTTCATTCACGTCCGCTCCAGGCACGAGAATGCCTTGCCGATGATCGTCACGCATGGCTGGCCCGGTTCGATCATCGAGCAGATGAAGATCGTCGGCCCGCTCACCGATCCCGCCGCACACGGCGCGACGGCGGCGGACGCTTTTGATCTCGTGATCCCTTCGCTCCCAGGCCACGGTTTCTCCGGCAAGCCGGCGGAGCTGGGCTGGGATCCCCAGCGCGTCGCGCGTGCCTGGATCGTGCTGATGAAGCGGCTCGGCTACAACCGCTATGTCGCGCAAGGCGGCGATTGGGGCAATGCCGTGACGGAGCAGATGGCAGTGATCGCGCCGCCGGAACTGCTCGGCATCCACACCAACATGCCCGCGACCGTTCCTGACGACATCGCCAAGGCGCTTCAGCCCGGCGGATCGCGGCCGTCGAACCTCTCGGCCGACGAGCGCTACGCTTACGATCAGCTCGATGACTTCTACAAGCACGGTCTCGGCTACGCGATCGAGATGTCCAACCGGCCGCAGACACTCTATGGCCTGGTGGATTCGCCGGCGGGCCTCGCGTCCTGGATGCTCGACCATGATGCGCGCAGCGCCGCAATGATCGCCCGGGTGTTCGACGGCAAGACGGAAGGGCTGTCGCGCGACGACGTGGTCGACAACATCGCGCTCTACTGGCTCACCAACACCGCGGTGTCGTCGGCGCGGCTGTACTGGGAGAACAAGCTGGTGTTCTTCGAGCCCAAGCACATCAAGATCCCGGTCGCCGTCAGCGTCTTCCCGGACGAGATCTACGCTGCGCCGCGCAGCTGGACCGAGAAGGCCTATCCGAGGCTGATGCACTACAACCGTCTCGACAAGGGCGGCCATTTCGCCGCCTGGGAGCAGCCCGCGTTGTTCTGCGCGGAAATGCGCACCGCCTTCCGACCGCTGCGTCAGTCGATCTGAGACCTGCGGGGACGCGCACTTCCGCGCGTTCCCTTCTTTCCCCACAGACCAGGAATCCAATCATGAACCGCCCCGAACGCACCTTCACGACCGACCAAATCCGCCTGGAACGTCGGCTGCCGTCGTATTGGCGTGTCACCTTCGACATGCCCCCAGTCAATATCTTCGGCCCCAAGCAGCTTCCGCTTCTTGATGACGTCGTCAAGGCGATCGAGACCGATCCTGAGGTGAAGGTCGTGGTGTTCGACAGCGCCGTCGAAGGCTTCTTCATCACGCATTACGACTTCCTCGCGCCGCTGGAGGATTCGCTTCGTATCCCGCCGGGGCCGACGGGCCTGCAGGCACTGCCCGACATGCTGGTGCGTCTCAGCCGCGCGCCGGTGGTTTCGATTGCCTCGATTAGGGGCCGTGCGACCGGCGTCGGCAGCGAACTGGCGCTGGCAAGTGATATGCGCTTTGCCAGCCGCGAAAAGGCGGTCCTGTCGCAATGGGAGGTCGGTGCGGGCCTGGTGCCCGGCGGCGGCCCGATGGCGCGGTTGCCGCGCCTGATGGGCCGCGGCCGCGCGCTCGAGGTTCTGCTTGGCGCCGACGATATCCACGGCGATCTCGCCGAACGTTACGGCTATGTGAACCGCTCGTTGCCGGATGCCGAGCTCGATGGCTTCGTCGAGGCGCTGGCCATGCGCATCGCGTCCTTCGACAAGGAGGCGATTGCCGAGACCAAGCGCCTCGTCGACGTTGCGAGCCTGCCACCGGATATCGAGATCAAGCCGGAATGGGACGCGTTCCTGGCCTCGCTCAGCCGCCCGGCAAGCCAGAGCCGCATCAAGGCGCTGATGTCGCGCGGCTTCCACCGCGCCGGTGATGTCGAGAACCGGCTCGGCTTCCATGTCGGACAGATCGGTAGCTAAAGCGTTTTCAAGCGAAGTGGATACCGGTTCGCGTGAAGAAAACGCGTCAAAGCAAGAATCAAGTTCCGTTCCGATTTTATCGGAACGGGATTTGGCGGAACTGCTGCGGCGCTCGGCCGGTTGGAACGGCGACAGGCAGTCGTGCCAATGTCGCTTTCGTACCGTACCGAGTGCCGGTGCTAAAAAAATCAACCAGGAGAATTGAGATGATCCGCAAGGCAACAGCAGTCTGGAAAGGCACCGGTCGCGATGGCACTGGTCAGTTATCGAGCGAATCCGGCGTGCTCGCCGCGACGCCTTATTCGTTCAAGACCCGCTTTGAGAACGAGAAGGGCACCAATCCCGAGGAATTGATCGCTGCGGCCCATGCCGGCTGCTTCACTATGGCGCTGGCCTTCGGCCTGCAACTCGCCGGCTTCACGCCGGACGAGCTCACGACTGAAGCTGCGGTCAGCCTCGAGCCGGAAGGCAAAGGCTTCAAGATCAGCAAATCGGCGCTGACGCTACGTGCCAAGGTGCCGAACCTCGACGACGCTGGTTTCGCCAAGATCGCGGGCGAGGCCGAGAAGAACTGTCCGGTGTCGAAGGTGCTCAACGCCGCAATCACGCTCGACGCGAAGCTGACGTAAGGCGCGCTCAATTTATGTCCATCTGGTTCTGCTTGGGGAAGCTGAGGTCGTCGAAGCTTTGGCCTCCACGAGAGGAACCGGATGGGCAAATGCCTGGCTTTCGACTGGGCCGCCGAAAGCATAGGATGCGACGGGTTCAGAACGGACAGACCGATCAATTGGGAGTGGAGATATGACAACGGAACGCGCAATTTTGGCCGGAGGCTGCTTCTGGGGCATGCAGGATCTGATCCGCAAGCAACCGGGCGTGGTCTCCACCCGCGTCGGCTATACCGGCGGCGCGGTGAAGAATGCCACCTACCGCAACCATGAAGGTCATGCCGAAGCGATCGAGATCACCTTCGATCCCGCCAAGACCAGCTTTCGGACCATGCTGGAGTTCTTCTTCCAGATCCACGATCCGACCACGCTCAACCGCCAGGGCAATGATTTGGGCACGAGCTATCGCTCGGCAATCTTCTATACCAGCGACGAGCAGAAGCGGATCGCCAAGGACACGATTGCAGACGTTGAGGCGTCCGGTCTCTGGCCTGGCAAGGTCGTGACCGAGGTCGCGCCCGCGGGCGAGTTCTGGGAAGCCGAGCCGGAGCATCAGGATTATCTCGAACGCTATCCGGACGGGTACACCTGCCACTTCATCCGCCCCGACTGGAAGTTGCCGCGGCGCGGGGCTGCCGCGGCAGGCTAAAGCTGGTCGTCGCTATTGCCGGGGAGAGCCATG
>NZ_JADPJF010000034.1:62803-63610 GCF_023073295.1 Bradyrhizobium sp. 23 | reverse complement strand
AATCCGCGAGATCATCGCCGGCATCCGCAGATCACATCGACCGCTTTTCGGGCCATCTCCCTCAGCTCGGAGCGGCGGGCGCCGGCACGGGCGCGAATGGCGATGGTGTGCATCGTGGCTGAAGCGAGAATGGCAAGCGCCGCCGGATCGGCGTCGCGCTTCAGTTCGCCCTTGTCCTGCGCGAGCCGGAAGCGGGCTTCGAAATCGGCATCTATCATGCGCAGTCCCGCCGCAACGCTGCTCCGGATCGCGGCATCTTCTGCGACTTCGGTCACCGCCGTCCCCACCACGAAGCAGCCGCGTGCGGCTCCCTTGCCGGAAAAGTAGATCGACAGCGCCGCGTCATAGGCCAGGATCAGCGCTTCGTCCAAGGGATGGTCCCCGGCGAGAGCCTCACGCGTCGCGGCAAGGCTGATCTCCCAATACCGCGCGAGGGCCTCGAGATAGAGCGCATGCTTGTTGCCGAACACCGCGTAGAGGCTCGGCGGACTCATCCCGGTCGCGGCAGCGACCTTGTCCAGGGAGGTACCGGAATAACCGGTCCTCCAGAACGTTTCCGTTGCCCGCTTCAAGGCCGTCTCTGCGTCGTAGGCCGGTGGGCGTCCCCGGCGCGCCGGGCTCGTTTCGCTCTTTTTCCGTGCCATATCGTCAGAACCCCGGTTGGCATGTTCCACACGCATATTTGTATGGATCGTTATAAAAATCAAGGTCGCGGACTTGATCGCCGCGTCGGGGTACAATATTTGTAACGAACGTTATTAAATAGATTGAACCCGAGGATCTTCCGATGCGTTTCGATTTCGCGCC
>NZ_JADPJF010000034.1:53188-62729 GCF_023073295.1 Bradyrhizobium sp. 23 | reverse complement strand
AATCGCCGGCGGGCTCGGCGTTCGCAACAGCTTCCGCCCGAGCGACGCAGCCGCCCAATGGTTTGGGGCAGGGCTCGGCAAGCCGCTGCGACGGCCGCTGATGCTTGCGCTGCCGATGGCGGCGGCCGTGGTCGGCGCATTCATCTATCTGGCGCAGGAGCAATATGTCTCGACCGACGACGCCTTTGTGCGTGCCGCCAAGGTGACCATCAACGCGCGCGTTTCCGGCCAGGCGGTCGAGATAGCCGTGCGTGACAACGAGCGCGTCCGGCGGGGGCAGGTGCTGTTTCGCATCGACCCGGAGCCTTATCAAATTGCCGTCGACCAGGCCGAGGCGCGCCTCGGCAGTGCGCGGCTCCAGATCGAATCCCTCAAGGCGACCCACCGTCAGCAGCAGGCGGAGCTGCAGTCGGCCAAAGAGACGGCTACGTTCGACGAGCACGAATTCGACCGCAAGAGGATGCTGGTTGCCTCCGACTTCACGCCACGCGCGGTCTATGAACGGGCCGAGACGGATCTCAAGGTCGCTCGCCAGCGCGTGGCGTCGGTCGAGCAGCAGATCGCCACCACGATCGTCGCACTCAACGGCGAGCTTGAGGGTGATGTCGATCGCCATCCGGCAGTCCGCGCAGCCAAGGCACAATTCGACCGTGCGCGGCTGGATCTCTCCTACGCCACCGTGACGGCGCCGGACGACGGCATCGTGACCAAGGTCGACGATCTCCAGATTGGTGGCTTCGTCAATGCCGGGGCACCGACGTTCTCGTTGCTGTCGAGCCGGCACTTCTGGGTCGAGGCGAATTTTCGCGAGACCGGTCTCACTCATATGCGCCCTGGCCAGGAGGCGACGATCGACGTCGATGCCTATCCCGATCGCAAGTTCAAGGCACACATCGTCAGCATGAGTCCGGGGACCGGCTCGGACTTCTCGCTCCTGCCGCCCGAGAATGCGACGGGAAACTGGGTCAAGGTCGTCCAGCGATTGCCGGTGCGCTTGGAACTCGACGATCTCGATCCAAACCGGCCGCTGTTCTCAGGCATCAGCGTGACGGCGCGGGTCGATACAGGCCATCGCCGCAGCTGGGCGCATCTGCTCCAACCGGCGCTTGCGATGGAGGGCAAATGAGTACGCCCCTCCCATCGTCCACGGCGCCCGGCGGTCATCACGCGATCGCCGCGGCCGCCCTCATGGCGACCTACATGCAGGCCGTCAACATCTCGATACCGAACGCGGCGCTACCCCATATTCAGGCGACGCTCTCGATGGCCAATGACGAGGTCGGTTGGGTGTTTTCCTCGTATATCGCGGCGAGCGCCGTGACCATGTCGATCACGCAATGGCTGGCGGGACGCTACGGTCGGAAGGTGGTCTATCAGGCCGCCGTCACGATCTTCGTGTTGGGTCTCGCGCTCGACGCGCTGGCGACGACGTCGATTCAGTTCGTGCTGGCGCGAATCCTCCAGGGCGCGGCGAGCGGACCGCTGGCACCGCTCTCGCTGGCGATCCTGCTCGAGGCGACATCGCCGGTGCGACATGCGCGCATGAGCCTGGCGTGGACCGTCTGCTCCCTACTCGGCATCAGCAGTGGCCCGGCCATTGGCGGCTGGCTCAGCGAATATTACGGCTGGCCCTCGATCTTCTATTTCAGCCTGCCGATGACGGGCTTCATTTTCCTGACGATGGCTCAGCTGCTCCGCGAGAAGCGGGCGGAGCGGAGCCGGTCCTTCGACTTCTTCGGTCTGACGACGTTCTCCGTCGGCATGATCGGGTTGCAGATGTTGCTCGACCGCGGGGAGCGCCTCGAATGGTTCGCCTCGACGGAAATCTGGATCGAGGCGGGCGCCTCCGTGCTCGGCTTCTATCTCTTCATCGTGCACGTCATGACGACAAAGGAGCACTTTCTCCGCACGGCGCTGTTCAGGGACCGCAATCTCGTGCTCTCGACGGTCATCTCCTTCGCGCTTGGCTTCGTGCTGCTGCCGACCCTGGCCTTGACGTCCCCGATGCTGGAGGAATTGCTCAACTACCCCGTCGACACCACCGGATACATGACCGTTCCTCGCGGCGTCGCGCTGGTGGGGGCGCTGGTGCTGACGAGCCTGGTCCCGGCGCAGATCGACTACCGGCCGTTCCTCGTGGGTGGAATGACGCTGGTGGTCTATGCCAACTGGCTGATGCTTGGCTATTCACCGGCGATGGATTGGCGGCCGGTCGTCGAGGCCGGCCTGCTCCAGGGAGCGGGTCTCGGCATGTTGCTGCCCGCGCTCGCCAGGGCCGCGTTCGGCACGCTCGATCCGAAGCTCCGCCCGGAAGGCAGCGCGCTGATCAACCTGTCGCGCCTCTATGGCAGCACCATTGGCATCGCGGTCGTCCAGCTCTTCTTCTACGCCAACACGCAGGCTGTGCATGTCGCACTCGCAAAGAACCTCACGCCCTATCGTGTCGCCGCTTACGTCGGGGGCTCGGTCGGCAAGCCGGGTCTTGCGGCCCTCAACGGCATGGTCACGCGTCAGGCGGCGACCGTCGCGGTCATCGACCAGTTCGAGATCCTGATGTTCGCCATGCTCGTCATGATTCCGCTCGTGTTTTTTCTCCGTAAGCCGCGGCCTACCGGTTAACGCCTGGAGTCGTGGAATGACATCGCATCGTCAATTTCGAATACCTCGTCCCTTACTTTTGAGGGAGCTGAGGGCAAACAAAGGAGCATCAGCATGACAACGTCGGATTCGCTTCGTTATACGAGAATTCTAACTCATCAATCCGGGACGATTCCCGCGGTGGGATTTGGCACGCTCATTCCGGATCCGCTCGTGACCAGGCGGGCCACCAAGGCTGCATTGGAGGCCGGATTTCGACATCTTGATTGCGCGGAGCGCTATCGCAACGAAGAGGCGGTCGGCGATGCGCTGCGGGAGGCATTCAAGGCGGGGACGCTTCAGCGCAAGGACCTGTTCGTTACGACGAAGCTATGGAACACCAATCATCGGCCGGAACGGGTCAGGCCTGCCTTCGACGGCAGTCGCCGGCGGCTGCAACTCGACGAGATCGATTGCTACATCATCCATACGCCCTTTGCCTTTCAACCCGGCGACGAGCAGGACCCGAGGGATGAGCACGGTCGGGTCATCTATGATTCAGGGGTTACGCTGGCGGAGACATGGGGGGCGCTGGAGCGCCTCGTCGACGAGGGGCACTGCAAGTCGATCGGTCTGTCGGACATCACCCTGGACAAGCTGCGCGAGATCGTTTCGATCGCGCGGATCAGGCCCGCCATGGTGCAAGTCGAATCGCATCCGTATCTTCCCGAATGGGACCTGCTCGACTTCTGTCGAGAGCACGGGATTGTCTTGCAGGCGTTTGCAGCGCTGGGACACGCCATGAAGCCGAACGTGCTAGCCGATCCGGTGATCACTGCCATCGCGGAGCGCTTGCACAGGACGCCGGCTCAAATTGCGCTGGCGTGGGCGGTCCAGCGCGGCACCGCTTTCCTGACGACTTCGACCAATTCCCGGCGCATCCAGGAAAACTTCGATATTTCGGCCTTGCCCGAAGACGCCATGCGAGAGATGAGGGACCAGATTACGACAAACATCAGGTTCAACACGGTCGTCGAGACCGGCGTGCCCGGATTCATTCCGCGGGCCGGATGAATCGGAGCCGGTCAGCCGACTCGTCAAGCCCGGAGCTGCTCGATCAGATCGTGGGCGCTGCGGATCTCGGCAATGCCGGCGCCCTCGGTGAACGGCCCGCATGCGCGTTGCAGAATTGCCAAGGCCTCCGCGCTCTGGCCGGCCCCGATCATGTACCGCGCCAGGCTGACCGCGCTTCGCAGCTCCCAGAAAAGCGCGCCTTGCTGGACGGCAATGTCCATGGCCTCGCGAAAGCGCGCCTCGGCATCCTCTGAATGCCGGGCGTTCCTGAGCATCAACTCTCCCTTGATGCGGATCAGCTCCGGCAGATACCAGAGCTCCTGCCGGTCGTTGCAGCGGGTCAGGACATCCTCGATCACGTCGAGCCCGCGATCGACCTGGTCGGCCTCTCCGGAACACGCGGCGAGCTCGCCGAGCAAGGGCAGAAAGCGCGGCAGGAAGCGCGCATCGCCGGCGCGATTGAGCTCCTCGCGCAGCAGCGGCAGGCCGGTCGTGACGTCGCCGCGCCTGACCATGACTGCGGCGTTGAAGGCCCGTGCCCACAGGCCCCACAGCCGGATGGCGTGGCGCTCGGTGTGTTCGAGCAGCTCGATGCCGTGACGCTCGGCGGCGTCGAAATCGCCGGACCAGAAGGCGATCGGGCAGGCGGCTTGTCCGAGCACGCTGCAGAATGTCAGCGCGTGGCCGTTGGCGCGGCCTTCCTCGATGTTTCTGGCGGTGAGGGCCTGAGCCTGATCGGCCAGACCCTGAAGCCACAGGATGCGAGCTCGAAAATATTGCGTCGATATTCTCAGATCGAGCGGGAAGATTTTCGGCTTCTCCGCCAACACATGCAACGATGCATTGACCCGGTCGATGCGCAGCCGAGCCTCGTTCTGATCCCCGAGATAATGCAGCGCGACGGCCATCAGCCGGTCGCCCAGCATGACATCGGTCCTGTCGGGCGAGTTCGCGGCTGCGTTCGCAAAGCGATCGGCGAGCGCACGGGCCTTGCCGAACTGTCCGTTATTGAACTGGTCGATGCACAAGCCCCAGAGCGCGCGCAGCCGGAAATCCTTGTCGTCGAGCCTGTCAGCCAGCTCGAGGGTCGTCTCGAGGATCGGCCGCGCCTCGCGCGCGCGGCCCTCGCCATACATCAGCGACCATCCGAGCGCCGACAGCAGCTGCATGCGGATGCGGTCGTCGTCGGCGGTGTCTCCGAGCGCCGCGAGCGCCGTTCTGCTGCGCTCACGGCATTCCGCGAACAGCGAAAGACGCACCCACAGCGTGACTGCGGCCGACGTCAGCGCGATCCCGAGTTTCGGCTCGCCGTCGGGCCCGAAGGCCCAGTCCAACGCCGCGCGCACATTGTCCAGCTCCGCGCCATACATGCTCAGCCATTCGGGCAGCGGCGTCGAAATATCGGCCTCCGCGCGCTGGAATAAATCGCGAAAATGCTCGGCATGACGCCGCGCGAACTGCCCGGCTTCGCCGAGCTCGTTGAGTTTTCCGTATGCATAGGTGCGCGTGGTGTCGAGCAGCCGATAGCGCAGCGTCCGCGAGCCGGACGGCGAAATCAGAGACTTGGTCACCAGGCTGTCGATTGCTTCGAGGGTCTCGGAGGCGTTGAGGCCGTCACCCGACGCGACCGCCGCAGCCGCCTCCGGCGCGAAAGGCCCGGCGAAGACCGACAGGCGTCGCAGCGTTGCGCTCTCCGCGGCAGGCAGAAGGTCGTAGCTCCAGTCGAGCGCCGCAGCGAGTGTCTGGTGCCGCGGCACGGCGGTGCGTCGGCCGCGCCATTGCAGCGAAAAGCGGCTGTCGAGCAGGGATGCCGTGCCGGCGATGCCGTAAGCATTGACGCGGCCCGCCGCGAGCTCGATTGCCAGCGCGATGCCGTCGAGGCGCCGGCAGATGCTCGCGACGAGGGGGGCCTCTTCCGCGCTGAGCTGGAACGGGCCCGAGCTCTGCGCAATGCGCTCCACAAAGAGCTGAGCCGCAGGGTAGGCAAGGACCTCGTCGACAGCAAGCCCTTCGCGCTCGGGCGGACAGTCCAGCGGGAACAGCCGGAAAATTCGCTCGCCTTCGCTCCGGAACGACTCGCGGCTGGTTGCGAGAACACGAAGCTGCGGTGCTTCGCGAACGATGCGCTCGACCAGCGGCGCCAAATGATCCAGCACATGTTCGCAACCGTCGAAGATCAGCAGGGCCGGGTCGGTCTTCAGAAACGTCAGCAGGGCCGGCGTCGGATCCTCCGCGCTGATGGTCAGTCCGAGCGCCGAAGCAATGGTGGTCGCGATGTGACTGGCATCCCTCAGCGGACCGAAATCGACAAAGAAGACTCGCCCGCCGAAATCCTGGGAGCGGCGATGCCCGACGGTGACGGCGACCGAGGTCTTGCCGATGCCGCCCGGGCCGACGACGGTCATGAAGCGATAGAGCGAAAGTCCGTTCGAGATCTTCTCGATGACACCTTCCCGGCCGACCATCCTGGTGAGCTGAGCGGGCAAGGAGCGGGGAGGGGCGCTTTCGGCCGGGAGCGGGGCGGCCGGAGGAGCTGCTTGAGCGAACGAGGCGACAAAGCAATAGCCGCGGCCGGGCACGTTGACGACGTAACGCGCCGACTTGCCGGTGTCGCCGAGCGCCTTGCGTAGCGCTGCGACATGGAAGCGCAGGCTACCCTCGTCGACATTGACGCCGGCCCAGATGCGCTTGACCAGCTCTCTCTTGTCGACCACTTCTCCGGGGCGTCCGGCAAGGAAGATGAGAATGTCGAGCGCGCGGCCGCCGACATGAAGCGGCGAGCCCTCCTTCTCCAGGAGCCGGGACTTCGGAAACAGTCGAAATGGCCCAAAGGAAATGGCCGAATCTTCGCTACGATCTGGCACGCGCCATCGCCCCCTCGAAGGGAGTCAAAAGGTATTACTTTCTGATCTAACAGAACGAGGCGTACAGTAAACCGGTCGAAAGCAGTGGGCAGGGCTGACAGCCCTGCGCGGACGGATGGCTCGCCGAAATAATGCTTGTGAAATAAAGAGTTAGGCCGACATGACAATGCGATGACGCCGGGGCACGGCCGGATGGAGCATTGACTGTGATGCCGGATTGCTGCGATGGCATGGTCCGGGAGCCGGTCCCGCCACCACATTGACTGCCGACTTCCGGAATTTCCAGCATGGCCTCTTTCACGCGGCGACAATTGGTGCACGCGTTGTCGGGCGCAGCGGCGCTCGCCGCGCTTCCCCGCAGCGGACAAGCCGCCGACTATCCGTCTCGTCCCATTCGCCTGGTGATTCCCTACGGAGCCGGCGGATCGGGTGACCAGATCGCGCGCCCCTGGGTGGACAGGATGCCGTCGCTGCTCGGGCCGACCTTCGTCGAATATATCGGCGGCGCGGGCGGCGCCATCGGGACCGCGGCGGTCGCGCGCGAGGAGCCCGACGGCTATTCGCTGCTGCTCGGCAACGGCAGCACGCAGGTCATCATTCCCATGACGGCGGCAAATCCCGGATATTCCGTTGGCGATTTCCGCGCCATCTACCGGCTGATCAACAGCGCGCTGGTTTTCGCCGTCAATCCTTCGGTGCCTGCCGCAAACCTGCGCGAGTTGATCACCTATGCGAAAGCCAATCCAGGAAAGCTGTCCTATGGCACGCCGGGGATCGCCACCGGAAACCATCTGGTCGGCGAATCCTTCAAGCAGCAGGCCGGCGCGCTGGACATCGTCCACGTGCCCTATCGCGGCATCGCGCAGGCGACCAACGACCTCGTCAGCGGCCAGATATCGCTCGTCATTGCCGTCATGTCCGTTCAATTGCAGCAGCTGGCCCAAGCGGGAAGAGTCAGGCTGCTTGCGGTCACCACCGAAACGCGGCTGAGCGGCGCGCCGGAGATCCCGACCGCCGTCGAATCCGGCATGCCCGGCATCCGGTATGAGGGATGGTTCGGTCTGTTCGCACCCAAGGACACCGACGATGCGATCATCGACCGGATCGCGCAGGCGACGCGGCTCGCCATGGCCGATAGGGCGCTTCTGGCGAGCTATCGCGCCCAGGGCATGGAGCCGGACAACGATTCAAGCCCGGACAAATTCCAGCGCATCGTCGAGGCCACATCCGCAAGCCTCGCGCCCCTGATCAAATCGATCGGGCTGATCAATTTGTGAAGCCGCTCAGGCATCGGCGCGCGTGACAATGCGCGCCGTCAGCGTGACGAGGCCCATCAGCGCGGTCAGGAGCCAGAACGCCACCGGCAATCCGCCAAGACGTGCGATGAAGCCGACACCGGCGGGGCCCACGAGAACGCCGGCGTAGCCGGCGGTCGTGATCGCCGCGACGGCGAGGCCCGTTGGCATCACCTTCTGCCTCGCCGCTCGGCGGAACAGCACCGGCACGAGGTTGGATGCGCCGAGGCCGATGAGTAGGAAGCCGCCTATGGCGACCGCCACGACGGGAGCGGTGAGCAGGACCACGAAACCCGCGATCGCAATCAGGCTGCCCCAGAACAATGTCGTGCGGTCTCCGATGCGCGCGACGACGGCGTCGCCGCCGAGCCGCCCAATCGTCATCGCGACCGAGAACACGATGTAGCCGATCCCGCCTTGCGCTTCGGAAACGAGACCCGCGCCGATGACGAGCAACGCGCCCCAATCGAGCATCGCGCCTTCGACGAGGAAGGTGATGGCGCAAAGCAGCGCGAGCAGGAGCACGGCGCCATGCGGCAGCACGAACAGCGGTCCTTCCTGCACCTGCACGGAGCGAAGCAGCCGCGGCCAGGCCCCAAGCATCGCGATCAGCATCAGGACGGAGCAGATCAGCGTGCAAGCGAGCGCGCCGAGTTGCAGCGAGAGCAGTGCGGTCATGAGCGCGGCCCCGGCGAAGCCGCCGATACTGAACAGCGCGTGGAAGCCGGACATCAGCGGACGTCCCGCGGCGCGCTCCACCTCAACCGCGTGGATGTTCATGGCGACATCGATGGAGCCGAGCGCGGCGCCGAATGCGAGGAGTGCCAGCGCCAGCATCGCGGGCGAGTTCGCGATTGTCAGCAGAGGCAGGACCAGGGCAAGACCGATCCCGCCCGCCATGATGATCGGCTTGCTGCCATAGCGCGCACTCAGCACGCCGGTCAGAAGCATCGCGACGACCGAGCCGATGCCGAGGCTGAGCAGGAGCAGTCCGAGGATGCCGTCGTCGACGGCGAGCCGCGCCTTCGCGAACGGCACCAGTGGTGCCCAACACGCCATGCCGAAACCCGCGACGAGGAAGGCAAGTCTGGTCGCAAGGCGTGTCGCTGGCCTGTCGGCAGAAGACATGGGAACTCCGGGAAGGGGGAATCAGGGCAGGGGCAATCGACAAGCCCCGCAATTGTCGCGTCTTTATGTCCGCGGCGGACTCGGATTGTCGCAGGCGGCCCCCGGGCGGCCGCAAGCGGACACCAGGCCTTTTGGCTCGTCACCGGCATCTCGGCGCGCCGGTGGGCTGCGCCGTCGGGCGAAACACCTTGACAGCCCGACCCGCACCGGTGTCAAGCCGCACTGATGAAAATATTCCGCTTTACCGAAATTCGGAAACGGCGTATGTGTTGGCCATCCCGGCTCATCCTTGAGGGGCGATCTTGTGGTCGTCATGTTCGCGAGCCGGGCTTGCGGTGGACGCGGCAGCGTTCGGGTGCGAGAGGTGTGGGCAGGGCGGATTGCTCTCCGTGAGCCCAAGGCTTCGTTCCGACGAGCGGCGCTGCTAGGCTTCGTCTCGTCTGTAAGTTTCCGGCTCGGTCGACAGGGCTGGGAATACTGCGGCGAAATGGCGGGCCGTGCGTACGGCAAAACCGTGTGGTCCTGGCCGTCGTTGCTACGGTCAAGCTCTGGCGAATGCGGCATCTGCGTCAACCGGCGCGGTGCCGGTGACTTTCGTTGGGG
>NZ_JADPJF010000034.1:45929-53085 GCF_023073295.1 Bradyrhizobium sp. 23 | reverse complement strand
CGGGAGAGCACGGCATAAGCCGTCCAACCATCGCGCAGGGAAGGCCGAGTGATTGGCTACACCTGTATGCTGCTGTGCGGTTTTTCTGCGTGTGCTTTTCGCGCAGCGGACCGCGGGTGCCAGCCGGCACCCGGCCTTCCCTGCGCCCTCTTGGACAAGAGGGTGAAGCGACGAAGCAAAGCTCGGGCGAAACACGCCGCGAGGATGCGAAGCTGTGTCTGTAATCGTTCTAGCCGCCGAGTATCCGCTGGCAAGCGTCGACAAACACCTGGGCGCCGGTGACGATGTCGACGTCGGCGGTGTTCTCGGTCCAGTGATGACTGATGCCGCCGATCGACGGTACGAACAGCATGCCCGCGGGCATGATTGTCGCCAGCATCTGCGCGTCGTGGCCGGCGCCGCTGGGCATGCGGATGGACCGTCCGCCGGCCAGGGCCTTGCTCGCGGCTTCGATCGCGTCCTGGATGCCCGCGTTCATCATGGCCGGCGCACCGGTGCGCAGTTTGTCCACGGTGACGGTGCAGGGGCCGTTCGCGCTGACCTCGTCCGCCATGCTCCGCAGCAGTTCTTCCAGCCGTGCGACGACGGAAGGATCGTCGTCGCGGATCTGGAACAGCATTTCGGCCGCACCCGGAATGATGCTCGGTGCGCCCGGATCGAGCGTGATGCGGCCGGTGGTCCAGACCGTGCGCAGGCCGCAGCTCTCGGGGAAACGCTTGTCGATCGCGACGCAGAACTTTGCCAGCGCCAGCCCGGCATCCTTCCGTGCAGCCATGCGGGTCGTGCCGGCGTGATTCTGTTCACCGACGAAATTGATCTGGTATTGCCAGATGCCGACGATGGAGGTGACGACGCCGATCGCAAGGCGACCGCTTTCGAGCGTGTCGCCCTGCTCGATATGGGCTTCCAGATATCCGACGTGCCGGCCCGGCTCGGCGGCGATGCGTGGTCGTCCTGCGAGCCCCATGTCGGCAAGTGCGGCCCGCATGGTGCGGCCGCTGGTGCGGTCGCGTGCGGCATCGATGTCGGTCTCGGTCAATTGGCCGACATAGGAGCGCGAACCGAGAAAGTGTCCAAAGTGTCCTTCCTCGTCGCACCAGGCGGCAACCTCGACCGCGCCTTCGAGCGAGGGATCGGCATTGAGCACGCGGGCCGCTTCGAGCGCGTAGACGACCCCGAGCGGGCCGTCGAGCCAGCCGGCGTAGTTCTGGCTTTCGAGGTGCGATCCCGCGAGCAGCTTGGGTCCCGACTTTGCGCTGGTGCCAAAGACATTGCCGATGCCGTCGATCGCGGCGGAGAGGCCTGCGTCGGGCAGCTTCTGCACCAGCCAATCCAGCGAAAGCTTGTGCGGCTCGGAGAAGGTCGGCTTGTGCACGCCGGTCTTGTACGCGCCAATGGCACGGAGCGCATTGAGATCGGCGAGAACGCGCTCGCCGTTTGCGCGTGAAAAGGTGTTAGGCATGCTCGGCAACCTTCAACGCCTCGGTGCGGATCTCCTCGACCAGCCGTTCCTTCAACTGCACAAATTCGGGCGTGGTCTTGATCTTGTAGGAGCGCGGATGCGGCAGGTCCACATTGATCTCGGCCTTGATGCGGCCGGGACGCGCGCTCATGACGATGACGCGGCTGCCGAGGAAGATCGCTTCCTCGATGTCGTGGGTCACGAACAGCACGGTCTTCTGGTCGCGCTCCCAGATCCCGAGCAGCATTTCCTGCATCAGGGCTCTCGTCTGGTTGTCGAGCGCGCCGAAGGGCTCGTCGAGCAGCAGGATCTTGGGATCATTGGCGAGCGCGCGCGCGATCGCGGTGCGCTGCTGCATGCCGCCGGAGAGCTGCTTTGGCCAATGGTTCTCAAAGCCGGACAAACCGACCTGGCGGATGAAGGCATCGGCGACCTTGTTTCGCTCCACCTCGGGCACGCCGCGCTCGCGAAGGCCGAAGGCGATGTTCTCGCGCACCGTCAGCCAGGGAAACAGCGTGTAGGACTGGAACACCATGCCGCGGTCGGCGCCCGGGCCAGTCACCTCGCGTCCGTCGAGCACCACACGTCCGCCGGTCGGGCGATCGAGGCCGGCGACGATGCGAAGCAGCGTGGACTTGCCGCAGCCGGAAGGGCCGAGGATGGTGACGAAGTCGTTGTTGCCGATCACAAGGTCGGTCGGCTCCAGCGCCCTCGTTGGCGCGTTGCCGTGGCGCGCGGGAAAAGTTCGCGAGACCTGTTCGATCTTGAGGATCGTCATGCGAGCCTCCAGGGAAACAGCCACGCGTTGAACGCCTTGAACAGGAAGTCCGAGACGAGGCCGATCAGCCCGATCACGATGATGCCGAAGATGATCTGGCCGGTGTTGAGCAGCGCCTGGCTGTCGGTGATCATGTGGCCGATGCCGGAGGAGGAGCCGATCAGTTCGGCGACGATGACATAGGTCCAGGCCCAGCCCAGCACCAGCCGCAGGATCTCGGCGATCTCCGGCGCGGAAGAGGGCAACAGCACGCGGCGGATGATGCCGCGGTCGCTGGCTCCCAGCGTATAGGCCGCCTCGACCAGGTCGCGCCGCGTGGTGCCGACGGTCACCGCGATCATCAGGATGATCTGGAACACCGAGCCGATGAAGATGACGAGCAGCTTCTGCAGCTCGCCGATGCCTGCCCACAGGATCAGGAGGGGAATGAAGGCGGAGGCCGGCAAATAGCGCGCAAAGGAAACGAACGGTTCGAGGAAGGCCTCGACCGGCTTGTACGCGCCCATCAGCACGCCGAACGGCACCGCGATGATTGCGGCCAGCACGAAGCCGCCGACGACGCGCCAGATCGTCATGCCGATGTCGAACAGGAAGCCCTGTTTGATGATCAGATCGACGCCTTCCTGCACCATGGTCAGCGGGTTGGCGAGGAACACCTTCGACACATGGCCGCCGAAGGTCGCCCAGGACCAGAGGGCTACGAACACCACGAAGAACGCAAGGCCGTAAGCCACGCGCTGCCTTGACGTCACGGGATCGAGGGGACGCATCAAACTGTCTATCCGGGCGGTGAACAAGTTTGCCGGCCCCGCGGCGAGACGGGGCCGGCGGCTCCTGGGAGATTTACTTGATATAGCTGGCGTCGAAGAGATCCTCGACCTTCGGCGCGGCCTTGATGATCCCGATCTCGAGCAGGAGGTCGGCGGCCTCCTTGTTGAAGGTCAGGAAATCGCCGGCGAAGAATTTCTGGTTCGCGGCCTTGTCCTGCCAGCGCAGATATTTTGCCGAGTTGCCGAACGCCTCGCCGCTCTGCTTCACGTCGGCACCCATGATCTCGTAGGCCTTGGCCTGGTCCTTGGCGATCATGTCGAGGGCCTCGAAATAGCTGTCGGCGAGCGCCTTGGCGGCCTTCGGGTTCTCGGTGAGGAATTTCGGCGTGCAGCCGAACGTGTCCATGACCATCGGATAGTCGAGCGTGGTCGCGATGATCTTGCCCTTGTCGGGGGCGGCACGAACCGTCGACAGATACGGCTCATAGGTCATCGCGGCATCGTTCTGGCCGGAGACAAAGGCCTGTGCCGCCGCCGCCGGCTCGAGGTTCACGACAGTGACGTCCTTCACCGACAAGCCGTTCTTCTTGAGCATCCAGGCCAGCGCGAAATAGGGCGAGGTACCGGGCGCGGAAGCAGCAACCGTCTTGCCCTTCAGATCCTTGATCGCGGCAAGCTCGTTGCGCACGGCCATGCCGTCGGCGCCGTAGCTCTTGTCGAGCTGGAAGATCTGCTTGGTCGCGACGCCGTTGGCGTTCCAGGAGATCCAGGTCTCCACGGTGGTCGCCGCGCACTGGACGTCGCCGGACGCGATCGCGAGATGGCGATCCTTCTGCGGAATCTTCTTGATGGTGACGTCGAGGCCGTTCTTCTTGAAAATGCCGGCTTCCTTCGCCAGCGTCAGCGGCGCGAACCCGGTCCATCCGGAAATGCCGACGCCGACCTTGACGTCGTCGGCGAGCACGGGGGTGGAGACCGCAAGTGCAATGACTGCCGCAAATACTTTCGAACTACGCATGATTGTCGTCCTCTTGCCGATCGATGGATTGACGTCCTGTTGATCTTGGTCGGTCCTCGCGGACCGTTGCCCGAAGCTTTGCACGATTTGTGCCGACATCGTCCTCTCAGCCTCCCTTGAATCGGGCGACAAGGCGGTGAGAGTCACCGGGATAGAGCAGCCGCACGGCGGTGATCGTGCGCGCGCTGCGCCAGGTATAGCGGTCGATCACGAGGCAGGGCGCGCCGACGGCGATGTCGAGCGCTTCGGCCGTGCGATCGTCCGCAACGATAGCGCTGATCGTATGCTCGGCCTCTGTCCATGGCACATGGTGAAGCAGCCACGAGCCGGGCGGCTCACGCGAAAAATCCGCGGCCGCCGCATCCGGCACCGACGCGAGATCGATCAGCCGGTCCTCGACGGCGAACGGCACGTTGTCGGCGCTGTGGCG
The DNA here is from genome assembly GCF_023073295.1 of Bradyrhizobium sp. 23. Taxonomy (NCBI): domain Bacteria; kingdom Pseudomonadati; phylum Pseudomonadota; class Alphaproteobacteria; order Hyphomicrobiales; family Nitrobacteraceae; genus Bradyrhizobium; species Bradyrhizobium sp. 23. Next base: position 48,627 of record NZ_JADPJF010000034.1, on the reverse strand, counting down.
GCAGGTGATCGCGACGACCTTGCCGGCCTTCTTGACGCCGAGGCGGTCGCGGTCGGCAGCCGTTGCGGCGCGGAGCTTGCGGCCGATCAGCTCGTAGCCGTAAGCGCGCCCGAGCGCGGTGATCTCGGCGCGCATGTCGGCGATCTTGAGCACGGCGGATTGATGTTGCGGGCGTCGCACGAAGGAGCCGGCACGTCGCCGCCGCTCGATCAGGTCGGCTTGCGCGAGCTCCGACAGCGCCTTGTTCACGGTCATGCGCGAGCAGCCGTAACGCGCCACCAGTTCGTGCTCGAACGGGATGCGATGCCCGGGCGGCCACTCGCCGGTCAGAATGCGCTTCTCGATATCGGCGCGGATCCGCTTGTAGAGCGTCGGCTTGTCGCCGGCATCTGTGGCGAGGCTCATGCGACGAGCCTCCGCACCGATGCGTTGAAGTGTTCGCGCGCGGCCTGGCGCAGTCTGTGCCGCCCGCCTTCGACGACCTTGTCGCCGCCGGCCCAGACGCAATCGATCGCGCCGTTGCCCCCAGCGAAGATCCAGCCGTCGATGGCGGCATCGCGCGCGCGCCCCGCCAGCGAGGGATGCGTGATGTCGAGCGTGACGATGTCGGCGCGTGCACCTGGCGTCAGACCGACTGACATCTGGGCTAGTGCCCGCGCACCGCCTGCAAGCGCATGATCGAACAGGGCGCGTCCCGTCGAGCGGCCTGCGCCGGCAGAGAGCACGTTGCGTTCACGGTGCTTGAGCCGTTGGCCATATTCGAGCTGACGCAGCTCGTCGGCGACGCCGACCAGCACATTGGAATCCGTGCCGACGCCAAAGGCACCGCCGGCACCGACGAATTCGCGCGCCGGGAAAATGCCATCACCAAGGCTTGCCTCGGTGATGGGGCAGAGGCCGGCGACCGCACCGGTCCTAGCGAAGGCGCGGACTTCCTCGTCCGTGGTGTGGGTGGCGTGAATGAGGCACCAGCGTTGATCGACGGGTGCGTGCTCCAGCAACCATTGCACCGGACGTCGTCCGGACCACGCCAGGCAATCCTCGACTTCCTTCACCTGCTCGGCGGCATGAATGTGCACCGGGCCGCCCTCCGCGAGTGGAATGATCGGTGCAAGCTCGGCCGGCGTCACCGCGCGCAAACTGTGCGGCGCGATGCCGATATTCGCGCCCGGCAGTCGTTCAATCGCCTTGCGCGAGGCAGCCATCAGTGCGGAAAATTGATCAACCGTACAGATGAAGCGGCGCTGGCCGGCATGCGGTGCTGCGCCCCCAAATGAGCCATGCGCATAAAAACTCGGCAGCAGCGTCAGCGCAATACCCGAAGCTTCGGCGGCCTGCGCGATGCGTGCGGCCATTTCGCCGATGTCGGCGTAGGGCGAGCCGTCGCGATCATGATGCAGATAATGGAATTCGCCGACGCGGGTAAAACCCTGCTCCAACATCTCGACATAAAGCAGTGTCGCGACCGCTGCGACGTCGTCAGGCGTCATCGCCAGCGCGAAGCGGTACATCGTCTCGCGCCAGGTCCAGAAGGTGTCGGTGCTATCGCCGCGCAGTTCCGCGAGACCCGCCATGCCGCGCTGGAAAGCGTGGCTGTGCAGGCTCGCAAGTCCCGGAAACGCGATGTCGTGGCGTTCATCGCCGGAGACCGGCGCCATGCCCGGCGTCACCTCGGCGATCGCGCCGGCGGTGATCACCACCTGCACGTCATTGGCCCAGCCCGAGGGCAGGAGCGCGGAGGCGAAATGCAGTCGTGTCATGTTTCCATGCCGGCTGGACAGAACCGCGACACGATTATATGTCTAGACATATAAGTCAAGCATCCCACGCGAAGGGACAGTTGCATGGCAGAACGCTTCGACCGGATCTGGCATAACGCCCGGCTCGCCACGATGCGGGCCGATGGTCCCGATCTCGGTGAGATCGAGCACGGCGTGATCGCCGCGCGCGGCGGCCGTATCGCTTATGCGGGTTCGCAGACCGATTTTCCGGCGAGCGCCGATGCAGCCGACCGGATCGATTGCGGAGGGCGCTGGATCACGCCCGGTCTCGTCGACTGTCACACCCATCTGGTCTATGGCGGTAACCGCGCCCATGAGTTCGAGCTGCGCCTGAAGGGCGCGAGCTACGAAGAGATCGCGCGCGCCGGCGGCGGTATCGTCTCGACAGTGGCCGCGACGCGCAAGGCAAGCGAGGCCGAGCTCGTAGCACACGCGCTGCCGCGGCTCGATGCGCTGATTGCCGAGGGTGCCACCACGGTCGAGATCAAGTCCGGCTACGGCTTGGACACCGAGACCGAGATGCGGCAGCTGGCCGCCGCGCGAAGCCTGGGCCGTCAGCGGCCGGTCGCGATCCGCACGTCGTTTCTCGGCGCGCATGCGCTGCCGCCAGAGGCCGATGGCGACAAGGATCGCTACATCGATCTCGTCTGCAGGGAGATGTTGCCGGCGGTCGCGAAGGCGGGCCTCGCCGATGCCGTCGATGCCTTCATGGAGGGGATCGCATTTTCCGGCGAGCAGACGGGGCGGGTGTTCGAGACGGCGAGGCGGCTCGGACTTCCGGTTAAGCTGCATGCTGACCAGCTCTCGAACCTCGGCGGGGCTGCGCTCGCCGCAAAATTCTCGGCGCTCTCGGCCGATCACCTCGAGCACACCGACGAAGCCGGTGCAGCGGCGATAGCGAAGGCCGGAACGGTGGC
>NZ_JADPJF010000034.1:45583-45842 GCF_023073295.1 Bradyrhizobium sp. 23 | reverse complement strand
GTGCTTCTGCCCGGCGCCTTCTACTTCATCCGCGAGACGCAAAAACCGCCGGTCGAGGCGTTCCGCAAGCACGGCGTTGCCATGGCGCTCGCGACCGACTGCAATCCGGGCAGCTCGCCGCTGACCTCGCTGCTGCTCGCCATGAACATGGGCGCGACGCTGTTCCGGATGAATGTGGCCGAGTGCCTTGTGGGTGTCACCCGCGAAGGCGCGCGAGCGCTCGGCGTGCTCAATGATACCGGCACGTTAGAGGCCGGCA
>NZ_JADPJF010000034.1:30161-45464 GCF_023073295.1 Bradyrhizobium sp. 23 | reverse complement strand
CCCCGCCGAGCTGGTGTACCGTATCGGCTTCAATCCGCTTCACCGCCGGGTGTGGAGGGGACAGTGATGGAGGAGAGCACAGCGATCGTCGTCAAGCCGGGAACGGTTAGCCTCGACGATCTCGCGCGCGTGCTCGAAGGCGCATCTGTCGTTCTCGATCCCTCGTTCTGGCCGCGCGTCGACGCGGCCGCGGGGATCGTTGCAAGGGCTGCGCGAGCCGACGTCCCCGTGTACGGGATCAACACCGGCTTCGGGAAGCTGGCGTCGAAGCGGATTCCACCTGACCAGACCGCGCTGCTCCAGCGCAATCTCATCGTCTCGCATTGCTGCGGCGTCGGTGCGGCGACGCCCGAGCCGATTGTCCGGCTGATGATGGCGCTGAAGATCATCTCGCTCGGGCGCGGTGCTTCCGGCGTGCGCCGCGAGGTGATCGAGCAGCTGCAGGCCATGCTGGCGCGGCGCGTCTCACCGCTGGTGCCGCAGCAGGGTTCGGTCGGTGCTTCTGGCGATCTCGCGCCGCTCGCGCATATGACCGCTGTGATGATCGGCGAAGGACAGGCGTTCGTCGACGGCAAGAGCGTATCAGGCAGCGACGCGCTCGCCGCAGCCGGCCTACCGCCACTGACGCTCAGTCCCAAGGAAGGGCTCGCGCTGATCAACGGCACGCAATTCTCCACTGCCTACGCCGTCTCCGGCGTGCTGCGCGCATTTCGCCTGGCCCGCGCCGCGCTCGTCACCGGCGCGCTGTCGGTCGATGCCGCGATGGCTTCGACGGCGCCGTTCCGCCCCGAAATCCAGGCGCTGCGCGGCCATTCGGGACAGATCGCGGCCGCGGCAACCTTGATGGCGCTGCTCGACGGCAGCGACATCCGCCTGTCGCATCTCGAAGGCGACGAGCGCGTGCAGGACCCCTATTGCCTGCGCTGCCAGCCGCAGGTCGCAGGCGCGGCGCTCGACCTGATCCTGCAGGCGGCGCGGACGCTGATTATCGAGGCCAATGCCGTCACCGATAATCCGCTTGTCCTGGTCGAGACCGGCGAGATCGTCTCCGGCGGCAACTTCCATGCCGAACCGGTGGCTTTTGCCGCGGATACCATCGCGCTGGCGCTGTCGGAAATCGGTGCGATCAGCGAGCGGCGCATCGCGACGCTGGTCGATCCCGCGCTCAATTTCGGCCTGCCGCCGTTCCTCACTCCCGATCCCGGTATCAATTCCGGCTTCATGATCGCCGAGGTGACGGCGGCCGCACTCTATGCCGAGAACAAGCAGCGCGCGGCCGTGTGCTCGATCGATTCGACGCCGACCAGCGCCAACCAGGAAGACCATGTCTCGATGGCCGCGCATGCTGCACGGCGCCTGTCTGACATGGCGGACAATCTCGCCACCATCCTGGGCATTGAGCTGCTGGTCGCCGCCCAAGGCATCACGCTGCGCGCGCCGCATGCGACCAGCGCGCCGCTCGCCGCCGTCATCGCCGCACTGCGCGAGCAGGTGCCGCAGCTCGGCGCCGACCGCTACATGGCCGGCGATCTCGCCAGGGCTGCAGCGCTGGTCGAAGCCGACGCGCTGCCGGCTGCGGCGCTCGCCGTACTGTCAACTGACCCGTTTCCGACACTTGCCTGACGAGGTGTTCCGCATGAACCGCCGACTGGACAACGACCGCACCATCCGCGCGCCCCGCGGCAGCGAAATCAGCGCCAAGAGCTGGTTGACCGAAGCTCCCTTGCGCATGCTCATGAACAATCTCGATCCCGACGTTGCAGAACGTCCGAGCGAGCTCGTCGTCTATGGCGGCATCGGCCGCGCCGCGCGCGACTGGGAGAGCTTTGACCGGATCGTTGCTTCGCTGCGCGAGCTCGAGGACGACCAGACGCTGCTGGTCCAGTCCGGCAAGCCGGTTGGCGTGTTCCGCACTCATGCCGACGCGCCGCGCGTCCTGATCGCGAATTCCAACATCGTGCCGCACTGGGCGACGCTCGATCATTTCAACGAGCTCGATCGCAAGGGCCTGATGATGTACGGCCAGATGACGGCGGGTTCCTGGATCTATATCGGCAGCCAGGGCATCGTGCAGGGCACCTACGAAACCTTCGTTGAAGTTGGCCGCCGCCACTATGGCGGCAGCCTCGCCGGCAAATGGATTCTGACGGCCGGTCTCGGCGGCATGGGCGGCGCGCAGCCGCTGGCTGCGACCATGGCCGGGGCCTCGATGCTGGCGGTCGAATGCCAGCCGAGCCGCATCGAGATGCGTCTGCGCACCGGGTATCTCGATCGCCAGGCCGCAACGCTGGACGAGGCGCTTGCGATCATGGCCGACGCAGCGAAGACGAAGAAGGCGGTCTCGGTCGGCCTGCTCGGCAATGCCGCGGAGATTTTTCCCGAGCTGGTCCGCCGTGGCGTCAGGCCCGACATCGTCACCGATCAGACCAGCGCGCACGATCCGATCAACGGCTATTTGCCGAAGGGCTGGACGCTCGCCGAGTGGGAAGCCAAGCGCGCTGCCGACCCCAAGGCCGTGGAGCGCGCCTCGAAGACCTCGATGGTTGAGCACGTCCAGGCCATGCTGGATTTCCATGCACTGGGCATTCCGACCCTCGACTATGGCAACAATATTCGCCAGATGGCGCAGGACATGGGCCTGAAGAATGCCTTCGATTTTCCCGGCTTCGTTCCCGCCTATATCCGTCCCTTGTTCTGCCGCGGCGTCGGGCCGTTCCGCTGGGCCGCGCTGTCGGGCGATCCCGAGGACATCTTCAAGACCGACGCCAAGGTCAAGGAGCTGATGCCTGACGACAAGCATCTGCACAATTGGCTCGACATGGCCAGGGAGCGCATCAAGTTCCAGGGCCTGCCGGCGCGGATCTGCTGGGTCGGGCTCGGCGATCGCGATCGCCTGGGCCTTGCCTTCAATGAGATGGTGGCGCGCGGCGAATTGAAGGCACCCATCGTGATTGGCCGCGATCATCTCGACAGCGGTTCAGTGGCGAGCCCCAACCGCGAAACCGAAGCGATGAAGGACGGGTCGGACGCTGTGTCCGACTGGCCCTTGCTCAACGCCCTGCTCAATTGCGCCAGCGGCGCGACCTGGGTGTCGCTGCATCACGGTGGCGGCGTCGGCATCGGCTATTCCCAGCATGCCGGCATGGTGATCGTCGCCGACGGTACGCCGGAAGCGGCGAAGCGGATCGCGCGCGTGCTCTGGAACGACCCTGCCAGCGGCGTCATGCGCCACGCCGACGCGGGCTACGACACCGCGATCGACTGCGCCCGCGACAAAGGGCTCGACCTGCCGAGCCTGCGCTAGGCGCGACTTAGGCCACGACCCTGGCTTCGGCGCTGCCGAGGCGCTGGCGTTCCTTTGCGAGATACTCGTCGATCGCGTCGCCGTGCATGGGCTTTGCGAAGTAGTAGCCCTGGATGAAGTCGCATCCCAGCCGGCCTGGAGTAACCGTGCCTGCCCGTTTTGAGCATGGCGGCCATAGCCGCAACGCGGCCGGCTGAGGTTTGACCGCGCACAGTCGGCTCGTCATACTTTGCGCCAAGGCGAGCCAGAAAGACTCGTCGGTATCGGGAGCTGAAATGACCAAATCATTCTCCGTCCTTGCGGGGACGCTGATTTCCGTCGTCTCCTTCACTTCGATTGCCTTCTCGCAGCCGGCCTGCGTCACCCAGAACATGGCCGTGCCGCCTGGGGCCAACACCACCGACAAGGCGGGCCCGTTCTTCATTGATACGACGGGTCTTGACTTCAAGACGGCGCCTCCGACGCGCGATCCATCCAATCCCAATTATCCACGCGCCACAGAGCTTCCTGACGGAACGCTGCCGCCACCGGGTGCCGAGGGCAATTTCATCATCGGTCCCACCCACAATCCTGCGCCGGAGACGATCGCGAAGGAGGGCGTGCCGCGTGGGACGACAAAGTCCTTCACGCTGTCGTCGAAGGAGAGCACCATCTACAATCCTGGCCTGATCCGCGATGACGCCGCCGGCTGCACCAATTCCTCGATCATGACGACCGTCACGGCGCCGGACGACAAGTCGCACATGATCGTCACCACCAGCCATCCCGGCGTCTGGTCGCGCACCATCGACGTCTATGTGCCGGCGCAATATGTGCGCGGCAGCGAGGCGCCGTTCATCGTGGTCGGCGACGGCGGCTCCAACGCCTACAAGGACCTCGCCGTCACGCTCGACAATCTGATCGCGCAGCGCCGCGTGCCGCCGATGATCGCGATTCAGATCGGCAATGGCGGGCAGGACGCGCAGGGCAGTCAGCGTGGCCGCGAATATGACGCGGTGTCAGGTGCCTACGCGCAGTTCGTCGAGCGTGAAGTGCTGCCGCTGGTCGAAAAGAACGCCGATGTCAAGCTGACCAGAAATCCCGATGGGCGTGCGACCATGGGGCTGAGTTCGAGCGGTGTGGCCGCCTTCACCATGGCGTGGTTCTATCCGGATCTCTATCACCGCGTGCTGGCGTTCTCGCCGACCATGGTCAACCAGCAATGGCCGCACGACCCGTCGCTGCGCGGCGGTGCCTGGGAGTATCACAGCGCATGGACGGGGCCAGCCACACCCCATCTCATCTCCAAGGCGGGCGTGCTCACGCCGGCCGAGCCGCCCGGCCTGCCGCTGATCGTCGCCGCGCCGACCAAGCCGATCCGGTTCTGGTTCTTCGGCGGCGACCAGGACCTGTTCTATCCGAACCCCACCATTCCCGATGGCATGCACGACTGGACCCTCTCCAACGCGCTGATGGCCAAGGTGCTCGCGGAGAAGGGCTACCACTATCAGTTTCTGTTCGTCCGCAACGCCAAGCACGTCGACCGTCCCACGATCGCGCAGACGCTGCCGTCGGCGCTGGAGTGGGTCTGGAAGGGCTATCCTATCCCCTGAGCGAAAGTAGCCTAGCGCCCGATCGTCACGCCGGCGGTCGAGCGCATGGCGTCCTTGAGGCTCGTCGCGTTCTTGTCGTCGAGGACCTCTCGCGTCAGCACGGTGGTCTGGCCGGGCGTGTTGAGGATCGTCTCTCCGCGCGAAAAGGAGAGGCGGTCGGCCTTGTAGGGTGAGGCCTGATCGGTCGTGGGCGCATGGCGTTTACTGGATGCGGCGAAGGCTCCTTGCGAGACGCAGAGGACGACAATCACGACCAGTCGCAACGATCTTGCGGGCATGCGATCTCCCAAATTCAGGGCGTTAGCCTAGCATATGGGCTGCTCGTCACTGGAATAAAGGGTCAGGCGAGAGCGGCCTGGCGTTCCCGCATTAATTCGCGGACCGGATCGGGTTTCCCCGGCTCGGCGAGCCGTGTAAAACTGCGCTGGCTTGCATGCGCGGGGGCTTCGACAATCACGCCTTCGCAGACGATCTGTCCGCCGAGCATCCGGAATTCCAGCTTGTCGTAGCGCGGCATCGTCTCGCCGGGCGCGGGCGGCAGCAGCCCGACGCTGCCCTGGATGTTCAGCGTGGCATCATCGGCGCCGTGGAGGCGGGGATTCCACATCCTGATCCCGGTCTCCGCCCAGCGCTGCCGGATTAGCGCGGCGCGGTCGGCGGGCTCTGCGGCTCTCACGCGAGCTTTCGGTGCATACGGGATCTCCGGAGCCGGAGACACGAGGGCCGGAGCTGGCTCGATAGTTGTGACGACGCCGAGCGTCTCGGTGGAGTCTTCCGCGGCGCCGGGGGAAGGATCGCTCTCGATGCTATCCTCAGGGACATGCTCCGGCGAGATGTCGCGATCGGCGAACGCGACACACGTGTCGTCGAGAGTCGAGGAAGTATCCACGTCGACGACCAGAGCGATGGCGTCAACCGTGACGACCTCGACATCGACAGAAGAGGCCTTCTCCGCCACAACGGGCTCAACGTCGGCCGAAAGTTCGGAAGTTGGATCGCTGTTGATGATGAGTTCGGGGACGTCGACCGCTTCGCGCACGACGTCGATAGTCGCGACCGAAACTTCCACGACGATCGGCTCGACTTCCGTCGGCGTCTCCTGGGATGAATCGTCGCTGCCGCTGACATCGGCTGGCGTTTCCGACGGGCTCTCCGCGATGACAGGGCTGGAGGTGTTGTCTTCGGCGGCTGAAGCCGCGACCGGGACGTCGCAGTGCGACGTATCCGCGTTGATGCTGGTGTCGAGAGCCGGAGCCGTATCTGCAATTTCTGCAACAATGGCGGGTGAGGCGTCTACTGCGTCAGGCGTGACGTCGATGCTGCCACCGTGCGGCGCGGGGCGAAGCCGGGTGAACGCCCATTTCACCGCGGCGATGCGGCGCAGCAACGATATCAGTCTCGAAAGCACTGGGAGTTGTCCAAGAGGTACTCGGCTTGAGGCCATCGCTGATTCGCCAGCAATGTAAAAATCCCCGGCTGTCACACTGATGTCAATGTAGGTAGGACCAATTGCAGAACATCCACGCCTTCAGGGCGCGCGGCTGCGATTTAGCCGGCGTGACTGTAACCAAGGTGCAGCCCCGCCAATACGCTTCGTTCGACACCAACACCTTCGCACATGACATCGACAAGCTTTGACGGCACAAAGGTTCTGGAGAGGGGACGATCGCCCCTCTCCAGGATTTTCGATCGATACCGGCCTACTTTCCGGCGCCGGAGCCGGAGCCAGCGCCGCCGCCGGCCTGGCTGCCCATGTTATTGGTGTTGCTGCCGCCGGCCGACGGGGTCTGCTTGCCCTTGCTGTCGGCGGCCTCGTTCTGCATGTTCGACGACGCGCCGGTTGTCATGCCCTTGGTCGCGGGGCCCCGCGACGAAGGGCCAACGTCGCCCTGGCCGGATGCGCCTGGGGCGGGTTGTGTCTGCGCAAAGGCGCCGCCGGTCGCCAGCGCCATGATGCACGCGGATGCCAAAATGATCTTCTTCATCTGGTTTCCTCCTGGGTTGCCTTGACGACAACTTGCGCGCGGAGCGGACGTTCCTCACTTAGGAGCGCCGCGAGGCTCATGACCAAGCGCATTGCGGCGCTGTCGAGGTTCCCTGTACAGCTCTATCGACGGTAAAGTTTGGAACATCGAGCATCTTGTGTAAGGACGAGGCATGAAAAGGATAATGACTCTCGGAGCGGTTCTGCTCTGGTCCACCATCGCGTTCGCACAGGAGCGCACCATTACTGTGGCCTCGACGACGTCGACGGAACAGTCGGGGCTGTTCGGTTACTTGCTGCCGCTGTTCTCGAAGGCCAGAGACGTTGACGTGAAGGTCGTTGCCGTCGGTACGGGTCAGGCGCTCGACATCGGGCGGCGCGGCGATGCAGATGTCGTGTTCGTCCATGACAGGCCTGCCGAAGACAAGTTCATGTCCGAAGGCGAGGGCGTGAAGCGCTTCGACGTCATGTACAACGACTTCGTCATTGTCGGGCCGAAGAGCGATCCCGCCAAGATCGCCGGCGGCAAGGATGTGGCCGAGGCGCTGCGCAAGATCGCGGCCGTGAAGGCGCCGTTCATCTCGCGCGGCGACAAGTCCGGCACGCACGCGGCCGAACTGCGGCTGTGGAAGGAGGCAGGCATCGACCTCGGTGCCGCCAAGGACGGCTGGTATCGCGAGATTGGCCAGGGCATGGGTCCAGCACTGAACATGGCGTCGTCGTCGAACGCCTATCTGCTGTCGGACCGCGGCACCTGGTTGTCATTCAAGAACCGCGGCGACCTTGCCGTCCTCACCGAAGGCGACAAGCGGCTGTTCAACCAGTACGGCGTCATGCTGGTCAATCCGGCCAAGCATTCGAACGTGAAGGCGCGGGACGGGCAGGCCTTCGTCGACTGGCTGATCTCTCCTGGGGGGCAGGAGGCCATCGCGGGCTACAAGGTCGGGGGCGAGCAGCTATTTTTCCCCAACGCGTCCCACTAGCAGGAAGGCGACGGTCGACACTGCGACGCTGAGTGCGAGCAGGATCAGCCCGAGCCCGAGCGCCAGCGGCAGGTCGCCCTTGCTGGTCTCCAGCGCGATCGCGGTCGTCATCGTGCGCGTGAAACCGCGAATATTGCCACCGACGATGAGGATGGCGCCGACCTCGGCGATCGCGCGCCCGAAGGCTGCGAGAAAGGCCGTCAGCAGCGAGGTCCGGCCCAGCGCGAACAGCAAGCCGATGCTGCGTAGCGTTGACAGCCCGTCGATCCGTGCGAGGTCGCCATACTCCGCCCACAGCAGGCTCGCCGGCCGGTGCACCAGTGCGACCACGATCGGTGTGGCGAGCAGCGTCTGCGCGACCACCATGGCCGCCGGCGTGAACAACAGGCCGGCGGCCCCGAGCGGGCCCGAGCGCGACAGCAGAAGATAGAGCGCGAGCCCGACCACGACCGGCGGAAGGCCAAGCAAGGCATTGGTCAGGACGATGATGACCTGCCGCCCACGGAACCGGGTGATCGCAAGCAGCGCCCCGAACGGCGCCCCGATCAGAAGCGCGAGGATGCTGGCAGTCAGGCTGACGCGCACCGACAGCCCGACGATGCCCAAAAGCTCTGCGTCGGCCTCGCCGATCAGTGTGAATGCGGCGCCGATGGATCGCGCGAAGTCGTTCATCCGTGCCCGAGCTTCGGCGCCCGCCACGATGCCTCGGGTGCGCCGATTTCGGGACTGCGGGGGTGATTCACGTATATTTCCCTGAGGGCAGCGTCGTGCAAGGCAGCGGCGGAGCGGTTTGGTAACCCGAATTTGACCGGAAATCAAAGCTTTGCGCGGCATGGGTACGAGGTGGCGTTCGGCCTCATCTTTTGCCCGATGCGGGGACGGTCGGGGCTCAGATCAAGCCGCGCAGCACTTCAACGAGCCGGGCACACTCGGCCTCCGTTCCGATCGTGATGCGCAGAAAGTCCTCGATGCGCGGCTTTCCGAAATGCCGGACCAGAACGCCACGCTGGCGAAGCGCTGCCGCGAGATCTGCTCCGCTCCGGCTTCGATGGCGCGCGAAAACGAAGTTGGCGAGCGACGGCAGCACATCGAAGCCGAGTTGTCTGAGATCGCGGGCCAAGGTTTCGCGGCTTGCGATGATACGGGCACGGGTGTCTCGGAACCAGCCGTCGTCCTCGATCGCGGCGACGGCGCCGGCGATCGCGAGGCAATCGAGCGGATAGGAGTTGAAGCTGTCCTTCACCCGTTCCAGCGCTTCGATCAGCGGTCGTTGGCCGATGGCAAAACCAACCCGCAGGCCAGCGAGCGAGCGCGACTTCGAGAAAGTCTGGATAACCAGCAGATTGTCGTGGCGTGCAACCAGCGGCACGGCGCTCTCGGCGCCGAAATCGACATAGGCCTCGTCCACCACCACCAGCCGGTCCGGCTGTTCGGCGAGCAGCCATGCGATGGCGTCGCGCTGAAGGGCGATGCCGGTTGGAGCGTTCGGATTGCAGAGCAGGATGGCGCTCGATGGTCGCCTGTAGTCGGAGATATCGATCCTCATCGCAGCATCGAGCGGCACCTCGTCATGCGTTATTCCATAGAGGCCGCAATAGACAGGGTAGAAGCTGTAGGTGACGTCGGGGAATAGAAGCGGTGGTTCGTGCTTCAGAAGTGCCTGGAAGGTGTGGGCCAGCACCTCGTCGGAGCCGTTGCCGACGAACACTTGCTCGGGCGCCACATCGCAATGGGCCGCGATGGCCTCGCGCAGGCGCGTTGCGCGCGGATCGGGATAAAGGCGCAGCCGCTCCGCGGCCGATGCGATCGCCGCCAGCACGCGCGGCGAGGGCGGGTAGGGATTCTCGTTGGTATTGAGCTTGACGATGCCGTCCTGCTTGGTCTGCTCGCCGGGGACATAGGGCGAAAGCGTGTGGACGACTGGACTCCAGAAACGGCTCATGAGCTCCAATCCGAATTTGATCGGGGCACAGTAGGGTATGCGGGAGCCCGGTGGAAGTGCGCCTGCGTTCAGCATTGCAGGCAAATCCGCACGAGGCTTACTGCCGGAGACGTTCCCGCAAGCGCGACCCCTATGCTAGGGTCATTGCACCACCGCCCAGAATGAAAAAGAACGAAGGCCGGCGCGCCCCAAGGCGCGCAACGGCCGAAAAGAGAGGAACACATGCCGGGTGCAGCCCTTCCCACCGCCCCCTCGATTCCGAGCGCGCCGGTGACGTCAGCCGTTCTCGACCGCTTGCGGGCCATCGTCGGCGACAAAGGCCTGATCGTGGACGAGCAGGACAAGCTGCCCTTCGTGACCGACTGGCGCGGCACGCTGGCGGGGCAGGCCGCGGCGATCGTGCGTCCGGCCATCACCGCGGAAGTCTCCGCTGTCGTCAAGCTCTGCTACGACAACGGCATTGCCATCGTTCCGCAAGGTGGCAACACCGGCCTGATGGGCGGTGCCACGCCGTGGCCCATGCACCGCGGCATCGTGCTGTCGCTTGGTCGCATGAACCAGGTGCTGAATATCGATCCCGTCGGCTATGCTATGACTGTGGAGGCGGGCTGCATCCTCGAGACGCTTCAGGACACAGCCGCGCGCCACGACCGCCTCTTTCCGCTCAGCCTCGGTGCTCAGGGCTCGTGCATGATCGGAGGTAATCTGTCCACCAATGCCGGCGGCGTGCAGGTGCTGCGTTATGGCAATGCGCGAAATCTGGTGTTGGGTCTCGAGGTCGTGCTGGCTAACGGCGATATCTGGGACGGCCTGCGCGCACTCAAGAAGGACAACACCGGCTATGACCTCAAGCATCTGTTCATGGGCGCCGAAGGGACGCTCGGCATCATCACCAAGGCGGTGCTGAAACTCTGGCCGGCGCCGAAAGACGTGTGCACGGCATGGCTCGCAATTCGCGATCCCAAGGCAGCCATCGACCTTCTGTCGGAGGCGCATGCCGCTTCCGATGACAATGTCGGCTCCTGTGAGCTCATCAGCCGTGCGTGCACCGACATGGTGCTGCGCCACATTCCCGGCACCCAGGATCCCCTCAAGGCTGAGACGGAATGGTATCTCCTTCTCGAATGGTCATCGGCACGGCCACGGCAGGACGGAGGCACGGGCATGTCGGACAGGATGGAGCAGTTCTTGGCCGACCAACTCGAGACGGGCCGGGTGCTGGATGCGGTGATCGCGCAAACCGAAGCGCAGTCGCGCAACATGTGGCGGATTCGCGAGAGCGTGGCCGAGGCATCGCGCACCGAAGGTCCGGGCTTGAGCTACGACGTGTCGGTCGCGGTCTCCAGGATTCCCGAGTTCATCGACAGCGGTCTCGAGGCCGTACTCGCAATCCTGCCGGCGATCCGCCCCTATCCGCTCGGCCACATCGGAGACGGCAATGTGCACTTCTCCTTCATGGGCCCGAAGGGCATGGACCGCGATACGCTCTCCCAATATTCCGCGGCGATCACACGGGCCGTCAACGACCTCGTCACCTTCATGGGCGGCTCGATCTCGGCGGAACATGGCATCGGCATCGAAAAGCTCGACGAGCTCCAGCACTACCGTTCCCGGACCGAGCTCGACATCATGCGCACGATCAAGCGGGCGCTCGATCCCAAGAACATCATGAATCCGGGCAAGGTGCTTCGTCTCGGTTGAGCTGTGCCCACCTCAAGCCCGGTGCTCCCGAACGCTCGGCGCTCACGGAGACGGATGCCGCGGATAGGCCGGGCCAAACAGCCGGGGGCGTCAAATCATGCCGTGTGGCGGCCGAAAGGCGGCTTTATTCCCGCCTTGGATGCTTTAAGGAAGGGACAGGATCAGGTCGCACCCGCCCGGGGGCGGTGCTAGACCCTGATGCAGGAACAAAGGGGCGGGCCGGCATGGCACGTCCGCAAGGATGAAGGATTTGAGGCAATGATCCAAAGCGTTGGCATCATCGGGGCAGGCACCATGGGGAACGGCATCGCGCAGATCTGTGCCGCGGCCGGGCTTTCGGTCGTGATGGTCGATATTTCCGATGCGGCGGTGAACCGCGGGATTTCGACGGTTGGCGGCAGCCTCGAGCGCCTGGTCAAGAAGGAGAAGATGTCGGCGGGCGATCGCGACGCCACGCTCAAGCGCATCACCGGCACCACCGACCGCGCCAAGCTCGTCGATTGCGATCTCGTCATCGAGGCCGCGACCGAGAACGAGGAACTCAAGGTCAAGATCCTGAAGGATCTCTGTGCGACGCTGTCGCCACGCACGCTGCTCGCCACGAACACCTCGTCGATCTCGATCACGAAGCTCGCCGCGGCGACCGACCGTCCCGACCGATTCATCGGCATGCACTTCTTCAATCCGGTTCCAGTTATGGCGCTGCTGGAGCTCATCCGCGGCTTGCAGACCTCCGACGACACCCACGCCAAGGCGCTCGATTTGGCCAAGCGCGTCGGCAAGGTGGCGATCACGGCCAAGAACAGCCCGGGCTTTGCCGTCAACCGCATCCTTTGTCCGATGATCAACGAGGCGATCTTCGCGCTGCAGGAGGGGATTGCGACGGCGGAAGAGATCGATGCCGGCATGAAGCTCGGCTGCAACCATCCGATCGGCCCGTTGGCGCTCGCCGATCTCGTCGGGCTCGACACCATGTTGTCGGTGATGGAGGTCTTTTACAAAGGCTTCAACGACCCCAAATACCGTCCGGCCCCCTTGCTCAAGGAAATGGTCGATGCCGGCCATCTCGGCCGCAAGACGGGGCAGGGCTTTTATACCTACAGCGCCTGACAACGGCGCGGGCGGCGGGCGTTGAGTGTGCTCGCCGCCAGACCCCGCGATTTGCGCTGCGACAAAGACGCCGCGCGCAATCGGCCCGACAATGTCGAACGGGCGCCGTGCGGGAACAACGGAACGGATAACAAGGGACATGTCGGATCGACTGAAGGCCGAGCGCGAGGCTGCGACCGCGCGGCGGAATTTGCTGACCCAGGATGCAATCGAGCGCACGGGGATCACCGAAGAGATGATCGGGGAACTCGTGACCCGCTTCTACGGGCGCATCCGCGAGGATGAGCTGCTGGGGCCGGTGTTCGCGAACGTGCAGAATTGGGACGAGCATCTGGCCAAGCTCCGGGATTTCTGGTCGTCGGTCGTGCTGATGAGCGGCCGCTACCATGGTTCACCGATGCGGGCGCATATGCCACTGAACCTGATCGGGGATCATTTCGACCGCTGGCTCGATTTGTTCGAACAGACGGCACGCGAGGTCTGCCCGCCGCCGGCAGCCGCGCTCTTCATCGACAGGGCGCGCCGCATCGCCGACAGTTTTGAGATGGCGTCGGCAACGTTGGCCGGACGCATCGCTGCGCCGCGTCACGTGCTCCGCTCCTAGAACACAAAACGCCTGCCTGAGAAATGCGCAGCCGCGCTGATGGCGCTACGATGGCGCCGAGCGTCGGCGCATTGCACCAATACCGGCAGCATTGATCTGATCTGCAAAATCATCATGCCGGTCGCGTAGCGTGACGTTGCAATTAGAAAAATGCGCGTAAATGCGCGTGTTCTCGTTCAATCAGTGCGAGCATAACCATGTGATGCACTGCGGGAAAAAATCTTTGCCTTTTTTTCGGCAGAGTTCCAGCGCCTGCTTGCGGGCATGTCGCGTGCATCGTTCAACACATCCTCTTCATCCTCCGACAACACAGCGGAATCCGACGCTGACGCCTGCACGGAGCAAACCCGGCGGGCGCTGTTGATGAATGCGCTGGCCACCACGGCGTGCCTCGCCTGTTCCACGCAGGTCCACGCGGGCGAGGATGCGCCCGGCTCCGACGAACGGCCTCAGAAGGGCGATCTGCTCGTGTTCTCCGAAGGCGATCAGGAGGGAAAGCCCGTCACCGCGGCCGCTCTGTCGGCCGGCGGACCGCCGGTGCATGCCTGGCCGAAAGATCCGAAGACATCGGTCGTGCGCAGCGCCTCGCGCCTCAATGAGATTCTGATCATCCGCCTTGACCCCACCGAGCTCGACGAGCAGACGAAAGCGCGCGCTGTCGACGGCATCCTCGCCTATTCGGCAATCTGCTCGCATGCCGGCTGTCCTGTCACGGCCTGGGTGAAGAGCGATGTCGGCGACAAGGAAGTGCTCAAATGCATGTGCCACAACTCCGAATACGATCCTCGCGCGGGCGCGCAGGTCGTGTTCGGGCCGGCGCCGCGACGGCTCGCTGCGCTGCCGCTGGCGCTGGCTGACGGCTCGCTCAGCGTCGCCGGGAACTTCATCGGAAAGGTAGGTGGCGCGCAGCCGGGATGATGGGCGTGCGGGTTGTGCCCGCGTCACGAGAGGCCGCATCCGCCGATGGGCGGACGACGGGACGAACGACAAGAATTCAAAACAAGAATTCAAACGGATATAAAAGGGGAACGTCCATGACCAGGAAGCAATGGTTACTGTCCGGCTTTGTCGCCTTCACGTGTCTTGCATCGACCGCCGCCATGTCAGGCCCGATCGAGAACTACGCGCCGGTTACCGCGCAGCGGTTGGAAAACCCGGAGCCCGCCAACTGGATGCTTTACCGGCGGACCTATGACGGGCAGGGCTACAGCCCACTCGACCAGATCAACACCTCGAATGTGAAGAACCTCACCCCGGTCTGGACTTTCGCGACCGGCGTGGTCGAAGGTCACGAGGCGCCGCCGATCGTCAACAACGGCGTGATGTTCGTGGCGACCCCGATGGGCCAGGTGATCGCGCTGAACGCCAAGACCGGCGACGAATATTGGCGCTACAAGCGGCAGCTCCCCGACGACCTGTTCCAGTTGCATCCGACCAGTCGCGGCGTCGGCCTCTGGGAGGACAAGCTCTATCTGGCCACTACCGACGACCATGTCGTCGCGCTCGACGCCAAGACCGGCAAGGTGGTGTGGGACACCAAGGTTCAGGATTACAAGAAGGGCCAGTACATGACCCTGATGCCGCTGATCGTCGACGGCAAGGTCATCGTGGGCGGCTCCGGCGGCGAGTTCGGCGTGCGCGGCTATGTCGCCGCCTATGACGCCAAGGACGGCAAGGAGCTCTGGCGGACCTATACGATTCCGGGCGAAGGCGAACCCGGCCACGACACCTGGCAGGGCGAGGACTGGAAGAACGGCGGCGGCTCGGCCTGGATGACCGGCAATTACGACAAGGACACCAAGACGATCTATTGGGGCGTAGGCAACGCCGCGCCCTGGCCCGGCGAGATGCATCCGGGCGACAATCTCTATACCTCGTCGGTGCTCGCGCTCGATCCGAACACCGGCAAGATCAAGACCTATCATCAGTATCACCAGAACGATTCCTGGGATTGGGATGAGGTCGAAGCGCCGATGTTGATCGACCTGCAACGCGACGGTCGCAACATCAAGAGTCTGGTCCATCCGGGACGCGATGCGATCTTCTGGATACTCGAGCGCACGCCGACCAAGATCAACTACGT
>NZ_JADPJF010000034.1:9340-30099 GCF_023073295.1 Bradyrhizobium sp. 23 | reverse complement strand
CGCCGGTTGGCCGTTCGTCTCCACCGACGTCTGGAAGGGCATCGACGCCGAGAGTGGCAGGCCGGTCGTCGATCCCGCGCACAAGCCGATGGTCGGCAAGCGCGTGGAGTTCTGTCCGTCGCTGTGGGGCGGCAAGGATTGGCCCTCGGCGGCCTACAGCCAGAAGACCGGCCTCGTCTACGTGCCCGCCAACGAGAATTTCTGCGGCGGGTTCACCGGCGAGAAGGTTCCGCTCAAGCCCGGCGAACTCTGGCTCGGCACCAAGCCGGAGGACATCGGGCTGAAGACGAAGCCCGGGGCGGATCATTTCGGCGAGCTCCAGGCCTGGGACCCCGTTACGGGCAAGAAGATGTGGCAACACAACTTCCCGAAATCGCAGCTGTTCGGATCGGTGACGGCGACCGCGGGCGATCTCGTCTTCGTGGGCGGCACCAACGACCGCAACTTCCGCGCCTTCAACGCCAAGAGTGGCGAGCTGCTGTGGGAGCAGAAGACCAATTCCGGTATCATGGGCATGCCGGTGTCCTATGAGATCGACGGTACGCAATACATCGCGATCCAGTCGGGATGGGGCGTGGATGCGCAGCGCATCCAGGATGCCCTCGTGACCAACAATATCGGCATCGAAGCCAACGTGCCGCAGGGCGGCGTGATCTGGGTGTTCGCGCTGAAGAAATAGGCCCCGCTGGCGGATCGAAAGAAGCGGAGTGTCAGGGGGCAAATGCGGCGGACGGTAACGTCCGCCGCATTTTGCGTGGGCGTTGTCCCTTCTTCCCCTGCGGGAGAAGGTGGCGCGAAGCGCCGGATGAGGGGTTCTATCCGCGCGTCTCAATGTGCGGACCCGCGCAGGCATACCCCCCACCCACGCGTGATCGTGGCAACTGGCGTCGCTGCCCTCTCCCGCAAGGAAAGAGGGCACATCGATGCGCTTCGGCGAAGAAGTAGAGCCGATATTCGCGATGTCAAAACGCCGATGCTCAGATCGCTACTTCCCCTCGCGCTCGACCTTGTCCTTTTCCTTCTGGTTCATCTCGCGAACCTTGGGATCGGGATTGTGCTGTCCGGTAGTCTGGGTGGTCGAGGGCGGCGTGGCATTGGCGTTGGGCAGCGAGTTCTGGTCCGGCGTGCTGGGGCGCGTCGCCGTTGTCGGCGGCGTGGTGTTGCTCTGGGCGTATGCGCCAGTGGCCGTCAAAAGAAAGGCGCTCGACAGCAACGAGACTGCGAGCGCCTTTGGGATATGGGTCATCGATCTGCTCCTGTCAGATCGATGCAAACGGCGCGAGGCCGCCTTGTGTTCCCGCCTTTACGCTTCCAATTGCTTGCCGAGCGGAAGGCTGCGGATGCGCTTTCCGGTCGCGGCGAAGATGGCGTTCATCAGCGCCGGCGCGAATGGCGGGACGCCAGGCTCGCCCACGCCGCTCGGCGGCGTGTCGGGTCCTGGCGGCACGATGTAGACGTTGGTCACCGCAGGGGATTCGTCGATCCTGAGGACCTGGAAGTCGTCGAAGTTCTTCTGCTGCACCTTGCCGTCCTTGAAGGTGATCTCGCCGTATTTGGCGAGACTGAGCCCCATGATCGCCGCGCCCTCGATCTGGGAGGCGATGCGCTCGGGGTTGACATAGGTGCCGCAGTCGATGGCGGTGTCCACCCGCGGCACCGCCAGCTTGCCCTTGTCGTCGACGGCCACCTCGACGATGGTCGCGATATAGCTGACGAAGCTGCGGTGCACGGCGATGCCGAGGCCATGGCCCTTCGGCACTTGACGGCCCCATTCGCCCTTCTCGGCGACCAGCTCGACCACCTTGCGCAGGCGCGCGGTGTCGATCGGATAGCTGTCCAAGGGCTCGCCGTAGTTCCACATGTCCTTCACGGCGGGCTTGACGATGCGCGGGCTCCCGATCAGCGCGAGCAGCGTCTCCTTCTGGTCGCGGCCGGTCGCATGGGCGATCTCGCCCACCATCGACTGGACCGCGAAGGCGCGCGGGATGTTCGAGACCGAGCGGAACCAGCCGATGCGGGTGAACGCCGCGGCTTCCGGGTTCTCGCAGGAGATGTTAGCGATCTCGAACGGCATGTCGACGAGGCCCATGCCGAGCTCGAAGGGCGCCTCATGCTTTGCACCCGCCGCGAACGTCGAGGCGATGCTCGGGGCCACGCTGCGATGGCGCCAAGCGATCACCTTGCCGCTCTTGTCGAGCCCCGCCTCGATCCGTTCCACGGAGACCGTGTGCAGGAAATCGTGGCGGACGTCGTCCTCGCGCGTCCACTGCACCTTGACGGGTACGCCGAGCTCCTTCGACAGCAACGCGGCCTCGAGCGCAAAGTCGCATTTCGACTTGCGGCCGAAACCGCCGCCGAGCAGCGTGACGTTGACCGTGACATTGCCCTCGGGAATGCCGAGCGTCTTCGCGACGTCCTCGCGCGTACCGCCCGGGCTTTGCACCGGCGCCCAGATCTCCGCCTTGTCACCCTTGACGTCGGCGACCGCCACCGGCGGCTCCATGCTGACATGAGCAAGATGCGGCAGATAATATTCGCCGACGACGACCTTGTCGGCGCCCTTCAGAGCAGCCTCGGCATCGCCTTCCTGGCGCACCACAAGGCCCGGCTTGCGCGAGGCCTCCTCGAGCTCCTTGCGGTAGGCGACGGAATCGTATTTGCCGTTGGCGCCATCGTCCCAGGTCAGCTTCAGCGCGTCGCGACCCTTGATCGCCGCGCCGGTATTGCGCGCGATCACGGCAACGCCGCCGAGCGGCTGGAATTTCGACGGCCACGGCCAGCCGCGCACCTCCATCACCTTCTCCACGCCCGGGACCTTCAACGCCGCGTCCGGATCGAACGAGACCAACTTGCCGCCGGTCACCGGCGGGCGCGCGATCACGGCATACTTCATGCCAGGCAGCCGCACGTCGGCGCCGTAACGCGCTTTGCCGGTGGTGATGTCATGGAGATCGACGATGCCGATCTGGCCCTTGCCGAGATAGCGGAAGTCCTTGGGGTCCTTCAGCTTGAGCCCTTCGATGCTCGGGACCGACTCCTTGGCAGCGTCGGCTGCGAGCTCGCCGAACCCGAGCTTGCGGCTCGTCGCGCTGTGGACGACTTCGTGATTGACGGCCTTGACCTCGGTTGCCGGCACACCCCAGCGTTTCGCGGCGGCCTGCTCAAGCATGGTACGGGCGGAGGCACCGATCTGGCGCATCGGCATCAGATAATGCCGCGTGCTGCGCGAGCCGTCGGTGTCCTGGTTGCCGAACTTGACCTCGTCGCCATGGGCCTGTTCCACCTTGACCCGTGACCAGTCGGCTTCCATCTCCTCGGCCACGATCAGCGGCAGGCTGGTGCGCACGCCCGTTCCCATCTCGGCGCGGTGGGCGAGGATGGTGACGGTGCCGTCGGGCGCGACCGCGACGAATACGCGCGGATCGACCACGACGCCGTGCGGCATCTTGCCGGCGCCGGTCTCGTAGGCGAACGCCTGGCGCGACATCACGGGCGCCGCGAGCACAAAGCCGCCGGTGATGCCGAGCCCCTTCAGGATGCTGCGGCGCGAAACCTTCTCGACCTTGATGTTCTTCTCGAAGCCACGAAGCTTCTTCGGGTTGTCGATGAAATTCATGTCACACTCCCGTCGATGCGAGATGGACCGCATTCTCGATGCGCTGGTAGCAGCCGCAGCGGCAGATGTTGCCGGACATCGCCTCGCGGATCTGGTCGTGCGACGGCTTCGGGTTGTCCATCAGCAGCGCAGCCGCCTGCATGATCTGGCCCGCCTGGCAGAAGCCGCACTGGGGTACGTTGACCTGACGCCAGGCCTTCTGCACCGGGTGATCGCCGTTCGGATGCAGTCCCTCGATCGTCGTGATCTCGCGGCCGGCGACGTCGTTGATCGACGTGATGCAGGCGCGCACGGCTTCCTTGTCGACGATAACGGTGCAGGCGCCGCACAGGGCCTGGCCACAGCCGAACTTGGTGCCGGTCAGCCCGGCCTCGTCGCGCAGGAACCAGAGTAGCGGGAGATCCGGGTCGCCGTCCCAGCTCTGTTCCTGGCCATTGATCTTCACCTTGATCATGATCGTCCCTCGCTCTTCATAAGCTTGCCGATTTCAGATTTTCCAGATGCCGGTCGGTGGAACGCCCGCTGCGCGGCGTCGCGTTCCAGCCGTCCTCCCGCGCGGGCAGATCCCGGCAGGACTCAGAGGAATGCCAATGTCATGTCCGGATGTGCTCGATACCTCCCGTCGTGTTCTTGATTATTGAATTTCGCGCGGCATCGTCACGACGCGATCGTAGCAGGATCGCTTCGGTCTGGCGTTCACAGCCAAGTGTTTTCCAATCAGCTGTTCTCGACGGGAAAAGATTGCAACGAAGGTTTGTCAAAAGCAGGGCGCCCCATCGCGCCGCGCGCCTCTCGAGATGGGCGCACTAAAAAAAGAGCTTCGTCCGCCAGAAGACCTGTGCGGACGAAGCAGGATGCCTCAGTCGAGGGAGGGAGAAACGCAGGCCGCGGACTTCAAGCCGGAAGCCGGCGGCCCTGCGCAGTCATTCAGAGACCAGGACTGAGGGAGTTGACGGTCCCCACACAAGTGCAGTTGAAAAGCGGCGGCATCGCCGCGATTGTCCCGGGCCGGCTCCGTCCGCTCGCTGGGTGTGGTGGAACGCGAGCGGACGGGGCGCAGCAAACGTCAGGCGACCTTTGCTCAGGCGGCCTTTGCTTAAGCGGCCTTGGCTTTCGCCACGTGGGTCGCGATCGCGTCCATCAGCGCCGGTGACAGGCAGTCATAGGGCTCAAGTCCAAGCTCCTTGAACCGAGCCCGTATTCCGCCCATCTGCTCCGGCTTCACGCCCGATTCGATCACCGACGAGACGAAGGCGGCGAATTGCGGCGCCTGCGAACCCTGCTCCTGGAACAGTTCGGGGTGGATGAAGTCGAGGCCGTAGAACGGGTGATCCTTGTTCTCGATGCGGCCGTACATGTGCGTGCCGCAGGCCTTGCAGGCGTAGCGCTGGATCGTCGCCGATGGATCGACGATCTGGAGCTTGTCGCCGTTCTCGAGCACGGTGACGTTCTGGCGGGGTACCACGGCGACGACGGAGAAATTCGCCCCCTGCGGTTTCCAGCACTTGGTGCAGCCACAGGCGTGATTATGCGCGACGTCGCCCTTGACGGCGACCTTGACCTGATGGTCCTTGCATTTGCATGCGAGCGTGCCGCCGGCGAAGCTGCCGCTGCCCTGTTTGATGCCGTTATCGATCGAGGGATGGAGTGCAACAGTCATGGGTCGATCCTCCTTGGGGTGACGCTTTTCGAACTAGAACACGACGACTGAACGGATGGACTTGCCCTCATGCATCAGGTCGAAGCCTTTGTTGATGTCTTCGAGCTTGAGCGTGTGGGTAATCATCGGGTCGATCTGGATCTTTCCGTTCATGTACCAGTCGACGATCTTCGGCACGTCGGTGCGGCCCCGCGCGCCGCCGAAGGCGGTGCCGCGCCAGTTTCGCCCGGTGACGAGCTGGAACGGGCGGGTCGCGATCTCCTTGCCGGATTCGGCAACGCCGATGATGATCGAGGTGCCCCAGCCGCGATGGCAGGCTTCCAGCGCCTGGCGCATCACTGTGGTGTTGCCGGTGCAGTCGAAGGTATAGTCGGCGCCGCCGTCGGTCAGGGTCACGAGATGCGGGACGATGTCGCCGGTGATCTTCTTGGGATTGACGAAGTCGGTCATGCCGAACCGGCGTCCCCATTCCTCCTTGGAGTCGTTGATGTCGACGCCGATGATCTTGTCCGCGCCAGCCATCTTGGCGCCCTGGATCACGTTCAGGCCGATGCCGCCGAGGCCGAACACGACCACGTTGGAGCCCGGCTCGACCTTGGCGGTGTTAACGACGGCGCCGACGCCCGTGGTGACGCCGCAGCCGATGTAGCAGCTCTTGTCGAACGGCGCGTCCTCGCGGATCTTGGCGACCGCGATCTCCGGCAGCACGGTGAAGTTCGAGAAGGTCGAGCAGCCCATGTAGTGGTAGATCGGCTTGCCTTTGTAGGAGAATCGGCTGGTACCATCGGGCATCACGCCTTTGCCCTGCGTCGCGCGGATCGCGGTGCAGAGGTTGGTCTTCTGGCTGAGGCAGCTTTTGCATTGCCGGCATTCCGGCGTGTAGAGCGGGATGACATGGTCGCCCGGCTTCACCGAGGTCACGCCAGCACCGATCTCGCGGATGATGCCCGCGCCCTCATGGCCCAGGATCGACGGGAAAATTCCCTCGCTGTCGAAGCCGTCGAGCGTGTAGGCGTCGGTATGGCAGATGCCCGTCGCCTTGATCTCGACCAGGACTTCGCCGACCTTTGGTCCTTCCAGATCGACTTCGACGATCTCGAGCGGCTTCTTGGCTTCGAAAGCGACGGCGGCACGTGTCTTCATCTTAAGCTCCTTAAATTCCAGCAGGGCGCCCAGATCCAGGTCCTGGTCGGGCTCCGCACGTTCATTTCTTGCCCATGCACGAATCTTCGTTCTTGGTATAGGCGTCGTTCTTGTCCTCGTGCTTGCCGGGTCTTGTGCGGCCCCAGGCCTCG
Organism: Bradyrhizobium sp. 23; assembly: GCF_023073295.1. Lineage (NCBI taxonomy): Bacteria > Pseudomonadati > Pseudomonadota > Alphaproteobacteria > Hyphomicrobiales > Nitrobacteraceae > Bradyrhizobium > Bradyrhizobium sp. 23. Next base: position 23,528 of record NZ_JADPJF010000034.1, on the reverse strand, counting down.
TTGGAGCGGGCGCGCAGGTAGACGTAGAGATCGTCCATGTAGCAGGCGACGTTCGGGTTATCGCCGAAGGCCGGCATCACGTTCTCTGCAGCAGTCGAGATGTTCTTGCGGCCGGAGGCGACGACGCCGAGAAAATCGGCATAGCTCATCGTCTTCAGCGAATCCTTCAACGCCGGGGCGTAGGTCGAGCCCATGCCGTCCGGGCCGTGACACACATGGCAATCCGAGTGATAGCGGCGGTATCCGGAATAGGTGTACCAGTCGACGGATCCGTCGGTGATCTTGTAGGTTGGGTTGCCTTCCTTGTCGGACCATTCGCCGGTTTCGTTCTGCTTGACGGCAGTCGGGTCACCTGATCCGTCAGCGACGGCAATTCCCCCGGACGCGACCAAGAACATCGCAGCAATGGCAGAGCAGATTTTACGCAAGAGATTTTCCTCGGAAGGCATTCGGTGAGACGAGCCGGCGCGTGGAGTTGATCCACGCGCCGGAGCGATGCTGAGAGGCCTAGTTGGGCAGCGAGAACACGGTCAGCGTACCGCCGAGTGCCGTGTAGTTGCTGAGCGCCGCGTAGCCACCGACGGCGCCGAGACCGGCGGTCGGATCGGTCAGGCCTGCCGCCAGACCGATGCCGGCCCAGCCGCCCACGCCGGAGAGCACTGCGACATACTGCTTGCCGCCGTTCTCATAGGTGGTGACGTTGCCGATGATGCCGGAGGGAGTCTTGAACTTGTAGAGCTCCTTGCCGGTCTTGGCGTCGACTGCCTTCAGGTAGCCTTCGAGCGTTCCGTAGAACACCACGTTGCCCGCGGTTGCGAGCGCACCCGACCAGACCGAGAACTGCTCCTTGTTCGACCAGACGATCTTGCCGGTCTTGCCGTCCCAGGCGATGAAGTTGCCCATGTGGGTTTCACCCTGTGGCGGATACATCGAGAGCGTTGCGCCCACGTAGGGCTGACCCGCGGTGTAGCTCACCTTGAACGGTTCGTAGTCCATGCAGACGTGGTTGGTCGGAACGTAGAACAGCTGCGTGTCCGGCGAGTAGGCTGCCGGCTGCTCGTCCTTGGTGCCGAGCGCGGCCGGGCAGATGCCCTTCACGTTGTGGTCCTCGCCCGCCTTGTCGGTCGAAGCTGCATCGAGCACCTTCGGGCGGCCGTAGGTCGGCGAGTTCTTGTCCATGTCGACGCCGGAGGTCCAGTTCACCTTCGGATCGTACTTTTCGGCGACCAGAAGCTCACCGGTGGCGCGATCGAGCGTGTAGCCGAGGCCGTTACGATCGAAATGCGTCAGCAGCTTGCGCGGCTGGCCGTTGATGGCCTGGTCCGAGAGGATCATCTCGTTGACGCCGTCATAGTCCCACTCGTCGTGGGGCGTCATCTGATAAACCCACTTGGCCTGGCCGGTGTCAGGGTTGCGAGCCCAGATCGTCATCGACCATTTGTTGTCGCCGGGACGCTGCTTCGGATTCCAGGTCGAGGGATTGCCCGACCCGTAATAGACGAGGTTCAGCTCGGGGTCGTAGGAGATCCAGCCCCAGGTGGCGCCGCCGCCGATCTTCCACTGATCGCCTTGCCAGGTCTTCAGGCTCGAGTCCTTGCCGACCGGCTTGCCGAGTGCGGTGGTCTTCTCTGCGTCGACCAGGATCTGATCGTCCGGTCCTTCAGAGTAGCCGCGCCAAGCCAGCTTGCCCGTCTTGATGTCGTAGGCGGTCATATGGGCTTGAACACCGAACTCGCCGCCGGAGATGCCGATCAGCACCTTGTCCTTGACGACCATGGGGGCCGAAGTACCGGTCTCGCCCTTGCTGGCGTCGCCGTTCTTCGCGGTCCATGCCACCTGACCGCTCTTGGCATCGAGCGCGACGAGCGTGGTGTCGGCCTGATGCAGGAAGATCTTGCCGTCGCCATAGGCCAGGCCGCGGTTGACCGTGTCGCAGCACATCACTGGGATTACGTTCGGATCCTGCTTCGGCTCGTACTTCCAGACGATCTTGTTCTCATTGGAAAGGTCAATAGCGTAGACCTTGTTTGGGAACGGCGTGTGGACGTACATCATGTTGCCGATGATCAGCGGGCCGCCTTCGTGGCCGCGCAGCACGCCGGTCGAGAAGGTCCAGGCGACCTGGAGCTTGCCTACGTTTTGTGCGTTGATCTGGTTCAGCTTGGAATAGCGGGTGTTGGCGTAGTCGCCGGTCGGCATCACCCAGTCTTTCGGGTTCTGCGACATCTTGAGCACTTCGTCGTTGGCCGACGCGCTGCCGACGGCGAGAGCCGCCGCGGAGCCAAGATAGGCCGCGAGTAGTACCTTGCGCATAGTCATTCCTCCATTGGTCTCGTTTATTGTTTCCGAAGCATTGCTTAATCGCCGGGCTTTTCGTCCGGCGTCTGCTCGTGCAGGGCGGTCACGATTGGACCAGAAACGATGCTGTGGTGTTTCCTCCTCCTGATGAGAGCCACGGGTCCACGTGCGGAGCGGCCCGTTCTTGTTGTTCCTGATACAATCCCTAACGACTTCGTCATCGGGAAACTTGCCCAAGAGAGAAGCTGGTTTGCTTGACAGCGCACGGGTCGGAAGTTTTTGATTTTGCAGTAGCGAATTCAGCGGCTTCCGCAACGCTTTGGCAGCGCCTTCACCGCTCAGGTTCCGCTTGACGGCGCTGCAACTAAGGCGGAGGATTAACTTACAAGGGTGGCAATGGAACGATGGCGCTCGTTCTAGAAGATCGCTCAAAATCGAGGTAAACGTCACGCAATCACGGTTCAGGGCTCCGGCAGCGCGGCTCGCGATTCGCGTCAAATCTCCGGATCAAACCAGTGGCTGGATTAATGTCCGACACGATTCACACGCTCTCGACGACGGGCATGACGCCGAAACGTCAGATCCAAAGCTGGATCGACGGGCTGACCAGCCTGTGTGGGCATTTCGACGTAGATCCGCTGGAAGCGTCTTCGCTCGAAGGCCGCATCGACTACACCAGCGTCTCGCGTCTGAAGCTCTGCCAGATCGAGGTCAGCCAACATCGCATCGCGCACACGCTGGCGCGCGCCAAGGCCAATGAACACCCGTATATCAAGATCCACTTCCAGACTTACGGCGTGTCCTATTTCGAGCAGGAAGGCCGCCACATCGAGCTGAACCCGGGCGACATCATCGCCTATGACGTCTCCTGTCCGCATTCGATCATCAGTCCCGCTTTCACGCGCCATGACGTGGTGATCGTGCCGAAGGCGCTGCTGCGCGACCGTGGATTCCCGTCGCAGCGAATGCCCGCCTGCAAATTGACCTCACGCACGGGGACGGGGCGCATCGCCCATGATTTCGTCCATGCGACCTTCGACGAGGCGGCCAAGCTGTCGGCGAACAGTGCGGTCGGCGTCGCCGATTCGCTGATCGACCTCTTGCTGCTGCCGCTGCGCGAGGCCGACACGATGCTCGATCGCGTCGGACCCGAAGCGACCTATGTGCGCGCGCAATTCTTCATCCGCGAGCATTTGCGCGATCCGGATCTGTGCATCGACCAGATCTCCGGCGAACTGGGCTGCTCCAAGCGTTATCTGCACATGCTGTTCTCGGAGCGCGGCACCACGGTGAGCGACTACATCTGGCAGGCGCGTCTTCAGAATTGCCGCCAGGAGCTCGAGGCCCACGCCGGCAAGACCATTACCGACGTCGCGTTCTCCTGGGGCTTCTCCAGCTCATCGCATTTCAGCCGGGTGTTCCGGAAATATTTCGGCGTAGTGCCGTCCTCGATCCACAAGGCGCAACAGGGCGCGGTTGCGGCGGACGAGCACTAGGCAAACGCCAGGTTCGGAGTCGACGCGACGGTTGACCGTCACGCGCCCGCGATGTCTCTCATGCCGATATGGCGATGTAGGGAATGCTGGTCAGGAGAGCGACGAGCAACACCGCGTTGCCCAGCATTCCACTCCAATGCAGTCGGCGTAGCCGGCGCGGGGCCTCGGCATCGCCGGCGTCCCTGGCGCTGAGCTGTTCGTCCATCTGTTGCATGAACCAGCGGCGCCCATAGATCGCCAAGGCTGCAAGGAGGCCAACGCCCATCGCTGCGACCAGACGACCGTCGAGCAGGAAAGCGACCGCTCCGATGATTCCGGCAACGCGCATCACCAGAAAATGCGCATTGAACATTCCGCGCAAAAGCTGGGCGACGGGCTGGATATCCAGCTTCACCAGCAGGAAGGCCGGAGACGCCAGGGTGAAATAGCCCATCGGAAAGAGTAGGATGATCATGACGGCTACGGCAACGCCATCCGGTGTCATGGGATCGGCCTTTCTCGTCCGCGCCGGCGAGACCTTCCCGCCAGCGTCGCACAATCATAGCGGGAAAATGCGCTTCCGGCACTAGGCTTTGGTCGGACGCCGCGCTGCGAAGGGCGTCATGCCTCGCGGTTCAGGCGGGTTCGAGGCCGAGCGATCGCGCGCTCTCGATCCAGATCGGCAGCTCGCGCTGATACAGGGCGTTGGTTTCCTTGAAGCCGATCGCGGGTTCGAGCACGAACGTGTTGAGAACCTCCTTCACCTTCGGATCGCTGTTGGCAGCGACGCAAAGCTCCGCCAGGCGGTCGACGACCGGCTGCGGTGTCGCTTTCGGCACGGCCCAACCGGAGAAGCCGCTGACGGTGAAGAATTTCGACGTCGCGCCCTGCTCGGGGAGGGTCTTGATATCAGGGATGGCGTCGACCTTCTTCGAATGCACCGCGAACACGGTGCCGCGATCGCTTTGCAAGACCGATTGCGCTGCGGTGTAGCTGCCCATGGCCACATCGAGCGTACCTTCCAGCATGCCCGTCCACATCGGGGCTTCGCCGCGATAGTGGATCGGCTCGATGGCAAGGCCATACTGCTTGTTGAGCTCGTGGACCGTCATATGCGGGGCCGAGCCCGCGCTATAGGTGCCGAAGTTGACTTTGCCGCTCTTGCGCGCAAAGGCGACGAAATCCTCCAGCGTCTTGACGCCGGTTTTCGGGTTCGCCACCAGCAACAGGCCGGCGCCCGGAATGACGCTGACCAGCGTCAAATCCTTGTCCATGTCGTAGCCGGGAGTCTTCATCACCACCCGGTTCATGATGTAGGTGGTCGAGATCGAGCACAGGATTGTGTGGCCGTCGGGCTCTGCGCGGGCGACCTCCGCCGTCCCGATCGCGCCGGCGGCACCGGGCTTGTTCTCGACGACGACGGTCTTTCCGACCTGCTTGGCAATGAATTCACCATAGGCGCGCGCGAGCAGATCGGTCTGTCCGCCGGCGGGATAGCTGCAAATCATGCGGATCTGCCGCGATGGCCACGCAGCCTGCGCCGAGGCGCCACGCGAGACGAAAGGCATCGCGAGTGTGGTGGTGCCGGCGGCGATGAAGCGGCGGCGATCGAGTTTTGCGGACATGATTCTCTCCCGGGTTGTCGCCGACGGTACTGCATCGGGTCGCCTCTGCCATGGGTGGCTGGCGAGACAGATTGGCGCATTCGAAGGGCCGCGCTGGGTGCGCCAGCTGTCCACTAGCGCTGAATGATCTTCAACCAGACGTCGCCAAGGATCGCAGGCTCCCGCGGCGGCAGATAGCTCAGCCCCGCCTGTGTGCCGAATTCGGCGATCTTGCCCTCGGCAGCAAGCCCGGTCAGCGCCTTGTTGACGGCGTCGAGCAGTGCGGGATCGCTGGCCAGCCCGACATAGCCGCGATTGGCCCCGATCGGATAGTAATAGCCGGACGCGGTGATCGCCGTGTCGGGGTGCGCGGCGCGATGGGCGTCGAAGCGGCCGAGGTCGATCAGCGTCGCGTCATAATCGCCACGGGCAAGTGCGCCGAGGAGATCATCGCGGCCGGGGACGAGATGCGTGATGTCGTCGATCAGGCGCCCCTTGTCGAAGGTCATGAGGATCGCATCGCCGAGCGAGCCGCTCTCGATGACGAGGCGCAGGCCGGCGAGATCTCCGATATCGCCGATGTTGCGACCCCGCGCCTTCGGCCCGAGCACGACCGTCATCGGCGAGTAGACATAGGGCTGGCTCGGCGCGAGCACGCCGAGCGCGACGCGGCGGCGCCGGTCGTCGCGCGTGGCGCCGGCAAAATCCGGCAAGCGCGCCGTTTTCATGCCGGGCTTGACGAGGGAGTCCGTCGTCAGCGCGTAGCCGCCGACGAGCGAGCAACGCCCATCGGACAGCAGCGCATTGGCCTCGAGCTGCGGGCTCGAATCCTCGTCCAGCTTGCTCTCGAACCACTGGATCGTCAGCGGCCGTCCGAGCCGGTCGGCGATCGCCTGCGCCAGCAGCACGTCGAAACCCGAGCCGGGCTTGCCCTTGTGATGCACGGAGAGCGGCGGCCTGACCTCGTCGAGACAAATCTTGAGCGGATCGTCGGCCGCGCGTGCAGCTGCGGCCGCCGCCGCGAGAATCGCGGCAATGCTCCAAACGGCCAGCCAGCGCCTCATGGTTTTCTCCGGCTCGAGATGAAGGCCCAGAGATTCCCGATCTCCTCGTCGCTGAGAATGTCAGCCCAGGGCGGCATCTTGTTGTTCTTGCCGTTCTTCACGGTGGTGACGAAGCGCGTCTTGTCGTCGGGGAAGGCGCGCAGGTCCGGCGTGATGGTGCCGGGGTTCATCATGTTGGGGCCGTGGCAGTGCGAGCATTTCTCGGCATAGGTCGACTTGCCGTGGTCGATCTGTGCCTGCACGGGATTGCCGGTTGAATCATCCGCGGCACGAACGGTCGCCGCAAGCGCGACCGTCAGCACCGCGACGGCGGCGAGGATCGCCACCGTCTTGTGAGATAGCTTTCTCAGCATCGTGCCGTGGTTATTGCTTGACCGCAAAAACCCAAAGTGAGCCGCCGGGCGGGACTTTGGCCAGCCGTTCGTCGCCGGAGAACAGCGAGTAGACGCCGCCATAGCCGCTCGTCACGGCGACATACTGCACGCCGTCCTGCTGCCAGGTCACCGGTTGTCCCTCGATGCCCGAGCCGGTCTGGAACTGCCAGAGCTTCTTGCCGGTATCGGCATCGAAGGCCTCGAACTCGCCGGTCAGCGCGCCCGAGAACACGACACCGCCCGCGGTCGACAGCACGCCGGAGAAGCGCGGGATGTCGCTGGGTGCTTCCCACTTCGCCTTGCCGGTCATGGGATCGATCGCCTTCAGATGACCGCGCGGGCCGTCACCCCATTCCCAGAGATCGGTGAGGTCCATGCCGAGATACCATTCACCCTGCTTGAAGGTGGCGGGTTCGGTCTTGTACCTGCCGCCGAAGGCGAGCGTGTTGGCGTAGGCGAGGCCGGTCTGCGGATTGAACGACATCGGCTCCCAGTTCTTGCCGCCGAGGATCGACGGATAGACGGTCACCTTCTTGCCCTCACGCGCATCCTTCGAGACGTCGGTCTCGATGGGACGTCCGGTCTTCATGTCGATTCCCGTCGCCCAGTTGACCTTCACGTAAGGATTGGCCGCGAGCAGCTTTCCGTTGGTGCGGTCGAGCACGTAGAAGAAGCCGTTGCGGTTGGCGTCCATCAACACCTTGGTCGGCTTGCCCTCGACGTTCATATCGGCGAGGACCATCTCGGCCACGCTGTCATAGTCGAACGGATTGTTGGGCGAGAACTGGTAGTGCCACTTGATCTTGCCGGTCTTGGAATCAATCGCCAGCACGGAGCAGGTGTAGAGGTTGTCGCCCGGGCGTACCGCCGAGTTGAACGGTCCGGGATTGCCGATACCCCAGTAAACCGTGTTCAGCTCGGGATCATAGGAGCCCGTAATCCAGGTCGAGCCACCGCCGAGCTTCCAGGTATCGCCCTTCCAGGTGTCGCCGCCGGGCTCATCCGGAGAGGGGATCGAATGGGTGCGCCACAGGTGCTTGCCCGTTGCGGGATCCCAGCCGTCGATGAAGCCGCGGGTGCCGAACTCGGCGCCGGAGATGCCGGTGATCACGACGCCGTCGGCGACCAGCGGCGCCACCGTCATCGAATAGCCTTCCTTGATATCGGCCGCCTTCTGTCGCCACAGCTCTTTGCCGTCCTTGGCGTCGAGCGCGATCACGTTGGCGTCCAGCGTGGTGCGGAACACCTTGCCCTCATAGAGTGCTGCGCCGCGATTGATGATGCCGCAGCAGACGATGCGCGGCGTTTCGGCAGGATACTCGACCTTGGATTTCCAGATCTGCTTGCCGGTCTTGGCGTCGACCGCCATGGTCGCGTTGTGCGACGTCACGTAGATCACGCCCTGGTACACCAGCGGCTGCGATTCCTCGCTGCGATCGTCGTTGAAAGAGTAGTTCCAGACCGGGACAAGGTTCTTGACGCTGTCCTTGTTGATCTGGTTCAGCGTCGAGAAACGCTGAAGATTGTAGCCCATCCCGTAGTTGAGAACGTTCGATGTATCGGTCGCGCCTTTGACCAGCTGCTCGCTGGTTTGTGCACTTGCACAAGTCGATGCAAGCATGACGAGGCTCGCGGCCATCGCAAAGCGTTTCATCCGTCCCTCCCAATATGCGCGCCTATTGACGCTGCGACAGCAACACTCCGCCCGAATGCAAAACGCGTCAATACGAAAGTCGTAATTGCGATGCCGATATGGTAGGCGGCGCGGGATGCCGTCACCTGACGGAGACCTGACAAAGCAACTCTCACTTGTGCGCAGGCGCTGAAGAAATTCCGCGGCATGGAGCAGAGCGCGTGCGCCACGGCAGCGGTCGCGCCGACGGGTTCTGCAAGTTGTGCGGTGCGCAGGCTGCAATTCGGGACTTGAACCGAGGCTCGCTTGTGGACTTATGTCGTTTCGATCCGGTTCGAATCGGAGCTCTTGGTGAGGGAGGTTTTCATGATATCGCGTCGCTCTGTTGCACTTGCGCTCACGATTGCACTGCTGTCCGGTCCGGCATGGTCGGCCTCCGGCAACGCGGTCAAGACGTTCGATACCGACAATGACGGCACCCTCGATCTTGCCGAGGTGAAGAAGGCGGCGGCGGCGTTGTTCGCCAAGCTCGATCCCGATCACGACGGCACGCTCGACGCCCGCGAATTGCGCGGACGGTTAACAGCGAAAGAACTCGCCGCCGCCGATCCCGATCGCGACGGGACTCTCACGCTCGACGAATATCTCTCGGTGGTGGAGCAGCGCTTCAACGCGGCGAATCCCGACAAGGATGGAACGCTGGATGCGAAGGAGCTGAACTCGCGCGCCGGTCGCGCGCTGCTGCGCTTGTTGCGGTGAGAACCGCGCCGCTTGACTGGGAGCGAAGGCGAGTTGCCCGAGAGAGAAATTTGCAAGCGCGATGCGACAGTTCGCTGTGTCAACGGTGCGATTCCAGACTTGCGCTGTGGCTGACGCAGCCCTAGGTTTTCGCCGGCGCGATGTCGCGCTCAATCCCTTGGGAGTCCCCGAATGGCCTGGAAAGCTCCGAAGATCGTGGAAGTGCCGGTCGGCATGGAAATCAACATGTACGCCTGCGCTTTGCGCAAGTAAGACCACAAGTAAGACTGACGACCTGCCGCGGCTTCGATGGCAACCACCGTCGAAGCCGTGGTAGTGTCGGGGATGCGCGCGAGAGCCCTTACATTCTGGACCATAGCCGCCTGCACCGTCGCGCTCGCGCCGGCATGCGTCCGCGCCGAAGAGGGCTTCGATACCGAACACATCTTCGGCTTCATGATCGGTACCGATGTCGGCAATCCCGGCGAGCGCGAATTCCAGACTCAGACGACAGGCCGATTCGGCAAAGGAGGCGGGACCTATCGCGCCCTCTCGCAGGAGGTCGAGATCGAGATCGTGCCGCTGCCGAACTTTCGCATCGAGGTCGGCGGCACTGCCACCCTGCACGACATCACCGGCGTCCCCGACATCGGCGACCGCCGCCAGTTCAATTTTCAGGGCGCTTCGCTCGACCTGCGCTATCGCCTGCTCGATCGCGAGCGCGCGCCATTCGGGTTGACCGTCGCCGCCGAACTCCATGGCGACCGCATCGACGAGACTTCTGGAGCAAAAGGGCGGATGTACGGTACCGATTTCACGCTCGCCTTCGATCGCGAGCTGATCCCGAACTTCGCCATCGGGGCGCTCAACCTGATCTATCAACCCGAATGGGCGCGTTTCGAAATGGCGGGACTGTCCGAAAAGAGTTCGACCATCGGCGCGGCCTTCGCCGGCCTGGTGCGCGTGCGGCCCGATGTGCTGCTCGGCGGCGAGGTGCGCTACTTCCGGCAGTACGAAGGCATCGGCCTCGGCGAGTTCGCAGGACAGGCGCTCTTCGTCGGTCCGACCGCTTATTTCCAGCTTTCCGAGCGCTCGCGCCTGACCATGAGCTGGAGCATGCAGGCATGGGGCCGGCCGGTCGGATCGGGCGGCAATCTCGACCTCGTCAATTTCGAGCGCCACCAGGCAAGGCTGGTCTTTGGAGTTAATTTCTAGCGCTCGGGGAGAGTTGACAGGCAATTCCCGCTTTATTTCGGGCGGCCGGATTGAAACTTCCCGCTCATCGGAACGTAATCTTTTGTGCTAACTTCATCGCCTCTGCGAGGATCCCGGCATGAATCCGATCGACCTGGTGGTGACTGTGTGTGCGTTGCTCTCGCCAGCGACCTGCGAGGAGCAACATCTGGTGTTCAACTATGCGGGGTCGCCGACGCAATGCGCGATGGCTGCGCCGCCCTATATCGCGCAATGGATTGGTGACCATCCGAAGTGGCAGGCGGTGCGGTGGCGCTGCGAATATCCGCATCCGAACGACAAGGCGTAAAGCCCTGAGCTGCGTTGCCGGTCGCGACTGGCTTAGGTCCTCATCCTGAGGAGCTTGCGAAGCAAGCGTCTCGAAGGATGGCCGCAGGGCGACAGACGGGCCTGCATGGTTCGTGACGCGCGTTCCGCGCTCCTCACCATGAGGGGATAACGCTCGTAACGCAGCCCCCGTTACTTGCTGCAGTCCTTCAGATCCTTGTCGGCGATCGAGAACACCGCATCCGCCTTGATCTCGATGTCGCGCACGATGCATTGCCGCGCATTGGGATAGCTGACCCTGGCGTCGTAGCGGCCGGGCTCGACGCCGGTGATGCGCAGCCGCTCGTCGTGGTCGACCTCCTTGTCTTTGTCGTTCAGGCACTGGTTCGGCCCCCACTCGGTCTTCCCGGCCGGGGAGAGCTGGAAGCCGGAGATCGCCTCCGTCGTCAGATTCCAGAGCCGGATACCCTTGCCCTTGGCCTGGGCGAGCGCCGCGCCCGGCATCGCAACCAACAGGATGCCGATCGCAATCAGCGTACGCCGCATGATGACCCTCCCGCGAAGATGTCGTTGGTCCAATTGACCATGAGTTCTCATTGCGATTCAAGCTGCAACGCCGCGAGCTCGGCCCTGATCTTGCCGAGTTCGGCCTCGCTGCGCTCCGCGCGCGGGATGGCAATCGGCACCTCGCGCACGATGCGCGCCGGTCGCGGCGACAGCAAGAACAGGCGGTCGCCGAGCCGGATCGCGTCATCCAGACTGTGGGTGACGAGCAACGTCATCACCGGACGGCGCGCCACCAGCGTCGCGATCTCGTCGCGCAAACGGCCGGCGAGTGCGTCGTCGAGCGAGGCGAGGGGCTCGTCGAGCACGAGCAGGTCAGGCTCGACGGCAAAGGCGCGAGCGAGCGCGACGCGCCGGGCGAGGCCAAGCGACAGCTCGCCTGGAAAATGACTGCGATGCGCGTCCAGCTCCAGGATCCTGAACAGCTCGGCGAGCTTGGCGTCGGTGACATCGGGTGCCGCAAGCCGCACATTCTGCTCGACCGAGCGCCATGGCAGCAGCCGCGGCTCCTGGAAAACCATACCGATCCGCGCTTCCGGCGGGCGCGAGACGCGTCCCTCGAAATCGCGGTCGAGGCCGAGGATAATGCGCAGCATCGTGCTCTTGCCGCAGCCGGACGGTCCGATCAGCACGCCGACCTCGCCGGATTGAAGCGCGAAGCTGACCGGCGCGAGCACCTCCTGCGTCCCGCCCGCGGCACTCTTGAACCTCTTGCCTGTGATATCGACCTCAAGCCGCACGGGGTCGCCATCGTGTTGCGCGGGCTTCGAACGGTTGCACCAGCGCGGTCTCGATCACGAGCACGACGGCGGCGAAGGTTAGCGAATAGGCCAGCAGCCGCGGCGTGTCGAACAGCTGGAAGGCGACGCCGATCTCGAAGCCGACGCCGTTGGGTCGCCCCAGGAGTTCGGCGACCAGCACGATCTTCCACACCAGCGACAATCCGGAGCGGGCTGAGGCTGCGATATAGGGCGCCAGTTGCGGCAGCACGACGTGGCGGAAAGCGCGCCAGCGCGGCATCGCGAACACGCTCGCCATCTCGTCGAGCGAGCGGTCGAGCGCGCGCGCGCCCTCGCGCAGGGTGACGATGGCGGTCGGCAACTTGTTGATGGCGATCGCCGCGATCGCTGCGGCTTCGGTGAGCCCGGCCCAGATATAGGCCAGCACGATCACGACCAGCGCGGGCAGGTTCAGGAGCAGGATTAGCCAGGGATCGCCGAGCCGGTCGGCGAGCTTCACCCGTCCCATCAGATAGCCGATGGCGCTGCCGAGCGACATCGCCAGCACGAAGGCGAGGCTTACGCGGGCAAGCGTTGCGCCGAGATGCAGGAACAGCGCGCCGCTCGATGCTTCCGCGACGACGACGTCGAGCACGGCGGGCGGGGAGGGCAGCTTCGCGGCGCCGACGAAGAGGGCGGCGATCCACCAGATCGCGAGCAACAGGGCAAACGACAGAAGACGCAGCACCTCACTCCCCGGCAACTGCGTGAAAGAACGTGCCGGGATCGAGCTCGGCAGCCGGGCCGACGAGGTCGCGGCCGCCGGTCTCGGCCAGCACGCGGTAGAGCACGCGCGCGTCCCTTTCTTCGTCATCGATGCTCCGGCGCGGAATGCCGTCGCGATAGCGCTCGCGATAAGTCTTGAGCAGGGTGGCATCGCTCGTGCCGGTGAGCGGTGCGATCTTGTCCCAGGCGGCATCGGAGGTCACCAGCAGCTGCTTGGCCTTGCGGGTCATCGCGATGAAGCGCGCCACCGCATCGCGATGACTTGCCGCCCAGGTTTCGTCGAAGACATAGCCGACCGCGGAGACCGCGCCCTTGGCGCCGAGTTTCGGCAATATGTCCTCGATACCGGCAAGGCGTCTAAAACCCTTGGCCTCCAGCTGTGCGCAGAAATTCCAGAAATTGAGGCTCGCATCCATCTCGCCGTCGAGCGCCTTGGCGGCGAGCAGAGGCGGAGCACCATAGACGATGGTCGCCTCCGATTTCAGGTCGATGCCGTCCTGCTTCATGCGCGCCTGGAGCAGCAGCCAGCTCTTGTCGATGGGACCGCCGCCGACGGCGAGCTTGCGGCCCTTCAAGTCGGCGAGCGACTTGATCGGCGAGGAGGCCGGCACCATCACCGCGCCGAGCGCGCTGGAATAGGGATAGAAGGTGAGCTTGGCGCCAAGCGTGCGCTCGCGAGACACCCACAGCCAGTCGGAGAGGATGATGTCGGCATTGCCGGCGCGCAGCGCGATCTTGCCGGCCTCGGGGCTCGCAAGCTCGGCGACGTCGAGCGACAGGTCGGCCTCCTTGTCGAGGCCGTTGGCGCGGATCGCGGCCAGCTCCCAGGAGAATGTTCCGGTCTTCTGCACCGCAAGGCGAATCGTATCCGCGGCGCGGCCGGGCCCGGTTAGCGTCAGCGCCAGCGCCACCGCGAGCGCCAATGATCCACCAAATGTTCTCATCACGTTGTGAGCCGTTTCCTCTGACAGAAGTGCTTTTCAGGACAATACGCATAGCATAGCTTCCGTCGCAACCAGCGGGAGGACGCTCATGAATCTGGCCGGACAGCTACGACCGATTGTCGCCGCATTGGCGGTGTGGGCTGCGACCGCGCTCGCCGCGCAGGCTGAACAGGCCAATGATTATCCGACGTCGGCGCGTGCCGAGTATGTCTATGGCTGCATGAAGGCGAATGGCGAGAGCCGGCAGGCGATCGAACAATGTTCCTGCTCGATCGACGTGGTGGCCTCGATCGTGTCCTATGAGCGCTACGTTACCGCAGAAACCGCGCTCAGCATGTCCCAGGTCCGCGGCAATCTCGGCGTCCAGTTCCGCACCTCGGAGCAGGCGAACTCGGCCGTGAATGATTTGAGGCGTGCCCAGGCGGAAGCCGAGGTGAGGTGTTTCTGACCGCTTGGTTGTACGACCAC
>NZ_JADPJF010000034.1:5792-9211 GCF_023073295.1 Bradyrhizobium sp. 23 | reverse complement strand
AAGATCGTGGATGGCCGGGACAAGCCCGGCCATGACGACCGGGAGCCTCACGTCCCCGGCTTCTCCACGTCCCACTCGTTCCGGAACACGTGTCCGTCCGTGTCCTTGGCTTCCGCGCGAAAACGCCTGGCGCCGTTGGATACATAGGTGAAGCGCAGATTTGGATCTTCCGAGATCGAGATGCCGCCTTCCATCGACAGCACGGGGCTGTCGTCCTGCGTCAGCTTGAGCTGGTTGATGAAGAAGGCGGGAATGTAGAGCTGTGTGACCTGGTCCATCTGCAGGCCGGAATTGTTGGGATGGCCGATCATGATCTGCGCTTCCCGCATGCGGCTCGCCGGGGCCTCCTCGCGCGCGAATTGGCGGTAGCGCATCTGGCCGAGCCGGTTCTGGGCCTCCTCGGCATTCTTCCCTGCTGGTGCCGAGCAGCCGCCGGAGGCCTTCACGTAGACTTTCGAGACATAGAGCTGGCCATCGCTGAGCTCGGCCACCGCATGAACGTCGGTGTAATTGTTGACGCGCACGCGGGTCGAGATTTCAGTGACGTTGGCATCCGGTCCGAGCTCGAACTTCGCCGCCATCGGCGCGGGATTACGATCGATCACCAGCGTGATCGAACGGATGCGGCGGGCATCGCCGGGCGAGAGCTTGCTGCGCAGGGTCACCGGCACGATGGCCGCGTCTTCGGCACGATACGGCATCTCGATTCCAATGACATTGCCGCCGTCATTCATCGGACGGCTGCTGAAGATGTCCTGCACCAGGCCCGGCCAGGGATCGTAAGCCTCTTCCGCCTGCGCCGGCACGGCGAATGCAATGCCGAGGAGCAGGGCGATCAGAGGCAGTCGGCGCGTGCATCCCGTCATGGTCATGGTCCCGCGGACGAAGCAACGTTTCACGCATCGTAGCGCGTCCGCTACTCCCATTCAATTTCCGAAAATGCTGCGGTTGCGTTGCGGGCGTTGTAGTCGTCGAACAGCTCCCAGTGCGGCCGTTCCGAGGCGGCGGCCCTGTCTGCAGCGGTTCGGATCGGCTCGCCCTTCTTGTTCGACGCCCGGATGTCCGCCAGCAGTGCCGTCAGATAGCGCCGTTCATCGGTCAGCGCGGCAGGCCATTCACTCACAGGTCCGTGACCGGGAACGACGCGCTGCGCCGGAATGCTCTCGAGTTCCGCGAGGATGCGAAGCCAGCCGCGAATGCTGCCGTCCATCACCGGAATATGGCGGAGGAAGATGAGGTCGCCAGTGAACAGCGTCTTCGTCATCTCATCGAACACGGTCAGGTCATTGTCGCTGTGCCCGGCCGGCCAAGCCCGCAGGTTGAGGCGGCGCGCACCGAGATCGAGCATCAGGGTGTCCGTGACGAGCATTGTGGGCGGCACGATTTTCACGGGAGATATCAATTCGTCGCCCATGATGCGCCTAAAATTGTCGAGATAGTACGGCCCACGGGCAGCGAGCGCCCGCGGCAATCGGCTGTGACCGACGAAAATGGTGTCCCCGGCGACGAAAGCCGCATTGCCGAAAACATGGTCGGGATGGCCGTGGGTATTGATGACGTAGCGGATCGGCTTGCTGGTGCGGGCCCGCACCGCCGCCAGCAGCGCCTCGCCCTCGCGAACGCTACCGCCGGTATCAATCACGGCCACCGCATCTTCGCCCACGATGAAGCCGACATTGGCGATGTCGCCCTCGTTCTCGCGGGTCATCAGGGCGATGGTCCCGGAGTGTACGAAGATTCCCGGCGCGACTTCGCTCACAGGCAATTCGGCCGCTGCGGCGCATGCTAGCGTCGCTGTTACCAGGGACAAGGCTGCGATCACGAGAGCGATGCGAGACACTTTTCAGCCTCAGTTCAAAGGTTGCGCGCATTGCACTGCAACAAAGAAAGCCAGCACAAAGTCTGGCAAAACATGGCGCGTCATGCGTTGCATGGCTAGCATTCAAACAAGCCTAGGAGGAAGCGCGATGACGGAGGCCGGACGACATCGTCGCTGGTTGCTTTCACTGAGTATCCTGGTTGCGTCTTGCGCGTTCGGCGACGTCGCCATAGCGCAGACCAACGAGACGGGTGACCTCTCGTTCGAACTGGTCGACCCCAAGGTGCTACGCGTCTGTTCCGACCCGCGCAATCTGCCGTTCTCGAATGAGAAGGGCGAGGGGTTCGAGAACAAGCTTGCCGAGCTGTTTGCGGACAAGCTCCAGAAGAAGCTCGACTATGTCTTTTTTCCGCAAGCCACCGGCTTCGTGCGCATGACGCTCGGCTCGCATCGCTGCGACGTCATCATGGGCTTCCCCCAAGGCGATGACCTCGTGCAAGGCACCAATCCCTACTACCGCACGAGCTATGCCTTGGTCGCGAAAGCAGGTAGCGGGCTGGAGGAGGTCGACACGCTGGAGGATGCCAGGCTCAAGGGCAAGCATGTCGGCATCGTCGCCGGCACGCCGCCTGCGACCAACATGGCCATTGCGGGACTGATGGGTGATGCAAAGCCCTATCCGCTCATGATCGACACGCGCTACGACAATTCGGCGCAGGCAATGATCGATGATCTCACGGCGGGCAAGATCGACGCCGGCGTGCTGTGGGGACCGATGGCAGGGTTCTACGCGAAGAAGGCGGGGTCGCTTCATGTCACGCCGCTGGTGAAGGAAACCACCGGGCCAAAACTGGTCTATCGCATCGGCATGGGCGTGCGTGGCGCCGACCAGAACTGGAAGCGGCAGCTCAACAAGCTGATCCAGGAGAACCAGGGCGAGATCAACAAGATCCTGCTCGATTTCGGCGTGCCGCTGCTGGACGAGAACGATCGGCCGCTTGGCGCGGAGACGACCAAGAAGGCACCATGAGGCAGACGCCATGAGGCGGCACCTTGCGGCTGCGCTGGTCGGCGCCGTGCTGGTGGCGCCGGTCGTTGCGCAGCAGCAGGAGCCGTTCGAGCCCGAAGGCTATCGCACCGACAACTACCGCGCGCCCGTGCCGCCGACGCTCGGCGGCGCGCGCGTGCTGTCGACGTCAGAAGCCGAGGCGATTTGGCGCGCGAAGAGCGGCGCCTTCATCGACGTGCTGCCGCGCGCGCCGAAGCCGAAAAACCTTCCCGCGGGTACCGTTTGGCGCGAGGCGCCGCGCAAAAATATTCCGGGCAGCATCTGGCTGCCGGATACCGGCTACGGCACGCTGCCGCCCGCCATGGACGACTATTTCCAGCGCGGCCTGGCGCGTGCATCACACGGCGATAAGAACGCGCTGCTCGTGATCTATTGCCTGGCCGATTGCTGGATGTCCTGGAACGCCGCCAAGCGCGCGCTCGCGTATGGCTACTCCAACATCGCCTGGTATCCCGATGGCACCGACGGCTGGGAGCGTGCAAAGCTTCCTACTGAGGAGGCGCAGCCCGAGCCGCGGCCGGAGCAATAGGC
>NZ_JADPJF010000034.1:0-5673 GCF_023073295.1 Bradyrhizobium sp. 23 | reverse complement strand
TGGTGCCTCGTGGCTGTGCGTGGATGGCCGGGACAAGCCCGGCCATGACGCCCTGTCGCACGTGGGAAGAGGCGAGGAAAAGCTTACTGCTTCTGCAACTTCGTCAGCGTGCCCGTCCCGTTATTGTCGGTCGCAGAGTAGCTCACCCTGTCGCCGGCGTGGACGGCGTCGAGCATCGCGGCATCCTTGGCCTTATACTCCTGGAGCGCGCCGGCGCCGCCTGCGCTGCCGCCGACTGTGCCCTTCTGCGTCTGCTGGATCGAAATCGTGCTGTTGAGCCGATCTATCCGGGTGACCATTCCGGTCAGATCGTCAGCGAATGCGCTGCTTGCGAGCATGCTGATGGCTGCAGCGCCTGCGAGGATGAATTTCGTGGTTCCCATCGAGGCCTCCCGATGCCTTGGATTACCCGTCGACAAGACATCCTAGACCGATTTGGTTCCGGCATATAGCACGGCGGCAGGTTAATGATCGCCATGGAGGCGCGGGAACCGGCCGCAAGCGGTCAATGAGGCTGACTCTATTCCATTTCCTGCTGGATCACGCGTCCAAGCGC
This sequence comes from Bradyrhizobium sp. 23, assembly GCF_023073295.1. Taxonomy (NCBI): domain Bacteria; kingdom Pseudomonadati; phylum Pseudomonadota; class Alphaproteobacteria; order Hyphomicrobiales; family Nitrobacteraceae; genus Bradyrhizobium; species Bradyrhizobium sp. 23. Next base: position 5,117 of record NZ_JADPJF010000034.1, on the reverse strand, counting down.
AAACAGCCGCTGGTCGATGGTGGTGGGAACCTCGCAGACGAATCGCACCACCTTGTGGCGGTCCTCGAAAATGCGAGTCTTCCAGATCAGCTCGTTGCTGAGCGCATCGACCTTAGCCTCGTCGCGCGGCGTGGCGCCTTGGAGCGCCTGAAGCTGGACGCTCTCCTCGCGGATCTTGTCGGCGGCTTCGCGCTGCTTGCGGCTGACGCGTTCCAGCCCGCTCATGACCTGCGAGCGCTGAGCGTTGAGCGTGTCGAACAGGCCTGCGAACAGCAGTTTTGCGTTCGTGGTCTTGTCGGCCGCGGAGCCCGCCAAAAACTCCTTCACCAACTTCTCGCCCTCGTCCAGCGGCGTCTTGCGTGCCGACAGTTTGGCGACCAGCGCGCTGACCTTGGCGTCGTCCTTCCATTTGTTCTGCACGTCGTCGAGCGGAGGACCGGCCCATACGGCGGCGAGCGAAATTTCCGGCACTTTGGCCTGCGTGCAGGGCCAATCCGGATAGCGCGGATCGGCCGCGCGTGCCGCCGTGCTCGCGGCTGCGAGCATCAGAGCGGCCATGGCCAGAACCCGAACCGTCATCCTTCGCCTCCCGCAGGCCCCCGTCGCGCCAGCCCGCGCGAGGGATCATAGGCCAGAATCGCGCCGATCATGAAGACGATTGTGCAGGTCGCGACCACCGCCAGCGAGATCCAGTTGATCTGTCCGTACAGCGCGAAGCGGATCAGCTCGACCGCATGGGTGAACGGATTGGCCTCGCAAACATAGTAGAGATATGGGCTGCCCTCCTGCACCCGCCAGAGCGGGTAGAGTGCCGATGAAGCGAAGAACATCGGGAAAATGACAAAATTCATCACGCCGGCAAAGTTCTCCAGCTGCTTGATGCCGGAGGAGATCAGCATGCCCAGCGAGCCCAGCATCAGTCCGGACAGGATCAGGGCCGGCAGCACGGTGAGATAGCCCGATAGGGGAGGGGTGATGTCCCAGAACCAGGCTATCAGCAGGAACGCGTAGACCTGGAGCAGCGACACCGCGGTGCCCGCGAGCAGCTTGCAGAACAACAGGTAGCCGCGCGGCAGTGGGCTCACCAGCAGCGTGCGCATGTTCCCCATCTCACGGTCATAGACCATCGAGAGCGAGGACTGCATGCCGTTGAAGAGCTGGATCATGGCCATCAGCCCCGGCGCGATGAAGACCTCGTAGAGGATGTAGGTCTCGTAGGGCGGGATGATGGAGATGCCGAGCACCTGGCGGAAACCGGCGGCGAAGATGAACAGCCAGACCAGCGGCCGCACCAGCGCCGAGACGAACCGCTCGCGCTGGTGCAGGAAGCGCAGTCCCTCGCGCCAGACAATGCCCGTGAGGCAGGTCATGTATTCGGCGGCCGAGAAGCCGCGCTGCGCCTCGCGCGTGGTGATGCTGCTCATGCGCCGCCGCCCGGCAGGGTCTGCGCGCCGGTCAGGCGCATGAAGGCGGTGTTGACGTCCTGCGCGCCGGCTTCCGCGACGACGCGGCTCATCGGTCCCTGCGCCAGCACCTTGCCCTGATGCAGCACCACGAGATCGTCACCGGCCATGATTTCGTCGAACAGATGCGTGGCCCAGAGTACGCCGATGCCTTGCTCGCTCACGAGCTGGCGCACATGGCTGATGATGTCGGCGCGCGCCTTGACGTCGAGGCCGACGGTCGGCTCGTCCAGCAAGAGCAGGCGCGGCCGGTGCAGCAGCGCCCGGGCGATCTCCAGCCGCCGCATCTGCCCGCCCGAGAGATCGCGCACCTTGCTGCCGGCGCGCTCGGTAAGCCCGATGCGACCGAGCAGCTCGGCGGCTCGAGCGCCGGCTTCGCGGCGGCTGATGCCGTGGAGTGCGGCGTGATAGAGCAGGTTCTGCGTCAGCGACAGATCGAGATCGAGCGTGCGCGGCTGGAACACGACGCCGAGCAACCGCAGCGCCTCGCCGGGACTCTTGCTGATGTCATGGCCGAAAATGCCGACGCGGCCGGACTGGATGCCGAACAGGCGCGTGATCAGCGAGAACAGCGTGCTCTTGCCCGCCCCGTTGAGGCCAAGCAGGGCCGTGAAGCTCGCGGGCTGCACGTTGAAGGACACGTCCATCAGCGCGCGGCGCGGTCCATAGGCGTGGCTGACGTCGTCGATCGATAGCGCGGGCACGGTCGCCGGATCGGGCCTTGGTGTTTCGCGTTGTTCGGCGATGGGAACAGGGCTGGTCATGGCGCGATCGTGATACCCCAGGGCAGTTCGCCCACTTGAATGGTCTTGATCACCTTTTGCGCGGCGACGTCGATGACGGAGACGTCGTTCGAGACGCCATTGGTGGTGAGCAGAAATTTTTCGTCCGGGGTGAATGCCATGTGCCAGACCCGCTGTCCCACCAGCAGATATTTCGTCACCTTGCGCGAGGCGGTATCGACCACGGCGACGCGATTGGCGGGACCGAGCGCGATGAAGGCGGTCTTGTCGTCCCGGGTCATGCCGATGCCAACGGGCTGGATCGCCTCTTTCCTCAACCCCGGAATCTCGAAATTGATCTTGCCGGTCACCTCGTGCTTTCCGGGGTCGATGATCGAGACGGTGCCGCCGATCTCCGAGGACACCCACAATTCGGAAGCGTCGTGCTTGAATTCGGCAAAGCGCGGTCGCGCGTCGACCAGCACGTTGGCGACGATCTGGCGCGACGACGTGTCGATGAAATGCGCCATGTTGGTGGTCTCGGACGTGTTGATCAGCGTCTTGCCGTCCGGGCTGATGGTCATGCCCTCGGGCTCGACGCCGACCTGGATGTCGCCAAGGCGAGCGCGCTTCTCGAGGTCGATCACGGTCACTGTGTTGTCGTTCTCGTTGGCGACATAGAGGACCTTGCCGGCGGCATCCTGGGCGAACAATTCAGGGTCGGGACCGGAGGGCAGGCTGTCCACCACGGTTTGCGTCTTCGCGTCGATCATCTGGATCGTGTCGTCGTCGCCGACCGCGACCATCACGAACTTTCCGTCGCGCGTGAAGTCGATGCCACGCGGGCGCTGGCCGACCTTGATGGTCTTGGTCACCGTCCAGCTTTCGGTATCGATCACCGACACCGTGTTGCTCTTCTCGTTCGAGACATAGGCGATGAACGCATGCGCCGGTGCTGCCGCCAGCGCCAATCCGGACAGCAACCCAACACGCCACGCGCGGAACGTCCAAGTCCTCACTTTAATGTCCTCACTTCAGCTTGCATTTGCTCTCCGGGCGGTCATAGCCGAGCGTGTCGAGCTCGGAGACCTGGTGCAGGAAACCTTCTTGCGGCGACACCGACACCACCATGCGGCCATCGACCAGCAGGATCGGCTGGCGCAGCTGCAGGTTCCAGTCGCGCAAGGTCAGCTTCGTGCCCTTGAAGGCGGCGACCGAGAACTCCGGGCCCTTGATGAAATCGGTGACCTTCTTGACCTCGCCGGAATTGGTGCGCGACGTGGCCTCTCCGATCATGCGCACGGCGGTCCACGCCTGCATGTCGAGCGCAGTCATCCGCCGCGCGTTGAGCTTGACGAAGCGGTTCTGCATCTGGATCGCGCCCCACTGGTCCTGCGCAGCGTCCCAGCTCCGCGGCACGAGGCCGGCCGAGCCCGCGACAGGCCGTGGATCCCAGGTGCGATAGGGCAGGTAGGCGCCGAACACCTCGCTCTCGTCAGCGGCGACCAGTACATCATAGGCCGGAGCTTGTTGCGTGAACACCGGCATCTGCCGCTGGATCAGCGTCACGCCGGAGTCCGTGCGGCGCGCGCCGCCTTTGTCTTCGAAGCTGCGCTCCTGCACGATCTTGGCGCCGAACCGCGTCGCGGTGCGCCGGAGCGCATCGGCGAACAGTCTGTCCTCGTCATGCGAGCCAACCACGAGCAGCCAGCGCTTCCATTGCTTCCACACCAGATACTGACCGAGCGCATCGGCCAGCATTGCGCGCGTCGGCGCGGTGTGGATGACGTTGGCACGGCAATCGGCCTCGCGCAGCCGCTCGTCGATCGCGCCGGCGTTGAACAGCAACGTGCCGCGCTCGCGCAGGGCGTCGGCGACCTTCAGCAGCGTGTCGGCCGGCAGGTCGGCGATGATGAAGCCGTTGCGTGCGGCGAGCTCTGTCGCGGCCTGCACGGCATCTTCGCCCTCCTTGATACGACGCTCCTCCAGCGCAAATCGCTGGTTGAGGAATTTGCCGGTAGTGTTGTTGTCCTCGATGGCCAGGCGTGCGCCGGCGACGCCGTCATTCTCCGCGGGCTGCTCGACCAGCGACAGCGTTGATCTGGTGCCGGCGATTCCGAGATAGCCGACGCCGATCATGACAGGGTCGGCTGCGAGCGCACTCGTCGCAGCAAAACCCAGGCAGATCAGGCCGACCAACCATCGGATCATGTTTCCTCCAGATGTTCTCCCCGGCTTGACCGCCGATGGAGAATTGTCTCTGCTAAAGCATGACCGATTTGTCAGGGCATGCAACCCCGCATTTCGTCCTCACGCCGCCACGCCGGGAATCACGATCATGCGAGCGCTGATATGTTTCGCCGCTTTGCTGTTGACGGGCTCGGCCGCATTCGCCGATCCGCCGAAACTCGCGGTGTTCGATTTCGAACTGATCGACACCAGCCTGCCTGGCGAGTTCTACGGCTCCAAGCCCGAGGAAGCGCGGCTCGACCTCATCACCGAGCAGTTGCGCAAGGCACTGGTTGAGTCAGGCAGGTTCCAGCTGATCGATATTGCGCCGGTCCGGGATGCGGCCCGTCACGCCAATCTGCAGGCCTGCGGCGGCTGCGACCTCAAGCTTGCCGGGCAGCTGGGTGCCGATTTGGAAATCACTGGCATGGTGCAGAAGGTCTCGAACCTGATCATCAATCTGAACATCTACCTGCGCGACGTGAAGACCGGCAACATGATCACGGCCGCCAGCGCCGATATGCGCGGCAACACCGATGAATCCTGGACGCGCACGATGAGCTATCTGATCCGCAACCGCTTGCTGGCGCCGAACTACGGCAAGCCGTGAGGGAGATATTTAGTCGTCCGTTAAGAAGCCGAATTGAGCGGGAGCGGACAGGCAAGCGTATGCGATAGCTGGATCAGGAAGAGGCACAAGAGT
>NZ_JADPJF010000025.1:0-820 GCF_023073295.1 Bradyrhizobium sp. 23 | reverse complement strand
CTGAACTTCCGTCTCTGCATGACCCACCTCTGGCTCGATAAAACACCCAATCTCGGTGTCCATCAAACCGGCAGCAGCTCAGTCTCCTCGAACCTCAGCTGATAGGCCGCCTCAAGCGTCCGGGCGTCCGCCTCCAGGAGGGTGTTCTTCAGGGGAAGGCTGGCTTTGGCCCAAGCCAGGAGGTCGTGGCTATTCCCCATGGCTGCCGCCAGGTCGGCCAGCAGCCGCTGCCGTAGCTCAGCTGATTGCTGGGGCTTCAGGACAGCCGGTCGGTTCAAGACGGCTTTGGCGTACTTCCCCTTTTGGCCGGGAGCCGTTTGCGGTTCGGCAGCAGGAGGGCCGGCGATTGCATCCGTGGCGTCGAGGTCGTCCTCACCGGTAATGCCAACCAGAGCAAATAGGGCGTAGCGGCGGGCATAGGTCAATGAGGCTCCCACCCGATGCGGCGCCTCGACCTCCTTTGCGGCGCAGACCGGCCAATCGGAGGAGATCCATTCGCCGGAGGCATGGGCCAGCAGGATCGTGAGAGGCACTTGACCGCTGCTGGAGTCGATCCGTGTGGTCTGGACGGTTGCGATCTCCTGCTTGCTGAGGGTCTTGCGGACAAGGTCCAGGCCGGAGGCCAAGGAGGCGTAGCGGAAGGTCCGGTCGTCCTCCCGCGGGAAGGGGGACCGGATTACCGCCTTTTGGGTCTTTTCCGGGTTGGTTAGCTCGGCCTGCGCCCGGGCGAGGGCACCTGCGGCGCGGCAATCAGGATGGAAGTGCAGCGTCAATCAGGATGAGAGAGCTTCGCCGGGCTCGTGACGCAGGGAGGGCGTAG
>NZ_JADPJF010000044.1:0-45012 GCF_023073295.1 Bradyrhizobium sp. 23 | reverse complement strand
AATTTCAGCGTCGTCAACGGCGGCGGCGGACGCTCCGACCTGTTCCAGGCCGGCGCCTTCGTGCGTCACACTATCGGCGCCGCTCATGTCTCCGGCGCGCTCGCCTATGGCTGGCAGGACATCACCACCGACCGCACCGTGACGATTGCAGGCGCCGATCGCCTGCGCGCGCAGTTCAACGCCAACGCGTTCTCCGGTCGCGCCGAGGGCGGCTACCGGTTTCTGACGGCGTGGGCCGGTGGCCTCGGCCTTACGCCCTATGCCGCCGCCCAATTCACCACGTTCGACCTGCCTGCCTATGCGGAAACTGTCGTTTCCGGCGCCAACACCTTTGCATTGGCTTACAGCTCCAAGAGCGTCACCGCGACCCGCAGCGAGCTCGGCGTCCGCGCCGACAAATCCTGGGCAATCCCGAACGCGATCCTCACGCTGCGCGGCCGTGCAGCCTGGGCGCACGACTTCAACCCGGACCGCGCCATCAACTCCACCTTCCAGACGCTGCCTGGCGCCAGCTTCACCGTTAACGGCGCGCGGCAGGCCAGCGAGGCCGCGCTGACGACGGCGTCCGTCGAAATGAAATGGATGAACGGCTGGTCTGCGGCGGGCACCTTCGAGGGCGAGTTCTCAGACGTCACGCGCTCTTATGCCGGTAAAGGTGTGGTGCGGTACGCTTGGTAGGCCGCTGATCGCAAGAGCGCACCTGCTGAACCCCTGTCAGACCGGATCCGCCCGCAGCAGCGTGTCCACGGTGATGGTGCCGCGGGCGCGCGAAACGCAGGCGCAGATCTTCTGGTTGCTTTGCTTCTGATGGTCGCTGAAGAAGACGTCGCGATGGTCGATCTCGCCGTCGATGGCGACCACGTCGATGGCGCACAGGCCGCATTCGCCGCGCTTGCAGTCGTACATCACGTCGTGGCCGCTGGCGTTGAGGACATCAAGCATCGAGCGCTCGCGCGGGATCTCCAGCTCGACATCGGAGCCCTTCAGGCGCACGCGAAATGTCTCGGTCGGCAGCGTGCCGCTCGAACCGAACGTCTCGTAGCGGAGATCGGGAAGCGGATGGCCGGCGCCGATCCAGGCGTGGCGCGCGGCATCCAGCATCCGCATCGGGCCGCAGAACAGCGCCAGCGTGTCTTTGGGCACCGAGGCGAACAGGGCGTCGGGATCGAGCCGCTTGCCCTCATCGCTGGCGTGAACGACCAGGCGATCGCCCAGCGTTGCGGCGAGATCGTCAAGATAGGCGGCCTCGCTGCGCGAGCGCACCGCGTAATGCAGCGTGACATCGGTGCCGCGCCGGGCCAGCGCCTGCGCGGCACCGAGGATCGGGGTGATGCCGATGCCGCCGGCGATCAGGCAGTAGTTTTGGCGTGCCCAATCGACGGCGAGCAGCGAGGCGGGCGTCGTGATGTCGAGCCGCGCGCCCGGCCGTAACGACCACATATAGCGCGAGCCGCCACGCGAGTCCTGGGCGCGGCGCACGGCGATCCTTAGACCCTGGGACGAGGCTTCCCCGACCAGCGAATAGGACCGCGTCTCGGGCTGCCCGTCGATGGCAACGCTGATATTGATGTGGCTGCCGACCGGATAGGCCGTGCCGTCGAACTGGTCGGGCCGGATCAGGAATTCGCGGATGCCGGGTGCGAGATCGCGCATCGAGACGAGCGTCGCCGGAATCCAGGTTTCGATGAAGCGCATGGCACTCCCCTCAATCGGTTGCGGACCTGATCAGCGCGAGCGCCGGCAAGAGGTCGAGATGGGTCCGGTTGCGCAGTGCGAGCCGCAAATTGCGCACCGCGAGCCGCGCATGCTCGCGCATGACCGCTTCGGCGCGGGCGCCTTCGCGGTTCTCGATGGCGTCGATCACGACGCGGTGGTGCTCCTGCCCGATGATCAGGATTTGCTGTGCCTCGGGCAGCGCCGACTGCGCCATCACGAAACCGCTCGGGGACGCAAACGGCAGCGACGAGGCGCGGTCGATCTGCCGGATCAGCGGCGGGCTTCGCGACAATTCGGTGAGCAGGGCGTGGAAGCGCGCGTTCAAAGTGACATAGGACGAGAACGCATCCACCGAGATCGGGACCTGGCGCAACAACTCGTCGATCGCGGCGAGGCACTCCTTCAGCGGCTCGAGCTCGCGCGCGGAGACGCCGCGCTCGGCGGCAAAGCGCGCGGCGAGCCCTTCGAGCGTTCCGCGCAGCTCGATGGAGTCGGAGATGTCGCGCTCGGAGAACGCCTTCACCATGAAGCCGCCGGAGGGAATCGCCTCCAAGAGGCCCTCCTCCTCCAGCCGCACCAGCGCCATGCGCACCGGGGTGCGCGAGGCGCCGGTGGTCTCCACCGCCTGGAGCTCGGAGATGCGCTCGCCCGGGCGCAACGAGCCCGACAGGAGCTGGTCGCGCAGCGCGAGCTGCGCCTTCACGGTCTGCGAGACGGAGCGGTCGACCTCACGCTCGGCCATGTCGGCTTACTCCGCGGCCTGGAGGTGCTGCGGCGGGTTTTCCTTCGCCACCATCTTGTCGATCAGCTTGCGCGTCCACATCGCGCCGGCGTCGATGTTGAGATTGTAGAAGATGCGATCCGGGTTCTCGTCCATCGCGCGCTGCTGCGCCTCGAGGATCAGCTCGTCCTCGTGGAAAATGCCGGAGACGCCCTCGCGGATCTCGGTGGTGATGCGCTGCTCACCGAGCTGATAATTGCGCACGAAGGCCCAGAAATAGTGGCAGGTCTTCTCGGTCTCCGGCGTGATGGTGTTGAGCACGAAGCCGTTGACGCCTTGCGAGCGGTCGCCTTCGGGCGCGCCGGTGCCGGTCGGCGCCACGCCGACGTCGATGGCAATGGTGCACGGCGCCTCGAAGCGGATGATCTGCCAGCGATCGACGAGCCCGGACTTGCCGAGCTGCTTGGCCCAGAACGGCGGCGCCTCGATGCCGCGCATCCAGCGCGTCACCGTCACCGTCTTCTCGCCATGGGTGACGTCGAACGGCGCCTCCGCAACCGCCTCGTTGCCGATGGACGAGCCGTGCACGAACGTCTCGTGGGTGAGGTCCATGAGGTTGTCGAGCACGAGGCGATAGTCGCAATTGACGTGGATGGTCTTGCCGTCGCCGGCCCAGGCGGGGTCGTGATTCCAGTGCAGGTCGGGCACCAGCGCAGGATCCGCCAGCGCGGGATCGCCCATCCAGAGCCAGATGTAGCGGTGACGCTCGACCACGGGATAGGCGCGCACGCAGGCAGACGGGTTGATGGTCTCCTGCGACGGCATGAAGGTGCAGCGCCCTTGCGCATTGTACTTCAGGCCGTGATAGCCGCAGACGACGGTGTCGCCTTCGAGCCTACCCTTGGACAGCGGCACCAGGCGGTGCCAGCAGGCATCCTCGAGCGCGGCCACCGAGCCATCGGCCTTGCGGTACATCACGACGTGCTTGCCGCAGATCGTCCGCGGCAGCAGTGCCGGCTTCACGTCGGCGTCCCAGGCGGCGGCATACCAGGCGTTCATCGGGAAGGGTTTTGTCACCGGTTCACTCCCAAGGCTTGTGGATACGTTATGTATACAATAGCGGAGGAATGGAATCGTTCAAGGGCGGATGGGAGCGTATTATAATACCTTTATCTCGCATCGTGTATACAAATCTGTTCCGCTGTCATTCCCCGCGAAAGCGGGGAATCCAGTACTCCGCGGCGGGTTGTTGGTTTACTCAACTGGCGCCACGGCGTACTGGATCACCCGCTTTCGCGGGTGATGACACCTGTTGATGCGGCGAGTCTCCCCCCCCGGGGGAGCAGTGGCAGCGGCGCTTTGGCTCGACGACTACGCCCCGAACACCTTCGCCAACCCTGTCTGAGCCTCCTGCTGAATCGCCTTCAGGTGCTCGGGGCTGCGAAAACTCTCCGCGTAGATCTTGTAGACGTCCTCGGTGCCTGACGGCCTTGCGGCGAACCAGCCGAAATCGGTCTCGACCTTGATGCCGCCGAACGGCTGGCCGTTGCCGGACGCCTTGCTCAGGGTGGCGCGGACGGGATCGCCGGCGAGATCCTTCAGGCCGAGCTGCTCGGGCGTGACGGACTTCAGGATGTTTTTCTGCGGCGTGGTGGCGGCGACGTCGATGCGCGCGTAATGGGGCACGCCGAACTCGGCAGTGAGGTCGTTGAAGAGCTGGCTCGGATCGCGGCCGGTCTTGGCCATGATCTCGGCCGCGAGCAGGCCGAGGATGATGCCGTCCTTGTCGGTCGTCCACACCGTGCCGTCGCGGCGCAGGAACGAGGCGCCTGCACTCTCCTCGCCGCCAAAGCCGAAGCCGCCCGTGAGCAGGCCATCGACGAACCATTTGAAGCCGACCGGCGTCTCAACGAGCTTGCGGCCGAGTTTTTTCGCGACGCGGTCGATGATCGAGCTCGACACCACCGTCTTGCCGATCGCGGCGCCCTTGCCCCAGTTCGGGCGGTGCGCGAACAGATAGAAGATCGCGGTCGCGAGATAATGGTTCGGATTCATCAGGCCGCCGGTGCGCGTCACGATGCCGTGGCGGTCGGCGTCGGTGTCGTTGGCGAAGGCGACGTCGAAGCGGTCGCGCATCGCGATCAGGCTCGCCATCGCGTAAGGCGAGGAACAGTCCATGCGGATCTTGCCGTCCCAGTCCACCGTCATAAAACGGAACGTCGGGTCGATCGCCTCGTTCACCACGGTCGCTTTCAGGCCGTAGCGCTCGATGATCGGATGCCAGTAATGCACGGCGGCGCCGCCGAGCGGATCGATGCCGATATTCACGCCGGCGGATTTGACCAGGTCGAGATCGACCACGTTGCCGAGATCGGCGACATAGGGTGTGACGAAGTCATAAACGTGGACGTTCGCGGCTTTGCGTGCCCTGGCGTAGTCGATGCGGTTCACGCCTTTGAGGCCGTCGGCGAGATAGGCATTGGCGCGCTTCTCGATCACGGAGGTCGCGTCGGTGTCGGCCGGTCCACCATGCGGCGGATTGTATTTGTAGCCGCCGTCCTCGGGCGGATTGTGCGAAGGCGTGACGACGACGCCGTCGGCAAGGCCGGAGGTGCGGCCCTTGTTGTAGGTCAGGATCGCATGCGAGATCACCGGCGTCGGCGTGTAGCCGCCGTCCTTGTCGATCATGATGTCGACGCCGTTGGCCGCGAACACCTCGACGGCGCTGACCAGCGCCGGCTCGGCCAGCGCATGGGTGTCGATGCCGATAAAGAGCGGACCGGTCAGCCCCTTTTCACGTCGGTAATCACAGATTGCCTGCGTCGTCGCGAGGATATGGCCCTCGTTGAAGCTGGTTTTGAACGAGGTGCCGCGATGGCCGGAGGTGCCGAACGCCACCCGCTGCGCGGGATCGGCGACATCAGGCTTGCCGGCGAAATAGGCCGTCACCAGCCGCGGAACGTTGGTGAGCGCGTCCGGCGAGGCCTGCTTGCCCGCCGCGGGATGAACATCAACCACTGGATATACCTCGTCCTGTCGTAGAATTGCGCGATACCATAGCATCGGCCAAGCCCCCGCCAAGAGCACAACACCCGCGATGGGGCGGCCGTTCCTGAGATCATGCTATGGTCTTTTGATCGGGGCTTTTCGAGTCGGGGCATGACGCTGTTTCAGAGGCTCTTGGTTGTTCTGATGGCCTGGTTTGCGACGGCTGGCATCGTGCCCGATGCAATGGCCGCGGAGTTCTACACCGAGGACTTGCGTATCCCGATGGCCGAGGCCGGACTGCAGGGGCTGGAGGCGTTCCTGGTCCGGCCGGCCGGGACCAGGCGCTATCCGCTCGCGCTGCTCAGCCACGGCTCGCCGCGCAGTTTCGACGATCGCGCGACGATGTCCGCGCACAAATATTACGGCATCGCTCTCGAATATGCCCGGCGCGGCTTTGCGGCGCTGATCGTGATGCGGCGCGGCTACGGCACCTCGCCCGGCGGGCGCGTCGACAGCGTCGGGGGCTGCGCCAATGCCGCTTACCTGCCGGCGGCGGCGGTCGCGGTTGCGGATTTGCGCGCGGCGATCGAGGCGATGGCGCGCAGGGCCGACGTCACCACATCAGGCATGATCGCAGCCGGTCATTCCGCCGGCGGGTTCGCCACCGTCGCGTTGACCGCGCAGGCGCCAGCGGGTCTCGTCGCCGCGATCAGCTTTGCCGGCGGGCGCGGCTCGCGCGACGACGACGACGTCTGCAATCCCAACGGGCTGGTGCAGGCCTTCGCCACGTTCGGCAAAACCTCGCGTGCGCCGATGCTGTGGGTCTACGCCGCCAACGATTCGTACTTCGGTCCCGAGCTCGCGCGCCGCCTCCATGACGGATTTCGTGCCAATGGCGGCAACGCGAAATTCGTCGCAGCGCCGCCTTACGGCGACGACGGCCACTATCTCTATTCGGTGGTCAGCCGTCCGCAATGGACGCCATATCTCGACGCCTTCCTGCGCGAGCGAGGTCTCGGCCACGATATCCTGAGCCCGCCTGATCCGCTCGCGCCGCCGGGCCAGCTCAGCGAGGCCGCGCGTGCCGAGTTCGCGCGCTATCTCGCCAGCACGGTGCCGCACAAGGCTTTTGCGGTGTCGCCGAACGGCGGTTACGGCTGGCGCTCGGGGCGGGCAACCGTCGACGACGCCCAGCGCGATTCACTTGGCGCCTGCACAAAATGGTCGCCCGCCTGCACGCTCTATGCGGTCGACGACAAATTGGCCGGGGCTGCGCCAAGCACATCAACCGACCAGAGCTCGCGGTCGCGATAGCTTCATTGCGCCGCTGGCCGGTCGCGCCGTCCGAGCCAGGCCGCCAGAAAATCGGTTGTTAACTCGAAAGATATAATACATGTCCATGCTGCGGGATCGAACACACATCAATGCCCGCGCGGCGTGGACACACGTTGCGATCGCTGTGCTTTGGTTGGCATCCACCTCCGTGCACGCTCAGGGCAGCGCTCTGAACGCCGCGGAACCGGCGTTGGCGGCTGGCGGTCACGATGCAGATCTCGGCGCTGGAGAGACGCCGGCCTCGCGGGCGGCGATTCGAAAAATTATCGAAAGAGAAACGGCCAGGACCGATCTGCCCGCCGACATCGCGGAGGCCGTCGTCTTCGTTGAAAGCGGATACAATCCGGGCACCATTGGCGCCGTCGGCGAGATCGGCCTCATGCAAATTCGACCCGAAACGGCAGCGATGCTCGGATTTCGGGGACATAACGCAGAGCTCGCAGAGCCCGATATCAACATCCACTATGGCGTTCTCTATCTGAGCCGCGCATGGCGCCTGGCAGGCGGGGACCTTTGCCGCGCCCTGATGAAATATCGAGCCGGTCATGACGAGGAGTCCATGACGCCGCGCTCCCAGGTCTACTGTAATCGCGCCCGCAATCGTCTTGTCGCCATGAACTCGACGAATGTGGGAAACCAGGCTGCCGCCGTCCCAGATGTGGCACCGGCGCCAACTCCGGCGCCCACCGTCTCGAAGTCGGCGCACAATCAGAAATCAGCGCACAATCAAAACAGACCGGCACAGCCGAAGGACGTTTACGCACGTTACCGTCAAGGCACGGCGGTCGCGAGCAGGGCATACTGGGCAGCACAGGAAGCCCGGGTCCGCATCATCAAGGCTCGCGTCGAAGCCAAGTGGAAACGGGTCGCATCACGCCAATAGAATTAGAGTCGCCTGCCTTGAGACGAGCAGCGATTGGACGAACGACATTTTTGAAACCGGACTTTGAAACCGAACCTGAATAGAGATCATGCACAATAGTTTGAGAGTTTTGTTTGCAATCTTCGCGACCGGCGCCGTGGCGCTGTCGGCCTTTCTCGCCATTCGGTTCCTGGTCGGCTTCAGTGGCTGAACCCGACGGCTCAGCCGGCACCGTTTCGTGCTGCGCCCGGCTTCTAGAGCCGCTCGCTCAGCGCGAGCTTGTAGCCGACGCCGGTGACCGTGGTGATGACGGGCGTGCCGCTGCCGACGAGCTTGCGGCGCAGCCTCGCCACCAAGGCATCGACGGTGCGGATGTCGACCTCGGCCTGGCGATTGCTGACGACCTCGATCAGATAGTCGCGGCTAAGCGGCCTGCCGTCGGCACCGACGAGCGCCGCGAGCAGGTCGAATTCGGCGCGCGTCAGCGCCACCGGCTTGCCGTCGCTGCCGAGCAGCTCGCGCCGCGTCAGGTCGATGATCCAGTCGCCGAAGGCGATCGAATTGTGGTTGCGCGCCGCCTTGCGGTCGATCGAGCGCCGCCGCAGCACGCTTCGCGCGCGCGCGAGCAGATCGCGCAGATCGATCGGCTTGGTGACGTAGTGGTCGCCCGCGACCTCGAGGCCGAGGATGCGATCGACGTCGGTGTCGCGGCGGGTCACGAAGATGATGCCCGCGTTGCTGGTCGCCTGGATCTCCTTGGCGAGATCGAAACCGTCGCCGTCGGGCAGCTGCACGTCGAGGAAGACGAGATCGGTCCGCGTCCGCAGCGCCTGGCGGCATTCCGCGCAGGAGCCGGCGCCGACCACGTCGAAATTGTTCTCGCTGAAATAGCCGACCAGCATCGTCCGCGTCACCGGATCGTCCTCGACGACGATCAGCCGCTCGCGGCCAGCGACACGCAATTCCTGAACTGCGGAATCAGCCACGATGTTGGATGTCCTGTGTGCTTGCGAACTGGCCTGGATGCTCAGGTCGCCGAGCGCGCCGTCCTGTGAACGTACATTCACGACTGTTCGAGCCCCCTCGAATTGCCTGCTGCAACACTAGGCGCGTTATCGCGCCCAAACAACATTGGTCACGATCTGGCCGAATTAAGTATGAATTGGCCCACACTTCTCGTCCCGCGCATCGTGTTCGGGGGCCCCGCACAAGCGGTTGTTGTGGGGGCTGACGGCCGTCCCACGGCCGCTTGCCTCGCCAAACGCTTCAAATCTACTGTAACGCCCGAAAAGTCTGCCCCAGGAGGTGGCGCCATGGAAGTCATCCTGCTCGGCACCGGCGGCCCGCGCCCGGACCCGCGCCGCATGGCGACGACAACGCTGATCAGGCTCGGCGGAGAAAATATCCTGATCGACGCAGGCCGCGGCGTCATGGTGCAGCTCAGCAAGGCCGGCGTGCCGCTCGGCTCCATCAACACGGTCTTTCTCACCCATCACCATTTCGACCACATTGGCGACCTCTACGACGTGATGCTCAATTCATGGATGCACGGGCGCAAGGACGATCTGCGCATCTATGGACCGCCGGATACCGAACGGCTCGTCAATACGCTGGTCACGCAGGTCTACGACAAGGACATCACCTGGCGCGATCAGGGCGAGCCGAGCTTCGGCGGCTGGAAACCTGTCGTCGCGACCGACATTATACCGGGCCCAGTTCGCGACACCGGGCGCTGGAAGATCAGTGCAGAACTCGTCTCGCATGGCGACGGCCTCGACATGTCGCCGGCCTTTCTCGCACGCTGGATGTGTCTCGGCTATCGCTTCGAGGCCGAAGGCAAGGTCATCGCAATTTCCGGCGATACGGTGCCCTGCCCCGGTCTCGAACGACTGGCTGAGGGCGCCGATCTGCTGGTCCAGTGCTGCTTTCTCGCCACGCCGGAGATCGACAACGAGCACCTGCGCCGGCTTGCGAAATTCACGATCGCCTGCGGCGATACAGTCGGCAAGGTCGCGGCCAAGGCCGGCGTCAAGAAGCTCGCGCTGACCCATCACCGGCCTCGCACCGATGAGTCCATGCTGAATGCGCTGCTCGCGGATGTCAGGCGGGACTACGCGGGTCCTGTCGTGCTCGGCGAGGACCTCACGCGGATCGAGGTCTGAGAACTCGAGATGCGCGAAGGCCGTGCGGCCTCAGGCCGATCCGACCTCAACCCGAAACGACAACTGCTCTTCCGCTCCGGGCGCGATGTGCATCAGGCCCGGCTTGTCAGTGAATTCGCCGTCGAAGCCGGCGGGACTGGCATAGCCGCGCCAGGGCTCGATGCAGAGGAACGGCGCGCCCGACGGTTTCGACCAGACGCCAAGCTCGCGAAAGCCGCGCCATGACATTTTCAACCGCGGCCCGGTGGACGCGCCCTGCTCCGCGGCATAGCGGACCGAAGTGCTCGCGATCCGATCGAAGATGATTGCGTCGTCGACGAACAGGGATTCTGACAAGGGCAACACGGAGCCCTGGACCGGGCTCGGCTCCGTTGCCGGACGCAGCAAGCCGCCGTCGAGACGGCGGACCGGAGATGGCTCTGCGTTCGCGAAGCTCAGCGCGTAACTCTCCTTTGCCAGTCCTGGTTGCAGCGGCCAGTTGAAAGCGGGATGGCCGCCGAGCGAGGCCGGCAACATCTCCTTGCCGGTGTTCGCGACCACGAGTGAAAGATCGAGACCGGATTCGTCGAGCGCATAGGTTGCCGTCAGGCGGAACGCAAAGGGGTAGAGCGCGCGCGTCGTCTCGCTGTCTTCGAGCACCAGGATACAGCGACTTTCGCCACGTTCCACCCACGCAAAGCGGCTGTCACGCGCGAAGCCGTGCTGGGTCATCCGGTAGGTCGTGCCCCGGTGCCGCAATTCGTCATTGACGAGACGCCCGACGATCGGAAACAACAGCGGCGCATGGCGCGGCCAGGCCGCCCCCGCCTGCCAAACGAACTCGATGCCGGCATCGCTCGCCAGCGAACACATCTCCGCGCCTTGCGCCTTGATGGTCGCGGCGAGCCCGCCGCAGCGGATTGTGTGCGTGTCGTCGGTCATAGTAGCCTGCTCCGATCATCGCAATTCGCAGGACAATTTCTAAATGTTCGCGGAATGTTGGAGCGACATTCTGCTCAAGAGCGCTGATAGTCGTCTTCAATCCGGATGATGTCGTCTTCCCCGAGATAGCTTCCAGTCTGGACCTCGATCAGCTCCAGCATGATTTTACCGGGGTTCTCCATCCGGTGCACCGCGCCCATCGGGATGTAGATGGACTCGTTCTCGTGCACGCTTTTGACGGTCTCGTTGACGGTGACGCGGGCTGTGCCGCGGACCACGATCCAGTGCTCGGCGCGATGATGGTGCTTCTGCAGCGACAGACGCCCGCCCGGCTTCACCACGATGCGCTTGACCTGGTGGCGCTCGCCGTTGTCGACCGACTGGTAGCTGCCCCAGGGCCGATGCACCTTGAGGTGCTCCTCGGTGACCTTCGGTGCGACCGCCTTGAGTTTTGTGACCAGCCGCTTCAGCCCGTTGGCATCCTTCTGACGCGAGACCAGCACCGCGTCCGCGGTCGCGACCACGATGAGATCGTCAACGCCTTCGAGTGCGACCAGCGCGGCATCGGTGGTGACGTTGCAGTTGCGGCTATCTTCGAACACGGCGGCGCCGTGCGCGGCATTGCCTTGCGCGTCCTTGTCCGACAATTCCCACACCGCGTGCCAGGAGCCGACGTCGGACCAGCCGCAGGACACCGGCACGACCGCGGCGCGCGCGGTCTTCTCCATCACCGCATAGTCGATCGAGATCGCCTTGGCCGCGCCGAACGCCTCGGGCTCCAGCGTCACGAAGCCGAGATCTCGGCCGGCATTGGTCACGGCATTGGAAATCGCCTCCACGCTCGCCGCATCGACCTTGCGGTATTCGTCCAGCAATACGCTGGCCGGAAACATGAAATTGCCGCTGTTCCAGAGATAGCCGGAATTGACATAGTCGGCCGCCTTCACCGCATCCGGCTTCTCGACGAAGCGCGCGACCGCGTGCACCTCACCGGAGATGACCTCGCCCGGGCTGATATAGCCGTATTCGGTCGCCGGCCGCTCCGGCTTGACGCCGAACGTGACGATTCGCCCGGCGCTCGCGGCGGTGAGGCCCTGGCGGCACGCCGCGACGAACGCGGCATTGTCCTGCACCACGTGGTCGGCGGCGAGCGCGAGCACGATCGCCTCACTCGAGCGGTTCTGCGCAAACACCGCGCCGGCTGCGATCGCAGGACCGGAATCGCGCCGCATCGGCTCGAGGATCACGTCAGCCTCGATGCCGATTTCGGCGAGCTGCTCCAGCACCATGAAGCGGTAGGAGGCATTGGTAATGACGATCGGGCGATCGAACAGCGAGGCCTCGGAGACGCGGAGCAGCGTGTCCTGGAAGGTCGAGCGCGTGCCGAACAGCGGCAGGAACTGCTTGGGGCGCACCTCGCGCGAAGCCGGCCACAGCCGCGTTCCGGCACCGCCGCACATGATCAGGGGGATAATTTTTTGAGACACGTGTGAGCTACTCAAGAGAGGGGTTTATACGCGGTGAAAATTTCGGTACCATTCGACAAAGCGGCCCAAGCCATCCGCCAGCGGCGTCGAGGGCGTGAAGCCGACGTCGCGTTGCAGGGCCGAAATGTCGGCGCGCGTCTCGAGGACGTCGCCTGCCTGCATCGGCAAAAGCGTGCGGATCGCGGGCTTGCCGATGATCTTCTCCAGTGTCTCGACGAACTCGATCAAATCGACCGAGCAATTGTTGCCGATGTTATAGACGCGATACGGCGCATAGCTCGACGAGTTTTCCGGCTGCTCGGCGTTCCACGCGGGATTCGGCGTCGCGGGACGATCAAGGGTGCGGATCACGCCCTCGACGATGTCGTCGACATAGGTGAAATCGCGCCACATATTTCCATTATTGAAAAGCTTGATCGGCTCACCCGCAAAGATCGCGCGCGTGAAGAGCCAGGCGGCCATGTCGGGCCGGCCCCATGGACCATAGACAGTGAAGAAGCGAAGTCCGGTCACCGGCAGCTTGTGAACATGTGCGAACGTGTGCGCCATCAGCTCGTTGGCCTTCTTGCTCGCGGCATAGAGGCTGACCGGATGATTGACCGAATGCTCGGTCGAATACGGCAAGGTGCGATTGGCGCCATACACGGAGCTCGACGAGGCGTAGACGAGATGCGCCAGGCCGTGGCGCCGGCCCGCTTCGAGCACGGTGACGAAGCCATCACAATTGGCGCGGATGCTGGTGATGGGATCGTCGATCGATGCGCGCACGCCGGGCTGCGCCGCAAGGTGCACCACGCGGTCGGGCGAGACCTCGTCGAACACACGCGTCACCGCAGCGAAATCCGCAAGATCGATCTCGTGGAATGTGAAAGCCTCATGCTTGAGCGTCTCGAGGCGAGCGCGCTTGAGCGCGGGATCATAGTAAGGGGTCACTGCGTCGATGCCGACAACTCGTTCCCCGCGCGCAAGCAAGCGCTCACAGACATGCATGCCGATGAAGCCGGCAGCGCCGGTAACCACCACGGGGGCCAAAATAAACTCCGTTGTCCGTCCTCATATACCGCATTGCCAGACTGAACCGGTAGAGGCAAGGGTTCAGCATTGGAGAACAGCCCCCTAGCATCGGCAAGCTTAATGCCGGGCGCTTCGGATGTCAGCCTTCCCCAAGTTAACCAGACGGGAGCGCCCTCTGCCTGCCGACGCAACATCAGGCGCGCGTCCATAAAAGGCTCCCGGCTGCCCGGCAAGACTTTCAACAAGTGTTCCCGGGGAGCACCGAACGAACAGCGCGATCACGCGGCCGATGCCGTCATAATTCCGTGCCTTCGGGCTGCTTCTTTCCGTGCTCACATTTGGTTCGAAAGCACACATCGCGACCCACGCGTTGTGGCATCGACAACCCGAACGGCACAAAATTGAAGCTTTTCATCAACGGCCGCTTTCTCTCGCAAAAGCTGACCGGCGTTCAGCGTTATGCCGCCGAACTGGTCAAAGCGATCGATGCCCTGCTTGCGTCCGACCAATCGCCCGCTGCCCTCAGAGGAGCCGAGTGGCAATTGCTCGTGCCGAGCGAGACGTGCGAAGCGATCAATCTCGCCCACATCAAGGTACGCAAGATAGGACGGCTGAGCGGACATGCCTGGGATCAGATTGAACTTGCGCGCGCCGCCGCTGGAGGTCGCCTGATCAGTCTGGCCAATGCCGGACCTGTGTTTCATGGCGATCATATCGTCGTCATCCACGACGCACAGGTCTTCCGCCGGCCCGATTTCTTCAATTGGCGCTATTTGGCCGTCCACCGCACGATGGGCCGCCTGCTTGCACGCCGGGCCACGATCGCGACCGTATCGGCCTTTTCTCGCAATGAACTGGCTGCAATGCTTGGCCTTTCGAAAACGGACATTCCGATATTCCCCAACAGCGCGGAGCATTTCGCGTCCACAACGCCTGATCACGGTATTCTCGAACGATTAGGGCTTCAGCCGGGAAAATATTTTCTCTTTGTCGGCTCCAGAACCAAGAACAAGAATCTCGCCGTTGCAATCGAGGCGGCGCGGCTGCTCGAACGAAAGGACGTTCCCCTCGTCATTGTCGGCGGAGATAACAGCAAGGTATTTCAAGACAATCTGGGCGAGAGCGAATCGGGCCTGCTTCTGGCAGGACGCCTGGCGGATGGCGAGATTGCAGCTCTGTATGCGCACGCTCTGGCGTTTGTTTTTCCCTCTCTATACGAGGGCTTCGGTGTACCGCCACTTGAAGCCATGATCTTCGGCTGTCCGGTCATAGCCTCGACGGCTGACGCGGTGATGGAAACGTGTGGCGAAGCAGCTGCTTATTTTTGCGCCAACGATGCTCAAGGGCTGCAACAGCTTATGCTCGAAAGGTTGGCAATCGGCGCAATATCTGATCAGGAGCGCCGAAAGCAACAAGATCGTCTTGCATTATATTCGTGGCAAGAGTCGGCGCGAACACTATTGAATTTTCTCGCGTCGCGCGCATAGCGACCTCAGCGCTCAGCATCCAACGAGTTCCATGCGCACGTTCGACTTCGACGGACGCGAGCTTCAGCATCGCGGCGCAACAACAACACACCGCTGCCCAAATCTCGCTATGGATTGGATGGATTGTGATCGCATCCGTTGATGCTCAATTAAGGATGCGCCATGTCGATCTTCCCAACTCAATCTTCCGCAAGGCAGGCGGTGAAGGTGCTGCATGTCGCGGAAACCATCCGGGGTGGGATAGCGAGCTACCTGAACGAATTGCATCCGCAGCAGCAAGCGAGCTTCGGCGCGGAGAACGTGCACTATGTTGTGCCATCGGATCATCGCCACGACCTCGTTGGAATCGATGACAGCCAGATCACGACCTTCGACAGATCGGGCCGCAGCATCGCCGGATTATTTCAGATGCTGCGGGCGAGCATGCAGGCGCTCGACGCCTTCAAGCCCGACGTAATGCATCTCCATTCGTCGTTTGCCGGACTCGTTCTCAGGCCCGCGTTGGCGGCTCGTTCCGAAGGTCCTCGCGTCGTCTATTGCCCGCATGGCTGGGCGTTCTCGCGAGAGACCGGCCGCCTGAGCCATCTGGCGGCAAAAGCTGCAGAGACTCTTCTGGCCCGCACGTCGGATCGTATCATCTGCATTTCCGGCGATGAATTCAATGAAGCGGTCCGGGCGGGAATTCCGACCGACCGTCTGACCCTGGTGCACAATGGCATCTCCAAGAGCCGCCCACTGCCGTACGGCGCTGCGACAGATTGGACTTCAAAGAAGGCCAAGGTCCTTTTCATTGGCCGTCTTGATCGACAAAAGGGCTTCGACCTCCTGATCGAGGCCGCACGATCCCTCGAAGATGTCTTGGATGTTCGCATTGTCGGCGCCTCCGTGGTCAACAAGTTCGACGGAGCTGCGGTTCCCGCCAACGTCTCGCTGCTAGGCTGGCTGGATCGTCAGCAGATCGAGGCTCAGCTGGAGGCGGCCGATCTCGTCGTCATCCCGTCACGATGGGAGGCCTTCGGCCTCGTCGCTCTGGAAGCGATGCGCGCGGCCAAGCCCATCCTGGCCTTCCACAGCGGAGCGCTGCCTGAAATCGTCGTTGACGGCGTCACCGGCGTGCTTTGCGAACCTGTTGCGGTTCAACCTCTCATCGACGGCTTCCGACGGATGCTCGATCTGGATCTCAAGGTCCTGGGGCAACGCGGCTACGATCGCTTCAAGCAGTTTTATGACGTCCAGAAGACACACCGCCAATTGCATCAGGTCTATGTCGAACTCCTCGACGACAACAAGAGCGGAGTCGAGCAGAACGTGGCACTGCAATCGGACCTCTCGAAGCCTTTTTGAGGTGAGTTGCGGCAGGCGAGAAATGATGACGGGTATGATCCAGGCGATGGCAGGCCACCGCACCTTGGGTCGCAACAGGCTGCTCTGGATGGCGAGCCTCATCGCGTCTGTTTCTCTGTCTGTCCCGGCATGCGCTCAACAGGCTCAGACGCTTGAAAGCAGATTCCTGTTGGGTATCGGCACCCATCAGGGACTGGGAGGGCCGGTCAGTTCGCGAGGCTACGTGCCCTCCGTGAACGTCAGCCAGATCAAGCAACTGGGCTTTAACGCCTTCCGCGACGATTTTCCCTGGTCTGATTTCGAATTGCCGGGACGTCGGATGGGCTTCACGCCGCGGTTGGGCAGGCTCGACGCGCAGGTTCAGTCCGGCATCGCCCGGCCGCTCCTCATCCTTGCATTTGGTCATCACCTCGTGCCGAACTCGTCGCCTCCGACGACGGACGAAGCCCGGCAGCGGTTCGCGGACTATGCGGCAGCGGCCGCGCGATCGGTCGCGCCGCAGCGCCCGATCTTCGAACTCTGGAACGAGTGGAATCTGGCAGCCAAGAAGGACCCTTCATTCTCAGCCGACAACTACCTGGCCCTCGCGAAGGTAGCACGGCCCGCGGTCAAGCAGGCGGTGCCGAATGCACCTTTCGTCGTCGGCGCGATCGGCGACGATCCCGGTTGGACGTGGACGGAGAAGATGCTGCAAACCGGCATCCTTCAATACGCCGATGGCGCCTCGATTCATCTCTACAATTTCTGCATGGCGCCGGCGAAGCGCAATTCGGCCGAGATTATCGACCGGCTCACGGCGTTCCATCGACTGGTCGGCCAAGCGAGCGGCAATCCCGACTTCCCCATTTACGTGACCGAGACTGGCTGGACCACGGCTGCGAACAAATGTGGTGTCAGCGAGCAGGCTCAGGCCGATAACACGGCACAGCTCATCCTGTGGGCCTCGACAGCGGCGCGCTGGCTCAAGGGGATGTGGATCTATGAGCTCAAAAATAGTGGTCAGAATCCAGCCGAGCTGGAGGACAATTTTGGCCTCTACGGTTTCGACAATTCGCCCAAACCCGTAGCCTGCGCGGCGCGTGGCGCCTGGGCATTCGTCCGTTCCACTCTAACCGCCGAACGAAGAAGCCTTGCCAACGGGGTGATGTCGATCGGAGCATCCTCGACCACCGGCGGCAAAATCGCGGTCTGGTCCGAGGATCCGGATCGACGCTACGAGGTCCGGATCAGAGGCGATCTGCCGGGGGCGACTTTCGCGGCCCCCTGCGATGCAACTGCAAGGCCAGCCTCCGGGATCTGGCTGCCGGTTTCGAGCACGCCGGTCCTGATCGCCGCCAATAATGACGCCATTCCCGCACTGGATATACGGCCGGCACGGTAATCGGATCGGCACAAAGAGGTTGACGCGATGAAGATCCTTTTGACATCCACGCTTTATCCGACCCCGCAGGCACCAAAGATCGTCGGCGGAGCAGAGATCTTCGCGCGGAGATTTGCCGAGGGCCTGGCTCAGCGCGGCGACGAGGTCGAGGTGGTGCGCGCCGCATCCGCACCCGAGCAGGGCCGTGAACTATGCAACGGTATCAACGTCTATTCCGCACCGGTGCAAAACGTCTATGCGCCGTTCACGGAGCAAAAGAACGTCGTGAAACGAAGCATCTGGCATGCGATCGACGATTGGCAGATCCAGGCCCCGATGATCGCGGAGCGCATTCGCGCTTTCAAGCCGGACGTTCTGCATTCCAATAATTTATCGGGCCTGACCACGGCGATCTGGCGGGCAGCCGCCAAGCTCGGAGTTCCGGTCCTGCATACGCTTCATGATTATTATTTGACGTGTCCACGCTGTTCCCGCTTCGACAAGGGCCGCTCCTGCGAACACACCTGTACGAGCTGTGGGATCCTGACGTACCACCGCAAACGGGCGACGCATTGGCTCGATGCCGTGGTCGGCGTCAGCGAGCGCGTCCTCTCCATTCACACCGATATGGGCATGTTTGCCGAGACCCCAATCCGCACCGTCATCCGCAATGCCTCGACCGAGCCGCCGCGCTCACCCTACCCGCGGCCTGTCTGCACGACGGAAGTGACATTCGGCTTCATCGGACGGATCACCGAGGAGAAGGGCATCGACAATCTCATGCGAGCGCTGGCCATGCTGCCGCCCGATCGGATCCGGATGATGATTGCCGGCCGCTTGGGCGATCAGGAACAACAGCGCCTGAGAGCACTGGCGCCGCATGCACGGGTCGAGTTCATGGGATTCGTGTCTCCCGATGAATTCTACAGGCAAGTCGACGTCGTGGTCGCTCCGTCCATCTGGCACGATCCCGGCCCGCTCGTCGTCGCCGATGCTAAGGCGGCGGGCAGACCGCTGCTCGGTACGCACTTTGGCGGCATGCCGGAGGCGATCGAGCATGGCGTAACCGGGTGGTTGACCGAAGCAGATCCACAATCCCTGGCCACGAGCATGCGCGAAATCGCCGCGGACCCGCACAAGATCGACGAGATCAGCCGTCGGCTTATCGCCGACACGAACAAGTGGATCTTTTCCGACGTATTGTCGTCGTACAAGAACCTGTATGAACAACTGCGTCAGCGACGGATGTCGTCCGTGCGCCCGGCAATAGCCGAGGTACCACAAGCGCATGCGGTGGCAAAGAGTAGCTTCATTCCGAGATGACACGTCTCTTCGCGATCGCCGGCTACGTTTACCAAAGCGCAGCAGCGATCATCCTGATCTTTGTGATCAGTCACCTGCTGCCTGCCGCCGACTACACCAATTATTCTCTCGCAATGGCCTCGAGCCAGTTGCTCTGCGTCCTCATGTTCGAGTGGCTGCAGCTCGCGGGGCTGCGCTTTCTGGCGGCCGCCAAGGAGAGCGAGGCTGCTCGACTGAGATCGTCGCTCTTTGCGGCGGCCCTCATGAGCGCCGGCGCGCTCGTTGCCGTCGGGAGCTGCGCCTCCTTGATCAGCGGCCTCACGCCACGGCTGGTCGTCCTCGGCCTGAGCGTGGCCGTGCTTCAGGGCTCGACCGATTTGTACTTCTTGTCGGTACGACTGTCGAACCGGCTGGGAACCGCCTCCTGCCTTCTTGCCTTGCGTGCGACGGCGCTTTTGGGCGGGGCCGTCTCGGGCGGAATGATCTCAGGCACGGCCCAAGCAACGCTGCTCGGCATCGCATTGGGTCACCTGCTTGGGCTCCTTGCCGGTCTCATCGCATATCGCACGCCGCTGGATCGCGTGTCGCTGCGAACAATGCTGGCTGACTGGAAGGACTTCTCGCGTTACGGCATGCTTGCAGCCGGCGCGTCCGTGATCCATTTGTCCGTGCCGGTTCTGCTTCGTATCATCGTCGTCGGGCGACTCGGCGCCACAGGAGCCGGTGCAGGATTTTCCATTGCGCTCGACCTGCTGCAACGTCCCTTCTGGGTCCTCAATGCGGCGATCCACACCGTGAGTTATCCTGAAGTGGTCAATGATTTCGAGCACGGGAGCGCCACGACGTCGAGACAATCGGCGCGGCACATGTTCGAGTTCATGATCTGCACAACCCTCGTCCTGCTGGGCGGGCTTGTCGCCTTCATTCCGGACGCGGCCCGCATCCTGGTCCCGCGGGAGAGCGTCGAGGGCTTCCTGGCGACAGGGCCGGCGGTCGCTGCTTTCTACTTCCTCCATACCCACCTGCAGGCGACGATCGCGGTCGTTCCCCACCTGGAAAAGCTCGCAACCAGGCTCGTCCTCGTCGCTGCCGGGCAGCTTGCAATGGTTGCGGCGTTCTCCCTGGTTGCCGTCTGGGCCGGCCTGTCACCCCAAGCGGCAGTCACCTGCGCCTCGATCGCCACGCTCGCAGCGATCTTGGCCGGGCTTGGCCCTACCCTCAGGTTCGATGCGTTCCCGCGCTGGCCCTTGGTGCTTCAGGCGCTCGCAGCCGCCATTCTGATCGGATCGCTCAGTCATGCGCCGAGCGAACCGGCGGCGTGGCTTGCTGGAAAGATCGTCATCGCCGCAATCGCCACGGCTGCGGTCGGCTGGCGCGGAAACTTTCTCCTCCTGGCCCGCCCGAGCTGATCTGTCGACCGGTCTCTTCCAAACCTTCTTTGGAGCTAGATGCGCCCTTGACGCTCTGCCCGCGTCCACGAAGTTCCTACCGTGGAACTCTCTACTTCGCTTCAAAATGCGGCGAAGTGACTGACAACCAGTACGAGAATATTGAGTGATTTGCTCGTGCCGGCAAAATTCGACCAGCGCATCGGGTCGGCCTGACAGTTTCACCGCTCCGCGCCCCAAGTCACATGCATCATTGAAGCGCGACATGCGCATAGATTCAGCAGTGAAACCTTGCGAATTCTTGGAAGCGCCATGTTGAGGTCATGCTGCGTCGGCACGACATCGTTATTGTCTTGAATCAGAGTCGAGCTGTTCCCTGCGAGGAACTGCTGATCGCTCTCGATTTGTAGCTCCGATTTTTATCTGAAATTCACACTCGATCGAGAAGGTTGAACGCAAATCCCTGCGAGCAATTTCGTTCGCGTAGAAATTCGAGTGTGAAATGTCGTCAGATCAAACCGTCCTCTCCGCAAGCGGCTTCATCAACTCCATCGGCGTCAACACGCATGCCGGCTTCGGGTGGACCGACTACAATAACCTCGCGTTGATGGTCGATGACCTGAAGTATCTCGGTGTCACCCATCTCCGCGACGCAATGGGAACCAGCCCCGCCGCACAACCGGTCGTTGAGGGGCTGGCGGCTGCCGGCTACAAGTTCGACTTCCTGGTATCCTCCGCCCTGCCCCAGCTGGGTGCGGCCGGCCTTCAGAAGTATATCGTGTCGCTCGAGAAGTTCGTGGCGAGCCATCCGGGCAGCATCAGCGCCATCGAGGGGCTCAACGAGGCCAATCACCAGCCCTTCAGCTACAATGGCAGTTCGAGCCTTGGCGCCGCGGCCCAGTTCCAAAGCGCGCTCTATCAGGCGGTCAAGGCAGACGGCACGCTTTCCAGCATTCCCGTCTTCAATCTGTCGCTCGCCTACAACGATCCCCAGGGCTACAGCCAGCTCGGCAACATGTCGGGCTCGGCCGATTTCGCCAATGCGCATGCCTATGTCAGCACCAGCTTAACGACCAGCAGCTCACTTGCTGCCACCTTGAGCGCCGTCTCGACCGCGGCGCCGGGAAAGCCCGTCGTGATTACGGAGACCGGCTACACCACCCAGGCCAACACCCAATATCTCGGAGTCGACGAGACGGTGCAAGCCAAGTCGGTCTTGAACACCCTGGTCGATGCCTACAAGGCTGGCGTGAGTGCGACCTATCTCTACGAGATGTTCGACCGCGACTCGTCCGCCAGCAACACCAATCCCGAAGCCAACTTCGGCTTGTTCAACTCCGACGGAACGCCAAAGCTCGCCGCGACGGCAATTCACAACCTGACGAGCATTCTGGCCGATGACGGCAAGGGCGGCCTGCAGCCGACTAATCCATTGAACTACACGCTGAGCAACATGCCGGCCTTGGGCAACAGCATGGTGCTGGGCAAGAGCAATGGCGCCTACGAGCTTGTCGTTTGGGCGGAGCCGAAGCTCTGGAATGATGCGGCCGATGCCGAGATCTCCAATCCGGCCCAGACGGTCACGGTGAAACTTGGCGGCATGCATCATTCGGTCAAGGTGTACGACACGCTGACGGGAACTACCGCGATCGCGAGCTACACCGACGTCAGCACGATTACGATTCCGGTCAGCGATCACCCGCTGATCATCGAGATCGACGCGCCCGCGACCACCCCGATTCCGCCTGACACCCGAACCAGTGTCAGCGGTACGGCTGCCGAGATCGTGCCGCAACTGTCCGACCTGAGCACGTCGACGGCGCTTCAAACCATCACGCTAACCGACTCGCATGTCCTGCCCGTCGCTTCGAAAGCGACGATGGACTATATGATCGCGCATTACGGCAGCGCACTGTCCAAGATCCAGGGCGGCCATTCCTTCTCCGTCACGAACTCGGCCGCGACCTGGAGCAGCACGAAAACCTATGACGCCAGCGGCAACCTCCTGTCGAAAGCGGACACCGGCCTGAACGCAAGCGGACTGCCTATTTCGACCACGATCGGCTACACCGACGGGTCCAAAGACGCGATCGGCTACACCGGTGGCATAAAGACCACCTCCGTCCATTTCGCTACCGACGGCACCAAGACCACCGATACATACAACACCACCGGCACGCTTCTCAGCGAGGTCGTGCAAAAGTCAGACGGCTATTATTCGACGACCATCTACACCAACGGCGTGAAGACCACGGTCTATGTCAAGAACGCCGACCACACCCAGGACAACTATACCTACAACATCAAGGGGCAGAGCTACACGAGCCAGGTCCAGCACCTCGATTCGACCGGCAAGGTCACGTCTGTGGTCCGCAGCCATGCCGACGGCTCGCTCGATTCGACACAGGTCTACAACGGCGATGGCAGCAGCGTGATCACCACCTATAGCGCCACGGGGGTCAAGCTGGTCGAGACCGACTACCATGCCGATCGCAGCAAGGACGTCTGGACCTACAACATCAAGGGCCAGAACTATGCGACCGAGCACGACGTTTACGATACGACCGGCTTTCTCACGACCCTGACGCGCCTCCACACCGATGGCAGCCTGGCGTTCAAGCTGACGCAAACGACCGACGGCACCAAGACGACCGATTGGTACAATGCCGCCGGCGGCCTCACCAGCGAAGTCGTGCAAAAGGCCAACGGTTTCAGTTCGACGACGCTCTACAGCAACGGCGTCAAGACCAACGCCTATGTCAAGAATGCCGACGGCAGTCAGGACAATTACGCCTATGGCATCACCGGCCAGAGCTACAGCACGCTGATCCAGCACGTCGATCCCTCCGGCAAGGTCACGGCCGTGACCCGCAAGCATGCCGACGGCACGCTCGACTATACGCAAATCATCAACAACGACGGCAGCAGCGTCGTCACCAACTACAACGCAGCCGGAACGAGGACGAAGGAAACCGACTACAACGCCGATGGCAGCAAGGATATCTGGCTTCTCAACATAACCGGCCAGACCTACACGACCGAGCACGACATCTACGATGCGGCGGGCTTCCTCACCTCGCTGGTTCGCACGCACGCCGATGGCAGCCTGGCTTTCAAACTGCAGCAGGGCAGCGACGGCACCAAGGTCTCGGACTGGTACGACGCCAGCGGCATCCTCACCAGTGAGGTCCTGGAGAAGACGAGCGGCTACAGCGCAACGACGATCTACACCAACGGCGTCAAGACCGCGGCCTACATCACCAATGCGGACCAGAGCCACGACAATTACAGCTACAATATAACAGGTCAGAGCTATACCACGCAGTACCAGCACCTCGACCCCTCCGGTGTCACGACCGAAGTGGTCCGCACGCATGCCGACGGGTCGCTCGACTACAGCCAAGTCGTCAATAGCGACGGCAGCAGCGTGGTGAGCAACTACAATGCCTCCGGCGTCAAGATGACGGAGACCGATTACCACGCCAACGGTTCGAAGGACGTCTTCCAGTTCAATATCGTGGGCCAGACCTACACGACCGAGCACGACAGCTACGATCCGACCGGCTTCCTCACTAACATCGTGCGCACCCACGCCGATAGCAACCTCGCCTTCACGCTTGTCCAGAGCTCAGACGGGACCAAAACCTCGGACTGGTACGACGCCAAGGGCGTTCTGACCAGCGAGGTGACGACGAAGATCGACGGCTATAGCTCCACGACCGCCTACACCAACGGCGTCAAGACTGCCGCGTACATTACCAACGCCGATGGCACGTCGGACAATTGGAGCTACAACATCAAGGGGCAGTCCTACACCACGCAGCATCAGCACCTCGATGCCTCCGGGCATATCGTTGAGCTTACCCGGACCCACGCCGATGGCACGCTGGACTATACCCAGGTCATCAACAACGACGGCAGCAAGCTGACCGGCATCTACGACGGCTCCGGTTCCAAGACCCAGGAGATCGCCAACAACGCCGACGGTTCGAAGGACGTGTTCCTGTTCAACTTCAACGGACAGGCCGGCACGACGCAGCACGAAAACTACAATTCAGCCAATGCACTCCAGTTCTTCGACGACACCAAAACCGACGGCACACACAACGTCACGGCGGTTGCGAGCGGCGTGACGATCCAGGGCGGGGCCGGCAACGACCTGTTCTCGGCGGCGCCGAGCTCGACCACAATCGTCTACGATCACGGCCAAGACCAGATCGTCAACTTCCAGGCCGGCGACGCCGCCACTCACGACGTGATCCAGATCTCGAAGCTCCTCGCCGCGGACTACGGCCATCTGCAAATCACGCAGTCGGGCGCGAACGCCCTGGTCACGCTTTCGGCCAGCGACTCGATCCTCCTGAAGAACGTCAACGTCGCCAGCCTGACGAGCCACGATTTCCTGTTCGTCTGACCACGGCGAATTGTCCGCAGGATCGCATCAATATCTCAGGCGCCGGGACCAGCTCAGGCAAGTCCCGGCGCCGTTCAATAATTAGGCGGTTGCCTTGTCGCGAGGCAGGAGCTGCATAACGGCTATTCGCCTGCCGTCGAACGCCGGCCCAGCGAACTTGCGTCACAATTGACCGCTAAGCAGACGGTAGCGTCAGGCAAGGAATTCGACACGCGATGGAAGCCAATGAAGCAAGACGGTTCGTCGTTCTCGACTTCTATCGTTTCGTTGCCGCTCTCGGCGTTTTCATTTTCCATCTGAAGACCATCGACAGCGGTATCGCGCCGATCTGGAACGGATCTTATGGCCTTTTCGTGGACATGTTCTTCATCTTGTCCGGGTTCGTGATCTCCTATTCCTATCCGTCTGACGCGCGTGGTCTCAAGGCATATTCCCGGTTCATGATCCGCCGCATTGCGCGGATCTATCCGCTGCATTTTCTGACTTTACTCGTGTTCGTATTGCTGATCGGGTTCGGTCTGGACCGATCGGCGAGGTCGACGCCGCTGGACTTCCTGTACAACCTCGTGCTGCTTCAGGCCTGGGGCGTTACCGATCATTTGAGCTTCAACTCTCCGTCCTGGTCGATCAGCGCGGAATTCTTCTGCTATCTGATCTTTCCCCTGCTTATGCTGCTTGCACGCAAGGTCCATCCGCTGGTGCTGGCCGCCATCGTCGCTGCGCTCTATCTGGTCCTGGCCCACGGCCATTTGCCGATCTGGCAAGAACGATCGCAGATGTATGGAGCCAATTATGACTACGGGATGCTCCGTGCGCTGCCGAGCTTCTTGAATGGAATCCTGCTCGCCATATTGTTCAGGTTGTCGCACCCGTATCGGCACAAGCCGGTCGTCTTCGCCGGCATCGCCCTGTTCGGGATCTCCGTGCTTGTCCTGAACATCTTCGCCAAGCCGGATCTGGCCATCATTCTGTTCTCCTGCGCGATCCTGCTCACCGCCGTCGGGGAGAGCGCTTTCGTGCAAATTCCGGGCAGCCGCCTCCTCGGGCGGCTCGGCAACACTTCATATTCGATCTACATGCTGCACGACGCCGTCCTCATCGCCGTATTCAAGCCGTTGTGGGCGTCGCTTGGTCTGCGTCCGGATCAATTTGGCCTCTTTGCTCTCGCGTGCTGCGCGATCCTGACCATCATCGCCGATCGCACCTATGCCTATTTCGAGAACCCGGCGCGGCGGCTGATCAATCGTGGGGCCGACATCGGATTTGGATCGCCGCGCAAAGTGCAATCGTCCGCCAAGACGCCTGCCACCAACAAGACGTCTGGCACCAAGACGTCCGTGCGTTTCGACGAGACGGAGCAGGCCGCCAACTGACGTCCGCCCGCTTCCCTCAGGCGACCTTACCGTCGGACACCGCGTCAACCGACATCAAACCATCGCCCCGCAGCGGAGCGATGTTGGCGCGCGACAGCTCCATGACTGCCGGCAGCATATTGCGGACCTGCGCGCCAGCCGTCTTGTAGGCGCCGAGGAACCTCAGCAGAAACTTCTCGAGATTGTCTCCCGCGAGCAGTTGCTCAGGTGAGAGAAGAAGCGATTCGCTCACACCGAAATGAGCGAACAGGCCCTGGAACTTGTCCTGGTATGTGATCGCCGCAACCGGCGTTCCCTGTCCGAGAGCCGCAATCGCAAGATGCATGCGGCCGGTGACGACGCCGTCCACCAGACCGACGACTGCCTTGATCTCGCTCGCTGACAGCACGTGCTCGACATGATGAACATGGTTGCCCAGCGCTGCGCTCAGGCGACCGGCCAGCGGTCGAAGGCAATTGTCGTCGGCGATCTCCGGACGATAGTCGTGCGCGAGCAACATCCAGCTCGCGTTATGCTCTCGAGACATGCGCTCGATTGCGCTCGCCGCGAGTTCGATCATTCGCCGTAGCTTGGCCGGCTCGGATTTCCTGAACAACATCGGGTGGATATTGAAGACAAAGACGTCGCGTCCCTGCCTGCGCTGCTCCGCAATCGCGGCCGCAATCTGCTTCACAGCCGCGGTCTCCGCCTGTGGCACCAGCATGAATGCGGAATCAGCGACGAGGTACGCACGATTCGGGGCGAACTCTTTGAAGCGCTGAAGAGATAGTGCATCGCGCAAATTCAAGACCACGCCGGGATCGAGCAGCCGAAACACCTCGCGCAATGCCTTGGCCGGACGGGAGTTGAAGCTGAATCCGAGCACGCTGACCTTGGCGCCGCACGCTGCCATGAGATCGGCGACGAGCAGCATGCGAGCGGCGTCCACGGGGGAATAGTAGCCGTCCAGCACGTCTGCCCCCAGAACCATTCCGAAATCCGGCCTGGTGAGAGAAAGCTCCTGCGCCACCGTCATATAGGAAAACGGCTGCCTCCAAAATTCGAGCGGCTTGAACCCCATTGCGCGCACTTCCGCGCTTGCCGCTTTGGTGGCGGTGACAATGTAGACCTCGATGTTCGGATGGGCCTGCTTCATCTCGCCGACGGCCGCCTCGATCATGGCCTCATCGCCGCGCGACTGATGAATGCTCCAGGGGTCGGACGGGAGCAGGACGAGCCGGCGCGGGTTGTTGCGCGGCGCGGCACTGCCGCCGATAGCCTTCCTGGCGATCTGCCACCTGCGCAACTCGAGCAGATCGACCGCAAAGGGCGTGTTCTTCGCGCTGTTGAGCCAGCCTCGGAGATGCTTGCGAACGGGTACCGGAATCAATTGCTTCACGACGTCTTCCTCGTCTTCATCAAGCGGTCGCACCACGCTTCACGACGAAAGCGATCAGGGAGAACAGCTGCTTTCGCCAGAACAGCAAGATGCTCATCAGATAGGTCGCCCCGAAACATGACGAGAGCAGTCCTATCCGCAAATAGGGATTCATGTCCGGGGTCGCTTCGCGGCATAGCGCAACTGCGCCATAAGCCAGAAGGATGGCGCAAAGACAGCCTGCGACGGGCCGCAGAAACTGGTTCCAGCTCAGGCCCAGCAGCCTGAGCGCCAGCGCGAACGTCACGGGCGTCACCACGAGCTGCGCGACAGCGAAGATGGTGGCCAGCTGACCAATGTCGTGCGACGGCAGCAGGAACATTGCGGGTACCACCGTGGCGAATTTGAGAATGTTCAGCAGGAAGACGTAGTTGGGCTTGCCCATGGCGCCAAAATAGGCGCTGTTCACGAACTGCACCGTCTGAATCGCGCCGATGAGCATCAGCGGCCTCATCACGGCTTCGCTGCCGGCCCATTTTGAGCCGAACAGCAGCAGGGAGAACTCCGGCGCGATCGCCGCCAGGAGCACAAAGACCGGAGAGCCAATCAATGCTCCGAGGCTCACGCTTCGCAGATAGGCGTCGGCAATACGGTGACGCTCATGCGCGATCTTGGACAGTGCGCTCAGCGCGACGTCCATGACCGCCTGTGTCAGCAACTGCATCAGGATAATGTAGACCCGCGCGCCCACCGTGTAGATGCCCAAGGCCGCGACGCCATAAAGCGACAGGATGATCATGTCGATCGTACGCACGATGGCGAAGTCCAGCAGCCTGTTCGACACGACGTGGATGCTGTAGCCGGAGAGTTCGCGCAAGCTCTTCAGATCGTAGCCGCGCATCGGGAGCCATCTGGGCTGGCTCCAGAGCCACAGGCCGCTGACCGCGCTCTGAACGACCACCTGGATCACGAGACTGAGGGCACCGAACCCGGCATAGGCACAGGCGATCCCGACCACTCCGGAGATCGCGGTCGCCACCATGGTCCTGAGCGCAAGCACACGAAAATCCATCTGGCGCTTGTAGAGCGCCTCCTGGAACAGCGTGGCGGTACCGATCGGAAGCGAGAGGCTCGCAGCCGTCAAGAGCGGCGCAAGTCCCTTCACGTCGAGCCAACGCTCGATATCGGTCGCCAGCAGGGCGATGAGAACGGCAAGGAGGACCGATGCCGCCAGTGAGCAGAAAAATGGCAGTGTCACGTCCGCAGGCTCGAGCGTGCGTCGCTGGATCAACGCGTCACCGAACCCGAATTCGGAAATGGAGCTCAGGAGCAGCAGGATGAAGCCAACCAGCGCGGCAAGACCGAAATCCGCAGGATTGAGCAGCCGCGCCAATATCAAGAACAGAACAAATGACAGCGCACGGCCGCCCCAGTTCTGCGCCAGCGACCACAACAACGCGACCACGACCTGATGTTGTTTGCCCGGAGTGACGTTCATCAAAAAATCGACCCAATTCCGACAGATCCAATCACAATCGCCCGCTAGACAAACAGGGAATCGATGACCGCGCGTGACGTCGCCCTTTTCCACTCCGTCCCGATGGCGGCAGCAATCGCGCAGCAGTACGACGACGTTATGGCAATCAGATGAGCACCATCTATCATCCGATTTAGCGTGGAAGTGAGTTCAAATCGTGGACTACACTCCAACCGGCTCAGCGATGTGATGCAAAATGGATGCCTTGATGAATTCGCCTACCACCGCCTTCAATCGCAACTCCAGGCGCTTGCGCGTGGCGATCTACGCGCCGCATTTTGCAGAATATTCCTACCGGCTCGCGTCGGGCTTGGCGCGCCATTGCGATGTTCGCCTCGTCCTCAACCGCAAGGATGCGAACCAGCAGTGGGAACTGGCCGATATCGCGGTGACGACACCCTTCAACACAAGGATCCGCGATTTGAGCCTGCGCCGCGCCGGCGCCATCGGCATTCCAGCTTCATTCATGGACATAATTTCGTTTCGTCCAGACGTGGTTCATTGTCACGAAGTTCCGGAAGTCTACACATCCAAGCTGATCCAGTTCCTGCGTCCGCTTGGAATCCCGCTGGTGCTGACCGTTCACGACGCAATTCCTCATTCGGAAGGCGGCTCGGGCACCTCTCCGCGCGAGGACGGCTGGCGCGCGCGCATGCGCGCGGCAGCGTCAGTCGTCACGACGCACGGCGAGAGCTGCATTGCAGATTTCCGCCATGCGACGCCGGACTTTAATGGAGAAATCGTCTCCAGCATGCACGGCGTGCTCATGGTGCCCCCGACGCGCGCCGCGGCCATCGAACCCGAATCTGCACGAATCCTGTTTTTTGGGCGGATGTGGGCTTACAAGGGGTTGGACATCTTCATCGATGCGATCGACCTGCTGGACCGGCGCGGCGTGGCGCACGAAGCGATCGTCGCGGGCCGCGGTCCCGAGATGACGCGGCTCGGCGCGCGCATGGAGGCCATGCCGACGGTCAAAACGATCGATGCCTATATCTCGCCCGAAGATACGGGACAATTATTTCAGTCTGCGACCGTGGTCGCCCTGCCCTATAAGGATGCGACGCAGAGCGGCGTGCTGGCGTCTGCTTACGGGAATTCCCGTCCCGTCGTCGCCAGCGCCACCGGTGGCATTCCTGACGTCGTGACAGACGGCGTGAACGGGCTTCTGGTCCCGCCTGGTAATGCTGCCGCCTTGGCCGATGCGCTCGAACGCGTCCTGACCTCGAAATCGCTTACCGCGACATTGACCGACGGTGCACGGCAGACAGCGGCGGGCCAGTTGAACTGGGATCGCATCGCCGATGGCCTGTTGCCATCCTACCGCAAGCTTGCCGGCCGTACCGTGAGCTGATCGTGACTTATATTGCGATCTTCTAGGCGGACTGTTCCATCTTGCTCAATGACCGAAAGAACATGCCGCGGACCGCGCCATCCAACAATCGTCTCAGCCTCACCTCGATCAGCTCGTAGGTGATCGCGCTTGCAACCAGCGACATCAACGATCCCAGCAGGATGAATGCTGCCCACAGCAGCCAGCGGTCGACACCGACAGCGACGAGCTTGAGCCCGATCACCTGTAACGGAAACAGGACGAACGGGTGCACGAGATAAAGGCTGTAACTTATCTTGCCGACATACTGCAGGGCCGGCGTGCTGAGCGCCCTGGCGAGACCGGAGTCCGGGGCCAGCACCATGGCGAACAGCAAAAGGCCCGGAATAAGACCTACGAACGGGTGAAACAGCACCAGGCTCGCGTACATGGCGACCCCGCACGTCAGGCCCGCCATCAAGCCAAGAGGTCCCGGAATGGAGATGCGCCAACCCGTGGCGCTGAGAAGCATGCCAATGCAGAAGAACGCCGTGATCGGCCAATGCAGGAGACAGGCCACGCCCAGCAAGATCAGGGGCGCCGCCAGCATTCTCCCTCCGATGCGCCACACCGAGAATGTCAGCCCGAACCAGATGTAGAACGCCCATTCGTAAGTCAAGGTCCAGGCATTCTGCTGAGCGATGGGCAAGCCGAGAGCGTCCTGCACGAAGAACAGATTGGCCGTGAAGATCGCGAGATAACCGGTCAGATCGATCCCGCGGAAGAATTTGTAGCCCACGATCGGGCCAATCACGAACAGCGCGAGATGCAGCACGACGAACACCGGCATGATGCGCAGGACACGGTCGAAGAAGAACCTTGGCAGCGAGCCGTGCCGCACCAGACTGGCCGGGATCAGGAAGCCGCTGATCATGAAAAACAGCTCGACACCGTGGCCGCCGACATTGATCACCGATTGCAACCAGAGCCAGAGCGGCGGCAGGAAGCCCGGATCCGGAATGTCGTACACGCCTCCCTTTGGCATGTCGTAGAAATGATCCATCAGCACGCTCAGCGCCGCAATGCCACGAAGTCCCTGGACGGAGGGAACGAAAGATCCGTCGTATCCGGCATTCGGCTGGCGCGTTTTTTCGATCACTCAGCTGCCCCTTGCGCGCTGAGCGCCGGCTCGAGAACGACCGCCCTCCTGCGCTTCGACCGGAACCTCTGGCCGAACGAGATGCTGGGCTTCTCGACGAACGCATATGTCGACCAGCTGACCAGAATTGACAATGCTGCGACCAGCGCGGCGAAAGCGGCCCATCCCAGCGGTCCATCACCGAGCCAGACGAGGCGATGGATCCAGACGATCACGAACGGCGACATCAAATAGACGGAATAGCTGATGGTTCCCACGAACGCCATCGAGCGCCAGGCCATCCTCTCACCGAACGCCGCAAACGCGATGAAGACGAGCGCTGCGCAGACATAAGCCGACCCGATCGAATAGCTGTAGAAGAAGTTCTCCTGATAGACGCCGCCGAACCGCCTCTCCGCCAGCGTGATGGCGAAGATCGCATAGAACACCGTACAAACGGCGACGTGCGGCCATCGCAGCTTTCCGCCGATGACGGTGTCGCGGATGACCTTGCCCAGGAACATCGCCGAAAGGTTCAGCCCAACCTCCATCAGCGACGACACCGTCCTGCTTTCGATCAGAAGTGCTGCGGCGGTCCCGACCAGCGCCGCAGCAATGACAATCGCAACTGCAGTAAAGCGCCGGTTCAGCAATCCCATCGCGAAAAGAATGGTGCATCCGACATAGAACAGGAGCTCGATCGCCAACGTCCAGTAGAAGATCCAGAGGTTCGGGATGTTCACGAAAGTCTGCAGCATCGTCACGTTCGCGATGACCTGCGACAACGGGTAGGCATTGGCCTCCAGCACCTGCATCGTGACGAGCCCGATCACCATCGACGTCCAGTACGCCGGGTAGAGCCGAAAGAAGCGGCTGATCGTGAAATCGCGCACAGGAGTAGCACTGTCCGGAAAACTGAACGGGATGACGAATCCGCTGACGAAGAAGAACAGCACGACTCCGAACCGGCCGAAGTTCATGTAGTAGCCGATCGCATCGTGGAAGACCCAGTAATACGCGCCGGTGGGGTGCTTCTGGACGATCACCTCGAACACGTGCTGGAACAGCACCGCCAACACGGCAATGCCGCGCAGCGTATCGATGAATGCAAGCCGTCTATGCATCGTTTGTCTCATCTGCTCCCACGCGCTGCCGTCCCTGGCATATCTACGCCGAGACCCTCCAATGAGCGGATCGGCCGCGGCAATTCTATCGGAACGGTATCGGCTGCCCGTGCGGAGGTCGCCCGCCGGGAGAATACTTCGCTGAAGCTCAATGCGATGATCAGGAGCCCTGATGCTGGACCGTAGTTCAGGACGGTGATGGTAAACAGGTTGACCACGAAGAGCAGCGTCAGCTTGTAGACGTCGGTCGCTCCGAAGTTGGCGCGGAACACCATCACCATGAATGCGACGAACGGAAGCCCGAACATCAGGTATGTTCCGATGTAGAAGTTGTCGACCGGTACCCAGTACGCCGCGAGCGGCGAGAAAAGCTTCTGCGGATAGTTGAAGCAACCCGCGCCGCAGCCGGTTACCAGACCGATCGGCATCAGCTGGCTCATGTAGACGAACGGCAGCTGCCAGCTGTTATTGATGCGGTCGAGAATGCTGAACAAGGTCGAGTGCGGCACTGCTGCGGTGCCCGATGCGACCACGATCATGAAGAACGGAACGAGGATCGCAGCGAACGACCACAACGCGATCGCGCGGATCGCGGGGAAACGCGACTTCTCCGGCAGCATTCGCACGATCACCAGCAGCACCAGGTACAGCACGAGAACGATCATGGTCGTCTTGCTGGTGGTCAGACGAATGACGTAAACCGCCAGGGAGCCGTACAAAAGGCACCACAGCGTGCTCTTGCGGATCGACGTGATCGCAAACGACACGAGGATGAAGAATGCGGCCATGGTATTGTCGGCGGCAAAGCCCATCAGGCGCTGATCGTCACCGCCATAGGCCCACCATAGCCGGCCCGCCTCACGCACGGCGCCAAAGGATTCATATTTGTAGCCGACCCAGGGCATGAGGTAGAACTTGGTCAACAACACGCCGATGACGGAGAGATAGAAGGTCACGGCGATGATCGACAGCAGCTTTCGGTAGGAACCCAGGCTCGAATCGCAGAAACAGAATCCGACAAACACCGGCAGCATCATCTTGAAAGCCGAGATCGCGGCGGTCGCAGTGCCCATCATGAAGTAGCCGAGCACCAGCGACAGCATGATCTGCGCGAACACCAGGAGCGCCAGGGTGCTGCGATTGCCCAAAATGCAATGCACGAAGAACTGGGCCAGACACAGCAGCGCGACGCCGTCGGGCAGGTACCAGAGCGTGTCCAGATGAAAGATGCTGGTGTAGTAGCGGATCACGCCGCCGAAGGCGTCTCGGACCAGATAAACCCCGAGCGCGATCGCCTCGATGTTGAGGCTGACCAGCGTGATCTGCGGGCGCTGCAGCGCAAGGGCCGTCATGCTCGCCTCAATTCGTCAGCCGCGCCGATGCCGCCGGAGATGGCGAAAAATCGGGCCGGCTTCCAAGGGCATTCCGAAGCAGCTTACCGCCAAGACTCTCGATGTAGAGATAGCTGAAGTTCGAAACTACCAGTACAGCGGCCAGGGAGATCACGAGATTCAGCGTCGCCGGCAGCCCCGTCCAGATCGAATCGAGCGCCGCGATCGGCCGTGGCCCAAGTGCCCGCACGAAGTACTCCGCGAAGAGCACCACGAGCGCATGCA
This sequence comes from Bradyrhizobium sp. 23, assembly GCF_023073295.1. Classification (NCBI taxonomy): domain Bacteria; kingdom Pseudomonadati; phylum Pseudomonadota; class Alphaproteobacteria; order Hyphomicrobiales; family Nitrobacteraceae; genus Bradyrhizobium; species Bradyrhizobium sp. 23. Next base: position 11,054 of record NZ_JADPJF010000044.1, on the reverse strand, counting down.
CCATATAGATGGAGTAGGATCTGCGCCCCAGCCACACCAGCGGCCGCGCCACCAGAATCTTCGGCACCAGCAACGCATCCGGAAACGCCAGCAGCGTGCCAAGGAAGGCTGCGAAAACAAGCGGCGCCAGGAAGGTGGTCGCCGGATTGGTCTCTGCGAGGCTGACCAGGACGATACTGGCAATCATGGCGATCAACTGCAGCCCTCCCTGCACGGCAGGGCTCGGCTTGCCTGGCAGCCGACGAACGATCCTGACGGTCAAGACACCGAGGAAGAAGCTCACAAAGCAGCGAAGAATGCCGAAATCGGTCTGGAGTCCCAGACTCCTCTTGTCGAGCACGAAGACGATCACGACAAGACTTGCGACCGCGACGAGCCCGGAGACGGCGTAGAACCACGACAGCGAACGCATGCGCTGGGCCAGCAGGACGATCAGGCCGAACACCAGGTAGGTGTAGAATTCGACACTTATGCTCCAGCTCGGAGCGTTCCAGCTGAGATAGTCGATCAGTCCCACCGAATGCAGGAGAAAGACGTTGAGCAGGAAGGAATAGGTATTGTTCACCTCAAAGGCGGTCGGCGCGGCAACCACGACGCCTGCGGCGACCAAGCCGATACGCAGGAGGCGGAACAGCAGGTTTGCGATCAGCATGACGATGTGAAGCGGATAGACCCGCGCCAAACGCCGCACCACGAATTCGCGCAGCGAGAAGCGTCCGAAGTCGCCCTCGACGTAGCTCAACGACATCACGATGCCACTGAGAACGAAGAACAAGTCGACCAATAGCCACGCGCTTCTGAAGAACGAGCAATTGATCCACGCATTGTGTGGGAATGCCGCGAGAAAGGTCGGCATCAGCAGGAGATGGTGGATCACCACAGATGTCGCGGCGATACCCCGGATGCTGTCGAGCGGCAGGACATGCGCTTTCTCACGATGAACCAACTCCGTCACATCGACATTCCGTAGCTGTTGCACCGCAGCAGTCTGTATCAGGTCTTTGCGTGCTTTCAATCATCACGATCGGGGATTCGCGTATGACGCATGACGACCGGCGATAAATTCAACGCTCTCTGTCATTCGAACATGCGCGCGACAACTTTGCGCCATTTTTGCTGATCGAGGAGCATCGGGACGAACGAACTGACTCGCCGGGGCATGGTCGCGAGCATTTGCGAACAAAGTATGCGCGAAACCCGGCGGTGTTGCGATTTAGCCTGTACAGAAGATGTTTCTTGATCCAGGCGCTATCCACGCGCTGCTCGCTGGAAAATTTTCGTGTGTCAATTTCGCGACAAGATTTTTTGCGACCGCCTCATAAATCTTCAAACTGCAAAAATCGCAGGCGCCATTGTGCCGATCTCGCAGGCATTGCAAATCGTACTTGCACAACCGACGAAAGGTAAAGCACCTGATGTAGCAATCGATGGCAAGCGCGACCGAATGAAACCCGCTTTTGCATCGCACAAAAATTGACACAGTTGGCTGCCACTCTTCGCGTGTACTGGTTTGCAGCAACGACGAAGGGACACGGATGAGCTGCGAAGTGACGCGTCGTACGAAGCCGAGATGGCAACCCATCATCTTGACGGGATTTGCTCTGATCGCATCGGGCGTCGGTCCGACCCGCGCTCAATGCGTCGGATTCTCGGACCGCGCCTCACAAACCGAACTCGACGCCTTCGTGAAGGCGCCGTCTTCGCTTCTGGAACGGCTACGCAACGACAAAGAGAAGCTGAGGGCTCGCCTTTCTTCATATATCGCGACCAATCCATCGGTGTTGCCGTCGGTGCAGACGCTCATTTCCGAATCGGCTTCCCCCGACCGCTCGACCATCGGCGCGGCGCTGCGGCTCGCAGAAGCGCTGTGCACGTCAACGAAACCGGACGCTGCGCGCAAGATTAGGGATTTCACGCAGCGAGTCGGTGACCTCGCCGTGCAGGCGGGCTATTCCGCGGCGGGAGAAGATGGCTCCAGCGCCCACTTGCAGCCGAGAGACAACAAGCCGACGCAGCCTCGGGGCGGAGCGCTGTTGGAAGGCGAATGGAAGACCAAACTGGCCAATCCATTCAAACCTGTTCCCCTCCCGAATTGATCCTGACCATTAAGGCAGCGAATTTCAGATGTATCAGCCTAGAGAACACTTCCAATCGGGACACCGGTTTGGCATCGAGTTTGGCGGCGCGGTCCTCAGCTTTGACCGTGTCACTGATGTCCTTCGTCGGCAATGGCCGCTGATCGCTGCGGCAGTTGGCGCGTCGCTGGCTCTGGTCATCGTCTATCTGGTTCTGGCAAAGCCGATGTATACGGCAAACGCCCGTATCATGATGGACACCCGGCAAACCCAGGTTCTGGACAAGGACAGCGGGACCAACAGCGCTCTGATCGACACTGGCTATGTCGACAGCCAGGTCGAAGTCATCAATTCTGACGATCTTATCCTGTCAATCGTTCGCCGCCTGCGGCTCACCGAGGATCCGGAATTCAACGGATCCAATCCAGGACTTCTCGCCGTCGTTACCGGCAAGATCATGTCAGTGTTCGAATCCGGCGAACCGCCTACACAGGAGCGGATCGAACATGCCGTGGTCGAATCGATTCAAAAGAGTCTGAGGGTTGAGCGCGTCCTGACCACATACGTCTTGTCGCTCAATTATCGCGCACACAGCCCGGACAAGGCAGTCAAGATCGTAAATGCGATCGCCGATGCCTACATCGTGGGTGCACTGGAAGCAAAATACCAGTCCACTAAACGGGCGACCGAATGGCTCCAGCAGCGGAGCGTCGAGCTCAGCGAGCAGGCGACGGCCAGCGACCGCGCGGTGCAAACCTTCAAGGCAGAGCACAATATCGTCGGAACCAGCCGCGGCCTCATGTCCGAGCAGCAATTGTCGGACTTGAATACACAGCTGGTTCAGGCGCGGGCGGCCACGGCCGAAGCCAAGGCGCGCCTCGATCGGATCGAAGCGATTTCCGACCAAGACCTCGCCCAACCCACCGTGACGGACGCCCTTAACAACTCGGTCATTACGCGCCTGCGCGCCCAGTACCTCGATTTACAGGCCCAATATGCCGATTGGTCAAGGCGTTACGGCAAGACCCATCTTGCAGCGGTCAATTTGGCCAACAAGATGGAGGAACTGCGCAAGAATATCGCCGATGAGCTTCATCGGATTGGCGACGCTTATCGCAGCGACTACGAGATCGCAAAAAGCCGAGAGGCTTCTCTCGATAAGAACGTGAAAGAGCTGGTCGCCCAGGCGGGTCACACCGGCCAGGCAGAAGTCAAGCTGCGCGATCTCGAAAGCGCGGCCGACACCTATCGCAATCTCTACAACAACTTCCTGGAGAAGCTGCAAAGCGCCACCCAAAATCAGAGCTTCCCGCTCAGCGAGGCACGCCTGATCAGCACCGCGACCAAGCCTGATCGCAAAAGCTCGCCGCGGACGGTTTTGGCCCTGGTGGGAGGCTTGGTCGGCGGCCTCTGCCTCGGCTTCGGCGCCGCCTTTGCGCGCGAGCTCCTCAACGACGTCTTGCGGACCCCCGGAGAGGTCGAGGACGAACTCGGCGTGAAGTGTCTTGGCGTTCTCCCAGATATTCGCCCGCCGACAAAGACGCGCGCGTTGCTTTCGGCATCCGCGAAAGCCGACGAAGCGGGACTATCCCGCTATGTCGTCGATCATCCGTTCTCGCGGTTTGCGGAAACGTTGCGCAACATCAAGGTCTCAATCGACGTTGCGCGCATGACCCGAGAGATCAAGGTCATCGGCATTGTATCGTCGCTGCCAAAGGAAGGAAAAACGACAGTCGCGGCCAATTTCGCTCAGTTGATTGCCATGACAGGTCACCGCACCATCCTCATCGACGGCGACCTGCATACGCGCTCACTCACACGGGAACTCGCGCCGAACGCCAACAGCGGACTGGTCGAGGCCCTCAGTGATCCCACGGGCTTCAGCTATCACGTGCAACGAAGCAAGGAGACCGGTCTCGATTTCCTGCCGTCCATCGTTGCTTCGCGCATGGTCAATTCGGCCGACGTCATCGCATCGAGGCCAATGGCCGACCTGCTCGCGATGCTCCGGGAACACTACGAATATATCATTATCGATCTTGCGCCTGTGATGCCGGTGGCGGACTCAAAAGCGTTCAGCGTCCTCATCGATGCAATGGTCTATGTGATCGAATGGGGAGCAACCACGCGAGCTGCGCTTCAAGAATCAATTTCGGGGTCGGAGATCCTTCAGAAGAAGCTGCTGGGTGCTGTCCTCAATCGCGCCAACCCGAAGATGCTTGGACGCATCGAGGCGTATAAGGGTAAGCACCGCAACAGCTATTACGTCGAACATTCCTAGAGCGAGGGGCGCAGCAAGCCGCACAGTCCGCGGCTGCGCCCCTAGCGCAGGCCCCGACCTGCTGACGGCCGCCGCGGAGCCTTCCGAAGAGACTGCAGGGACCCACTTTTCGGTCCCATCGTCTGCAGGAGCCGACCGAAACGGGCCGTCGGAAATTCGCAGCCGTGGGGCGGGACGCCAGGCGGGGCGAAGATGCGTCAGCGGGGCTCTATTTGAGTTCCGGGGCCGCGACGACGTCGGAACCAACCGGCCAAGTGACCCCATCGTCGGGCTCCGATACGCGCCCAATCCCCGTATTCATCCGGAATCCACAAATGCCGATCTCTGCCATAGCCCAAGGCATGGATTGACGACGGCGATCCGGACGAAAGATAGTAGATAGTGACGTGTTGCCTGCACAAACCTGCCCCCGGCACGAAGGGCTGTTGATCGTGACCGCAACCTGGACTGCCGAATCTTTGAGCACCTTTCCTTCCGAGGTTCAGGGGGCTAACGTGCGCTCATACTCTTCGCATTTTTTCGGCAGGTTCGGATGGTGATTGCTCTTATTGTCCTGAGCATCTGGGTGTTGCTCAATATTCTTTTCGTGTTGATCGTGGTTCCCCCGCGTAAGGCCCGCCGGGGATCCCGACCGCTGGCGACCACTCTCGCGCCTGCCCCGCTCGATCCGAATCGCCGAGAGCTCGAGCATGACGAGCCTTTTTCGCTTCGTCACGTCGTTGCCTCAGTCGCCATGGGAGCGTTCTTCGTCCTTGTGCCGCCAATGCTTGCGCTGCGGGACGCCGTCCTTCGTCTCTTCAAGAAGACCCCCGGCAACGGAAGCTGACGGCCGATAAGTGCCGCCGCCACCTAGGCGGCTCCTACTAATAGGCTTCCTGGAACAGGACCGTCGAGGCCGTACGCGCCATGATCTTCAGATCCAGCCAGATACTCCAATTGCTGACGTACCAGACGTCATATTCCACCCTTTTTTCCATCAAGTCGATCGTCGGGGTTTCTCCCCGGAAGCCGTTGACCTGAGCCCAGCCTGTCAGGCCCGGCTTCATGTGGTGGCGGTAGACGTATTTGCTGATGAGTTCATCGTAGTAATTGTCATGGGCGAGCGCATGCGGGCGCGGCCCGACCAGGGACATGTCGCCGCGCAAGACATTCCAAAGCTGCGGCAACTCGTCGATGCTTGTCATGCGAAGGAAACGCCCGATCTTGGTGACCCGAGCATCCCGTTTGGTGGCCTGGGTAATCGTCTGGCCGTCCTCGCAGACCGTCATGGTCCGAAATTTCCATATCTCGAACGGCTTGCCGTTGAACCCTCGGCGCGACTGGCGGAAGATGGCAGCTCCCGGCGATCCGAGCTTGATCAGAACGGCGACTGTCAGCAGCAGCGGTGCAAGTATGACGAGCGCCAACAAGGCCACCCCTACATCAAGACAGCGCTTTTGGAAACGCTCGAAAACACTGAGCGGCGGCCGCTGAATCTCGACCGCTACGGTCCCGCTGACTGGCAGGAATGGGCGCGACACGAGGTCGGCGATTGAATCATCCGGCAGAAGGCGTACCGGTTGGGGCACCGCGCGCAGGAAGGGCCCGATCTTTCGGAGCATCGGCAATTCGTTCCAATCGATCGCTAGAAGATATTCATCGACGTCCGCCTGGCGCGATTGCCGAATGACATCGCGAATCTGTCGCTCCCAATGGCCGTCGCCGCTGTCGATCCCAAGCACGAAATGACGCATGACGTCGAAACCGTTTCTGCGCAAATCCTTGAAGCGGCTTGAGGTGAAATCGAGCGGCTTCAGGCTCAACAGGATCACCTTGCGATCGACCAAGCGGCTTCTGGCATAGTTTGTCGCGAGTACGAACTGCCAGACAAAGCGCAGACTGATCAATCCGGCGCCTCCGATTGCAGCAAAAATGATCACTGTGCCGCGAGACAGATTGTCCGTGGATTTGAGCAGAAATGCCGCCATAGCGAGGATCGTCAGCGACGCCAACCAGATGAAGACGGCCTTGCGCAGCTGCCAGACCAGATTCAGCAAGCGGTGCGTGGCGTAGACGTCCTGGGAATATGCGACCGCGACGAACACAACGCCGACAATCAATCCTGCCCCCATCGACGCGCCGTCGCCAGTGGAGGCAAGCGCAACATTGTAGAGCGCCGCCCCTGCACCATAACTGAGCAGGATCAGCAGCAGGTCGGCAGCGATGATGACGATCTGAAAAGGCCGCTGAAGAGCCGTGCCGCGCGTTGACGACAGTGCACCAGCGCCTTCAGAACCATAAGTTGCAACAGCCATTCGAACCTCTGCTATCGAGAATGCTTGACGCTGATCCGTGATGCTGAAGATCCGTCACTTCCCCGAACGCAAACTGTGAAGTGATCACAGCGATATTGTGGCGCTGCACGCGAAACTTTTGCGATGCATGAATGCATCGCGTTTTGTTGAGAGGTCATGGGCGCGGAAGACCTACGTCACAGTGCTGACACACGATCGAAACTCGCTGCCCTATTTTGAATCAGGTTCCGCGTCGAATTCGCTGGGGCGCCTGCGTGAAGCGATAGCAGCTCATCTTTGATGCGCCTGTTGCCCACATTGAGTGACTCCGCAACCGATGTGATTCGATTAGTAGAAGTCCGATGAATTACGATCTAGAGCTGTATCCGCCCAGCTGTCTTCAGCGAGGCAGGCATCTTCCCGCTGCCGGGCGCGATGCAGCCCACGGCAGAGTTGCCTGATTTGCTCAGCGCGCGCCGACAAGCTAAGCAAGCGAATACCCTCCTTTCCTTCGGCGCAATCGGGCTGTCTGAGAGGCGACACCCTTCAATAAGGTCCGGCCGCGGACCGACTTGGCGAAACTGTCCCCACCACCTCACCGAGTGTGCGCGCCATGACATCTTTTGCCCAATCACACCCGCCGATTCATAGGCCGCAACTGCCGGATGGCGTCCGAATTTACGCGATCTCGGATATTCATGGCTGCTCGCATTTGCTGCAGCCCATGCTGCGGGTCATCGACGCCGACTTGGCCCACAGTCGGCCACGCTATGCGATCGAGGTGTTCATGGGCGACTATGTCGATCGCGGCCCGGACACGCGCGCCACGCTTGACCTCTTGGTCGAACGAAGCCGGCGGGGAAACTCGATTTTTCTCAAGGGAAACCACGAGGCATTTTTAGTGAGGGTTTTCGAAGACCCTTCGTTGTTTGAAGATTGGCTTCGCATCGGTGGCGCCCAGACACTCATGTCCTATGGACTCGCGCCGCCAGACCTGAAGCGCGACGACCCAGCGTCGATCATGCGCGATTTGATCCGCGCAATGCCGGGTGAGCATCTGGAGTTCCTGGACGAACTACGGCTTAGCTTTACCTGTGGAGATTTTTTCTTCGTCCACGCCGGCGTTCGCCCGGGTGTCCCCTTGGCCGAGCAAAGCGAAAGCGACCTGCTTTGGATTCGCGAAGAGTTCCTTCAGAGTGAGGAGCAGTTCGGCAAATATATCGTTCATGGTCACACGCCGGTGCGCACCGCCGAAGTTCTGGCAAACCGGGTCAACATCGATACGGGCGCCTACGCGACGGGCAATCTAACTCTCATGAGCATACAAGGCAGCCGGATGCTCGCGGTATGACTGCCCAGGATATGACTAGCCTGGGAATGTCTCCCGATTCGTCGGGAAGATTGTTCCTGAAGCCAATGGAATGCCTCGGCGGTCACGAGCTAAGAGCATCACCTAGTTGAGCACGAGTGGCATTTCCCCTCCAGCCCGCGTGTCGGCCATCCAGTTGCGCCAGGCCCGCTCATGCTTGGCGTAGAGCTCCAGCCATCGTTGTCCCGGCTTGTTCTGATCGAAGCGAAGGCCAGGGCCGAGGGGCGCGTCGGGCTTGTCCAACGTCTCGAACTCGATGGTTTCCGCGATCGTCAAACCGAAAAGGACACGCTGTCCTGTACCGTCCACGATGTACCGTCGCGGTGCGTCCCTCATCGGCTGGGTCATGTTCTGTGTCGCCTATGGTCGTGAGAACAAAGGTGTCGCTCGCACGCTGGACGAGGCCTAAAAGGCACGTCGGACGCGCCCGAATGCCGAGCTGGGAGTCGATCGGGCTGTTCTGCGCGAGGTACCGGAGGGTTCGTTCGTCGTCGTTCGTTGCGACCGCCGGGGACGCAGCGCATAGACCGACATGACGCCGGCGCAGAAGATCAAGGCGAAGACAAATGCAGAAGCCATAGGAGTCGTCCCTGAATAGTGCAGTGCTCGTCAAGAGTGAGCAGTGTGTCGACATCATGATTCCTGATGATCTTGGTGGCTCTCCTGCTGCCAAAAGATTGCCCACGCGTGATCGTGTCCTGAGCAGCAGCATCTGAGTTGTCTGATAGCGCGATCTTTTGGCCGGACGCACCGACACGGATGGTCACCTTCAAATCTGTTCTGTCCCGTCCAGGTGGATTCGCGCACCTGAAGAGCTGGATTTCGCAGCCATTCTATGGAACGATGCGCTTGCAACCTTTTAGAGGCCGTCGCATTATTTCTCGCCCATTTCGAGAGGGATTGATCCAATGAACTTCCGCACCCTTGCTCCATCCATTGCTCTTTCTGTTCTTGGCCTTGCTTTGATAACGACCGCAGCTTCAGCCGCGGAGCTCGCGCTTGCTCCTGCGCATCATCGGTCGGCCCACCTCCGAACCGGTTACGTGTTTTGGGATGATGTCTACCCGCCTGCGATCTATGGCCCCAACCTTCGCTCTGTCGAGGAAGTCGCCGCGCTCAAGGCGGAGGCCCGGCCTGTGTCGCAACGCTGGTGGGGGTATTGGTACGCTCGGTGAACGGCATAGCGTTTAGCGACCAGCCGCGTTCACCCATGAATCGCCGCAACACCGGGCAGCCGGTGGCGGCGATTTTGTTTGAGCTTGCCTGGCCGATCCAACCATGATCACCGCATGGGCGGCAGCATGAGGCCCAAAACAGCGGCGGCAAGCCTATGTTTTATCGCGGGATACTGGCTGCAAGCGCATGCTGCGGCCGCAGGTGAATGCGCCTTGCGGCCCGAGCGCTTCGTACTGCTTTCCGACACCGTGTATTGGGTTGTTTCAATCCCAGCCGGCACGGAATGCCTGCAAGGCCTGCGCGGCAGAACTCAGCTTCTGGATGAAGTTAAACTGGCAGAGGCGCCCAGTGCCGGTCATGTGACGATCGTCGGCCCGTCATTTCGCTACCAAGCCCCCTCACGTCCAGGGACTGACCGGTTTCGAATTGCGGTGTCAGGCGAAAACCGCAGGCAGCGCGGATCCTCGATCATCGCTGTGGAAGTGACCGTCAGATAGGGCCGTGCCGACTGGCGAGGAAGCGGAGCCGGAGCGCTGTCGCTGCACTGGACGGCTCGATGGAGAAATTGAGGCAGCCCCAGCCCGTGCCGCCTAAACTCAGTTCCGTCGCGGAAGGATCCTCACGGAAGGCTGCTGCCGATTGCCGGCAAGCTTTCGAGGTCCCGTCGGGAACGCTGCTACTTCGCCTGCGCACCCCGGTCCCAGGGCCGCTTGCCATCCGCGCCCCTGTCCCACGGCCGCGCGGTCGGGGCGTCCTTCTCCTGCGTGGCGGCCTGCGCACGATCGGCCTGAACCCGTTCGCGATCGGTCAATGGGGCCTTCGGGGCTAGCGGTTCGGGCTGCGCCAAGGCCGGCGTCGCGATGAGCAGCATCGCCAAAATCAATTTTTTCATCCCCGGCCTTAACACACTGGCCGCAGGCTGTCCGATCTATTCGGAGCCATAGCTCGAAGGAAAAGGCCCACAACGGTGGGCCTTTCGGTGAGAGCTGATGAATAGATCGCCCTATTTCTGATCTTCGTTGCTGGTGCCTGATCCGGGGCTTCCGATCGGCAAACCATTAGCTGAATGACCAACCCCGGAGTTACGCTCGGCTTGCGCGGCGGCCGGCGTCTTTCCGTTCGCGGTTGGGGGTTGGACGTTCGGATTGTTCTGGCTGGGGTTGGGGCTGCTCGTGTTCACGTTAGCGCCGGTGGTGGTGCCTTGAGTCCCTATGCCGGAAGGAGCCGAGGGGCCCGAGGTCGCGCTGCTCGACGAGGTGCCTGTCCCAGCACCAGAGCTTGCCGCCGAACACGCGCCGCCGCCGGCTCCCCCACCCGAGCCGCCACCGTCGCCTTGGGCGAACGCTGTCGACGAGAATGCTATGCAGGCAAGGACAACGAACAGAGGTTTGCGGATCATGGATGCGTCTCCCTGCGCTTGAACAGCAATCACGACAGACGCAGGAAGATCCTTCGCTGCCGCGGTCCGAATTCCCTGCGAACAGGGAATTTTACAGGGAAAGCGCGCCTGCGGTGAGGCCGCTATCCCATGAAAATGCGAACATTTGCCTCGAAATTCAGTGCATCCGGGGCGCGATCCGCCAAATCCGAACAGGGAATTTATCGCTAGCGAACAGGGAATTTGCGTGCATACGGCTGGACGAAACAGGCGATGTGCGGGCTACGGATCCGTGCCGCATGCCGTGGCGCGAATAGCGCAAGCATCGCCTGTGGATCACCGCCAGTGCAGGGGCGGCGTCTGCGCACGGCGAGGAATCCCGAACAGTCGCCGAATTTAACTGGCAGCAGGGCCCTAGCCTAGCACTACTTTGGCAGATTGTTGATTTTGCCGCGATTTATAGGATTCCCGAATCAATTGTTCAATGATTCATGGGTGGTCG
>NZ_JADPJF010000156.1:20658-26864 GCF_023073295.1 Bradyrhizobium sp. 23 | reverse complement strand
ATAGCCGCATCGAAGACCTCATGCCGTGGCGATTCCGCAAAACGTCAAGCCAGCCTCAATAGGGTTGCGGCTAAGCGCTTACGCCTCGCGAGGTCGCCGAGATTATCGGCCGAAGAGGAGGCAAATCACGGGGTGCCGCAACCACGGCGGCCTGGTTGGCGCTATTTCTCGATTGGCGAATTTACCTGGCACCTGGGGAGAAAGCGATGGTGCTGCTGTTAGCGGCCGATCGGCGCCAGGCGCGCGTAGCGTTCCGCTTTCTTCGGTCGCTGATTGTTGATCACCCCGAACTTCGTAAGCTGGTGGTGTCGGAAACGCAGGAGGCCATTGAGCTTCGAAACCGTGTCGTTATCGAGGTCACGACGGCGTCTTTCCGGACAATCCGAGGATATTCGATAGCAGCTCTGGTCGCGGACGAAATTGCATTCTGGTTTGATGGCGAGGCCTCGGCTAATCCCGCTGAAGAGGTGCTCGCGGCGGCACGGCCGGCTATGGCAACAATGGGCCCAAATGCCCTCTTGCTATTGATGTCTTCGCCTCATGCGCGTCGCGGCCCGCTTTGGAAGGCTTTCTCCCGACATTACGGAAAGCGGGACGCACCCGTATTGGTTTGGAAGGCGCCCAGCAAGACAATGAACCCGTCGTTGCCTCAATCGGTAATCGATGAAGCCTACGAGCAGGACCCGGCCCGGGCTAGCGCAGAATTTGGTGCCGAGTTCCGGGTCGATCTCGAAAGCTTTCTTGACCGTGATGCAGTCGAGGCTGTGGTTGTCCCTGATAGATTCGAGTTGCCTCCCGTGCAGGGTGAGCAATATCATGCCTTCGTAGATCCAAGCGGCGGATCCGGCGATAGCATGACGCTCTGCATCGCACACCGCGACGGTAAGTGCGCCGTCGTCGACGTGGTGCGAGAGGCGGCGCCGCCCTTCTCTCCGGATAAGGTAGTGGCCGAATTTTCGGCCCTGCTCAAGGTATATGGCATACGCCGAGCCGTCGGCGACAAATACGCCGGCGTATGGCCGGGTGAGCGCTTTCAGGTTTACGGTATCGAGTATGAACCCAGCGCCAGACCAAAATCGGAACTCTACTCCGAACTATTGCCGCTCATCAACGGGAAGCGCGTCGAGTTACTGGATCACAAGAAACTGATTGCACAGCTTTGTAGCCTCGAACGTAAGACGGCACGCGGCGGACGCGATACCATCGATCATCCGCCGAATTCACACGACGACGTCGCGAACTGTGTTGCCGGCGTTGTTACAAGCCTTTGTCGACCGAGGATCGAAATCGACACTGACATCGGCGGCATTATTTGCGTTCCTGCGGCCCCCCGCATATTGTGGTGATTATTTGGGCGACGGCACTATCTCGCTTGCACGACTATCAGACTGCCACTGCTAGCCAGCCTTCTATTGTATTCGATCTCCGCTAGCGTCGATTTCATCAGGCCGAGCTCCAGAAGCCGCCACAACAACGATCAAGCGCCTGTCGTATCAGGCGATAAGGGGAGGCCACATCGAGGCTCGAGTCTGCTTGTCTTCGTCTGCTAGGTGCATAGGACCGAAACGACCCGGAGGAACGGGGCTCCTCCGAACTGCACCTGCTAAGACATTGAATTGAATGCAATGCATAGGAATGCGTTCAGAAACCGCGTGCTTAGCCTACGGCGATTATCTACGGACTAGGCGCAAAATCAGGCCGTGACATCCGGGGCGCGATCCAACGAAGTTGATATCGGTGCTTTCCGCCAGCAAGATGCCGTTGCTCGAGTGTCTGACCTAACGGCGTGAGCAAGTTTGAACGTGCGAAGCCGCCTAGCTTACGCTTACTTGAGTCGTCCGTTTCTGAGAGCGCGCGTCAATGCCGACATCGAAAAGCTAAGTCATTCTGTCTGCCGACACTTGCGCGACGCGCGAGCGCTCGAGAGCAGCATCTATGTACGTCGCGTGTCGCGTCGATCGGCCATGCGCTACAATTGGTCTAACGGGGGTTGGCCCACCCAAATTGTTCAAATTGGTTGTATGTTTTTCGAACTAGTCTAAATCGATTCGAGGCTGGACACACTATGCACCCGATCTTCTCCGTACGCTCTGAGGAAATTCAAAGACTTACAGACGTACAAGCACGAGAATTGATCGCGAGACTATGCAAATCGGAGCTACGGGCCAAGAGCATCTCAACCGCGGCGGTAAGTTGGGGAGGAGATCAGCGAGCTAAGGATGGAGGTGTCGACGTTAGGGTTGATGTAAGTCCACCGCTCGGGATCGGCGGATATATCAAGAAGGATCGCTGCGCATTCCAGGTGAAAGCGGAGACGTTTAGCGCGTCAAAGATACCGGGTGAAATGGCACCGAAGGGCGTCGTGCGCCAAGCGTTAACGGACCTTGCAGCAAGCGGCGGCGCTTATGTCATCGCCTCGACGAGGGATAATCTTTCGGACAGTTCGCTGGCTGATCGTAAGGCCGCGATGGAGCTATGTTTATCTAGCTTTTCCATGGCCGGAAAAATTGAGGTCGATTTCTTTGATTGTCGCCGCATTGCGGATTGGGTCGAACAGTTTCCTGCGATGGTTATCTGGGTGAAGGTAGCTTCCGGCAAGCCTCTAGTGGGCTGGAGGCCGTATGGTCCCTGGGCATATCAAGAAAGCGACGCCGACTCTGAATACCTCATCGATGATCGAGTGAAGGTTTTTGTCCCAGATGCTGACGAAGGGAACGATGTCTCATCCGCCATAGCGCGCCTTCGAACGGATTTGAGCAAGAATGTATCCGTTCGGATGGTGGGCTTATCCGGAGTCGGAAAGACAAGGCTTGTCCAGGCTTTGTTCGACAAGCGTATATGCCCGGGCCAGCCGGCGCTTGATTCAGAAAACGTGATCTACGCAGACTTGTCGGATGCCCCCACACCGCAGCCGGGCATGATGGTTGAGGCTCTCGTTCAATCGGATTCCGACTGTATTGTCGTTGTCGACAATTGCGGCCAAGACGTTCATCGCAGGCTGACCGAAATTGCAAAGCGACCGGGAAGCAAAATACGACTTATCACTGTTGAGTATGACATTCGTGACGACCTGCCAGAGGGCACTGCTTGCTACCGTCTTGAGGGGTCTTCTGACGAGATAATCAAACGCCTTCTCAAGCGCCGGTTCAGTCTCCTTTCGGAAAATGACCTCGACAAAATCGCAGAGTTCTCCGATGGCAACACCCGAGTGGCCTACGCCCTTGCGTCCACGAGCGAGACAAGTGGCGAGCTTGCCCGGCTCAGAGATAGCGAACTCTTCCACCGGCTTTTTCATCAGAAGAATGTTGAAAGTAGCGAGCTCTTGAATTGTGCTGAGGCTGCCAGCCTTCTGTATTCGTTCGACGGTGAGGATACATCCCAAGGCTCCGAGATAAGCATTTTTGCCGGGTTGGTTGAAGTCTCAGAAGTAGCATTTCTGCGCAGCGTCATGCAGTTGCAGAGGCGGGGTCTTGTCCAACAGCGCGGCAAATGGCGCGCCGTGCTCCCTCATGCGATTTCCAATCGTTTAGCGGCAATTGCGGTGGACGCATATCTGCCCGAGCTCCTGAACCGCCTCTTGGTTGAGGACGCATCCGAGCGTGTGGCCCGATCGTTCTCTCGCCGACTCGGTTTCTTGCACGAGTCAAAGCGGGCGGTCCAAATGGTGTCATCATGGCTAAACCCCAGCGGATGCCTCGGCGACTTGACAACTTTGAACGACCTTGGTCGTGGAATGTTCAACAATGTGGCGCCAGTAAGCGAAGAGGCCGCGTTGGCCGCTTTGGAGCGGGCCGCTGTGAACAGCAAGTTCACATCTACGGAAAACTATAGCCGACGCGAGTTCGCTCGTGTCGCGCGATCGATTGCGTATGATTCTCGATTTTTTGACCGAGCAGTGCATATACTCATCTGTTTAGCCTTGGCCGAACCGGATGATTATAACTATGAGCCGGTTCGCGATGTTCTCAAGTCATTGTTCTTTTCCCGTCTCTCTGGGACCGAAGCCAGGTCCGCACAAAGGTCCCAAGTAGTTCGAACGCTCTTATTCTCGGCTAGCGAGCGGGAGCAAAAACTAGGGTTAGTGCTCTTGGATGCGGCGCTGGAGGCTTGGCATTTCACGTCTGTGCACGGATTTGAGTTTGGTGCTCGAAAGCGGGGTTTCGGGTGGTGGCCTCGAACTCAGGAGGAAGTCCGGGAGTGGTACACACCCTTCTTGGATATCGCGGTTGAGATCGGCGGCACGAACTCTCCCCTTGGCCGAGAGGCGAGGTCGGTTCTAGGTGCATCGGTTCGTGGCCTCTGGGTGCGAGCCCGATTGACTGATGAGATCGTCAGAGCCGCTCGTGTGCTGAAGTCTGTAGATGGCTGGCCAGACGGCTGGCTGGGAACGCGGCGCATACTTCAGTTGGACAAGGGTGCCCTCAGCACAGATTCGCTTACGCAGCTTCTACTGCTGGAGCAGGAACTGGCACCGCGTGATTTGAGGGCCCAGATCGGTGCTAGAGTCATCGCTCGCGGGTCATTCGCGGATGACGTCGATCTACCCGATACAGGGGATGGGCGCAGCGCCGATGCCGCTTCCCGGTTCCGTGCGTCCGAGAAAGCGGCTGAGAATCTTGGAAAGGCTGCAGCCCACGAAGATAATCTCTTCGTTGAAATCCTGCCGGACCTGATTCGTACAGGCACCAACAGCAAAGTTGGGAGTTTTGGGTTTGGCATAGGACAAGAATGCGCCAATGTAGCTGGCTTGCTGGAGAAAGTCCGCGCTTTGATCATCGACTCTGTATCGGGTTCGGTGAGTTTAATTCTTGTTCGCGGCGTACTCTCTGGCTGGAACAAAGCGGATCCGGCTGGAGTGGCGTCGTTCCTAGAAGACGCGCTCTATGACGAAGTTTGGGGTAAATGGTTTCCTGAACTTCAGTTCTGTGTGCAGCTCGATGCTAGGGGTTACGAACGTTTGTTGAAATCGCTTGAGCTGGGTAAGTCTCCCATATGGCAGTACCAGTATTTGGGCCTGGGTCGAGCAACCGATCCTCTATCGATCGAGCAGATTGCAAAGTTGGTCGACGGCATATCCGCGAAATTGGACGGCCTTGAGGTTGCTGTCGATGTACTCGGGATGGTCATTCACTGTGCAGCAGAGAAGAATGATCTATACCGCAGTGAACTTGGACGCCTCTGTATTAGTTTCCTTCGAAACCTCGGTTGGTCGAATGTTCGCATTGACAACGATCGCAGCGAACACGACTTCGATGTAATCTTGGAGTTCGCTCTCGGCGCGGCAGACGCAGATGCCGAGAAGTTGGCGGTCCTGCACAATCTGATGGTATTTGAACGATCCTCGCGGCGATCCTACTACCAACGAGGCCGACTGCTCGCCCCCTTTTTCAAGCATTTGCCTAAAGAGACGCTCGATGCGATTTATGTTCCAGACGAGGACGGGACATACCGCACGGCTATGAGTGTCGTCTCCAAAATTGATAGCGACAGACGGGAAACGGCCGTTCAGAGCGTACCTACTGATGCACTCATCGAATGGTGCGGGACATCGCCGCCTGACAGATATGCCTTCGCCGCTGAAACGTGCCGCCTTTTCGAAAAGGGATCCGATGACGCCGGTCCGCTAACGATCTCCGATGTGGCAGTGCGCATCCTCGCGTCGGCGGATCAAAGGGCGAAGATTCTCAGCATCTTTATCAGGCGTTTTCGACCCGCGACTTGGTCCGGCCCACTCTCGATCGTCCTTCGCGAACGCTTGCCTCTGTTGAGTAAATTGAATCCCACGGGAGATTCGGCGATGAGCGCACAGATCGACGAAGCTCGGAAGGAGTTCTTGGATTGGATCTCCAAAGAGGAAAAAAAGGAGGAAGCTGAGGAAAGGGCACGAAGCGAAGGCTTCGAGTAGGCTCTAACACAGATGGTTCAACCCATCCGACATTCGGCAGGCTCCGTTGATGTTTGAAGCGATAGGCAGCTCAAGGATGTACGATCCACGGATCACCGCTCCTCCATACCAACTTGGCTATGCAGTTGGTATTTCTATGCTTCTCGAACGAGATGCCGTTATTTCCCATCGAAGCTACGGTCGGAAGCTACGCTTTCTCGAATTGTGGTTCGACGATAAAGCTGGACCTCAGAGTGGTGGTTGCGGCAGTGCAAGCCCTTGAAATCGGAGATGCCATCGACCCGAAGTGCTTCTGCCGGTT
>NZ_JADPJF010000156.1:14186-20578 GCF_023073295.1 Bradyrhizobium sp. 23 | reverse complement strand
GCGCCGCCTCGGCAATCCACGGATAGCGCTCTTCGGAATCGACTAGCATCCCGTAGCTGAGCCGGTCCGCACCGGCTCGCGCCGTAAACTATTACAGTTCGAGCTATTCTGTTTCCGAAAGATTCAGCTCTAAGGAGCAAACTGTAGCCTATGGAGAACCAACGGACTGCGTCACGAGAGAAGGTTCTAAAGCCCGGAATGATCGAATTCGGGGGCAATGCAGTACCGTGCATCGTCCGCAATGTCTCCGAAGCTGGGGCGTCTCTCAACGTGACCAGCCCATTCGCCATTCCGGATTTTTTCACGCTGGTTTTGACGCTGGACGGTCAGCGGCATCCAGCTTGGATCATCTGGCGCAAAGACATGCAGATCGGCATCGCGTTCGAGCTGGCCCTTTAAAGCAGAGCGCCACAAACCCGCGCCGCAAAGCTCCCGCTCTATCGCGCCAATGATAGCGCTTGGCGAAACTCAGAACCTTTGCCATTTGGGAGAAATCAGTCACTCAGAGACTAAACTTCCGAGTGCTGTTAGGGCCAGTCGCGTGGATGGCGCGAGATTCGGTTCTATTCCGCTCAGATCATCCGGCCTGACGATTAGAAGAGATCCTTCGGTGATCACCAGATTCTGCGACGGAATGTCGCGAGCAACGAAGACTTGGCGCTGGATTATGCCTCCCTCAACATTGGGATCACTACCCAGTGCTTCTAGCAAATGCTCGAACCGCTCTGGCGGAATGAAGTAACCGATTTCTTCATGTACCTCCCGGACTACGCATTCCAGGAAAGTCTCGTTCCCTTCGCAATGCCCACCAAAAAGACCTACCATGCCTGGATATAAGATGTCGGGAACGTCGTCGCGCTGCTGAAGCAGGAAACAACCATCAGGGTCGATGATGATCGCGGAAGCGGTCTTCCGAACTGGCGGCGCACTACGGTTACCCATTTCTGCCTCAGCTCGAGATCGACCGGCCGGCGGATGTTCTGATAACCGACGCGCGAGCGCAAGAACCTTCAGCGATCTGCCTTCGCTCACCACGGACGTCTCTCCTGAGATTGAACGCCGCAGCATGACAGAAGCTGATTAAAACGAAAAAGCCCGCGCCTACCGAAGGTTTATTTTAGAATGCGAGTCGGACAAAGGAGCGATTTCGTTTCCGCAGCTTGATCACCGCGAAGACTGCTGGCGCTTAAGTCCATCGAAATCGGAAACTTAGGACGATCTCAGGGGAGCTGCTGGGCGACGGAACGGCGCCTTGGCGGGAGCGCAATGCAGGCTCGCAGGCGCTTTCATAGCTTAGCGAAGGGGGCGGCAGCGGCTGAAGAAAAAATTGCTGGGGGTGAACTTTCGGGCCACTGCGAGCGCGCTGCCCTCGCTCGCTTCGAGCGCGATCTTCTGGGCGAGCATGACGTCTCCGATCGGCAGATCGCCCGCCGGCAGGAAACATAGGCCGATGTTTGGGCGACCGTTTTCGCCCATCTCGCAGACATTCGCCGCGGCCCCGCATAGATCCTGTAGCGCTTGCCCGTGTCGCCTCCGACGACTTCGAAATAGCCTTTTGTTGCGAATTGTCCCCGCTGGGCCGGCGAGAGCCAGCGCCGCAAGAGTAGCAGCGCACGTCCTTCCGGAGTCCTTTCGGCGCCGTGTCTAATGAACAGTGCCTTTGCGGCCCTGATCCGCGAGCCTTCGCCCGCCCGGGACGGTTTAAAGCGCCACATGGCTTGGCGATTACCCGCCGACCAGCCTGGGGAAGAAGACAGTTTCCTCCGCTGTGGGGTCGAACGATCGGATCTGCGACACCTGACCTGCACCGGTCCGGACCGCGGCCGTGAAGCCGACGTTCGTCAGCTTACGGAAGCGCTGCTCCGCCTTGGCCAGTTCTCGTGCATCGTTCTCGTCGAAAAAGTGACGGCTGTCGCCGGCACGGTCCATCACAATCTGGATCGCCATGCGGGTCCCTCCTTCTTGCTTAATGACTGAATGTTGTTGAACCTCCGAAGTTCCTAGCTGGTCAACCGTCCTGCCTTCGCGCGTCGAAACCAATGCTTCGGTATGTTGGGACGCAGATGTCCCGCTAGCTATGCGCAGTTTCCCGGAATTCGGCGAACAGCATCAGCCCGCCACAGGCTCGCCCGAATGACCACGGTGGAGCGGCGGTCCGTCCGTTCCATAAACCGGAGTCGCATTCACATACGATAATTCGCCTGATGTGAAGCGCAGTTGCACTGGGCTTGGCCTTGCGGGTTCAGAGGCTTTCATGCCGTATTAAGAGTCTGAGCTTGTCACCGATGCGACGTGCCAGCATCAGGGCGGAATGATCCTAGAAGATGACAAGGAGCGGCGGACCAAGCAGAACGTCTTGCGGCAGAGCTCACGCTGGTCCGGCCAGAACTGATGTCCCACAACTCTGCAATTCGGGTTCGAGATCAAAGCAACGCGGAAATCTATCGCACCGCTCTCGATACTTCTTTAATCCGCAACGCCACCCTGGCCCCAACAAAGTCTCGTACTCACGATAGCACAACCTTCGCGCTGCGCGATCGCAACTCCGCCAGGCCCGCAGCCCGCGAAGCTGCAACCGGGCTTTTACCGAGGCGGATTCAGCTCACCAGCCAGCCAGCCGACGGCGTCTGTCTTCATTGGATCCACAGCGAAGGATGCCACTTCGGTACGTTCGCAGGTCGAGCATTCGAAAGTGCGCTTCTCGAATCCGGCTTTGGCCGGAGAGATGCGCGCCAATGCCATCCGGTGTTTGCATACCGGACACATCGGCCGCTCATTCATACGCGCAGTCCCCCACTGGCTCCAAAAGATACTCATTACCCCGCCCCGCAATTTGATACAGAAATGACGAAAGGCTAAGCGGCATCACGACGAGAGGTGGAGCAGTCTTCAACATCCCTTGAGAGCGCAGTCGCCGCCAAATGCTCCCAGTATTCTGCCTCCGCGAGCAGTCTCCAACTTCTATCAGGACGAAGCGCGGGACTTTGTCGACAAAGCGCGGCCATCGCGCGCAAGCGCTGTGCGGTTTTCATTCCAGCCTCCCGTGTTTTCTCCACCTTATTTTTTGTTTTTACGTTGGAGTCATCATGATTATGCATCAAAACTAATTTTTTGATCTTTTGCCGAGCCAGCAGCGATTCGGCGCGCGCTTGCTGCGATTGGTTTTCGTTTCGAGCTCCAATGCTGTTCATTTGACGAAATTTTCCGGCTGGCGTCCGTTCCTCACTTGGACCTCCATGCTCTGTCTCGACCAACTTCCCTCGCTGGGTGTTGCCATCTGGAGAGAAATGCAGCTGGATGGCACGATCTTCCGGGAAGCGACATCGCGAACAAGAGCGCAAGACTAAGCGGTCCCGATTGGCGCAGCTGTTCTGTGAACTATTGTGTCGAGCGCGCCTCTCCCAGCGCGATCGCGATGGCAATTGCTTCGAGGAGCCTCACAATCAGGGTCATTGGTCGTGACGTTTTTAAAAAGCCGCTGGCTTCACAGAACAAACAGCGCCTCACGCGGTTAGAGAGCAAACTCGCGAGGTGAGCTCATGCGTCGATCAGATGTGACTGCCATCCTATTTCTACTGTCTAGTTTCATGCCGCTCAGTGCTTCTGCTCAGCAAACAATGCCAGATGCTAACCAAGCCTCTCCCCAAGCGCGGCCGGAGGCAATGCCGCAGCAGCCGGAGCAAATCCAAAGGCAAAATGCTCCAGTCCAGCCAGAGCGTACACCGCAGCAATCGGATCAGGCACGCGACTCAGACCGCCAGAGGGCTGAGGACACGCGGATTAATCGCGATTGGACCACTCGCCAGCAGCGAGGCGAGGACCCTATGGATATGGACCGGATGCGTCAGATGCATCGGCAGATGGGCCGTATCATGGACCAAGATGAGGATCACCGAACCACGGGCCGAAACTGGCATCGTGAGGAGGATGATATGGACCGCGGCTCTAGATATGGGTCGTCGGGTCGCAGCGAAGGCCGACATTATAACGAAATGCGACGTTTTCCTCGCGTTAAGACCTGCATCGAGTATGAAAACGGTGACGAGTTCTGCCGGTATCGGGATTGAGCGGACACCCGGAACGTGCCGGTTGCCGCCGCTCATCGCGCAGGGCGTCAGCTCTCCTGCGGAGTAGGGCGAGACCTTTGGCGGCCGCCGGCCCACTGGTTCTCCCGGCGTCTGGTTGGGACCCGCGGTCTTTGTTGCCGGACGAACTTGGACCGCATGCACCCGGCTACACGGATCTGTGGGTCTCCGCAGATGATGGTTAGGGCATAATGTCATCAGCAGATTACCCAGATGCAGGAGGCAGATCTGAAAGGTGGGCCGGTTCAGACCTCCGCCCAGAATGAAGGGCAGCCGTTTGAAGCGGGATCGGTTGGATCGAAGGTCCGATCCGAGCTCACAGCAGCATCACCAGCTATCTGGACGGCAGCGACAAGGCGCGCCTTATGCACGCCATTACTAGTTCGCAGAGTACAGCTAGGCCATGTTTGCCGACGACAAAACATGGAACGCCGAACACTTGCGCTGCCTGACCGATATTTCGCAAGCACGCGGTTTCCAGCGACTGCGTCCGCGCCTTTTTTCCAACTCCTTTCGGAGACCTCCCTGAGGCGGTTAAGGTCGGCAGATATCCACTCCTTCGCGCTCAGCTGGTCAAGACGTTGGAAAGCCAGCGTTCTTGTGGACACGGGTTGGCCGACATCGGGGCAAGCTACGGTGCCTAGCTACGAATGGCCTCCATCCTCCATTTCGAGACTCTACTACGGTCGTTCGCTAGGGTTCGCAGCCGAACATTCAAGATCCGTTGAGACTCCCCTCCAGCTTTTCGCAGGGGAAGCCGCTGAGAGGCACGTCTATTCAGCACCTGGCAACGACGCATGCTTGTGAAAGGGTCGGTGCGCGACCGGTCAGCTCTCCGGGCCGGTGACGTCAGCTGACTCCCCGACGTAGCCAGATCATCGCCGCCGTCCAGTCCAGAGCGCGCGATTTCGGCGACTGGAAGGTCAGTGTATTGACGATAATGTTATGAAGTTCCTCGTCCACAACCTCGGCGAGATTTCGCTTTGCCTCCCGGAAATAAACGTGCAATAAAAAGTAAGACGACCGGAAGTAGTGGCGGGGCGACGTTGGAAGCGGTACGGCAAGATTCGGGGCTGCAGTGCCTTGCGCTGTTGTTGCGGTTCCATCAGATCGCGGTCGATCCCGCGCAGATCGCGCATCAATTCGCCGGCTCTGTGGTTGGCGTTCAGGAAATGCTCCGCTGCGCCAAGCAGCTCAAGTTGAAGGCGAGGGCGGTCCGCGAAAGCTGGTCTGGTCTTGCCAAGCTATCCTTGCCCGCGATCATCGAACGGCACGACGGTAGCTTCGCGATCCTCGGCAAGGCCGGCACCGACGACGTCCTGATTCACGATCCCGCAGTCAATCGTCCGCAAGCCATCAAGCGCGCCGAGTTCGAGCAGAGCTGGACCGGCCGCATCGTGCTGATGACGCGGCGGGCCTCGCTGTCCGATCTGGCGCGCCGCTTCGATGTCACCTGGTTCCTCCAGGCCATGCACAAATACCGGCGCTTGCTTGGCGAAGTGCTGGTTGCCTCGTTCTTCCTGCAGCTGTTCGCGCTGGTCACGCCGCTGTTCTTCCAGGTCGTGACCGACAAGGTGCTGGCGCATCGCGGTTATACGACGCTCGACGTTCTGGTGTTCGGCCTTATCGTCGTCTCGATTTTTGAGGCCGTCCTTGGCGCGCTCCGGACCTACGTCTTCTCCCACACCACCAACCGCATCGACGTCGAGCTCGGCGCGCGCCTGTTCCGGCACCTGATCGCGCTGCCGATCGCCTATTTCGAGGCGCGGCGGGCCGGCGATTCCGTGGCGCGGGTGCGGGAGCTCGAGAACATCAGGAACTTCCTCACCAGCTCGGCGCTGACGCTGGTGATCGACCTCGGCTTCACCTTCGTCTTCCTCGCGGTGATGTTCTACTACTCGCCGTTCCTAACCTGGATCGTGGTGGGCTCGTTCCCGTTCTATATGGCGATCTCGGCCGGCGTGACCCCGATTTTTCGCGAGCGGCTGGACAAGAAGTTCGACCGCGGCGCCGAGAACCAGGCCTTCCTGGTCGAGAGCGTCAGCGCGATCCAGACGCTGAAGGCGATGGCGATCGAGCCGCAGATGCAGCGGCGCTGGGAGGAACAGCTCGCAGGCTATGTCAGCGCCAGCTTCGACGTCCTCTCCCTCGGGAACTGGGCCAGCCAGTCGGTGCAGTTCATCAGCAAGCTCGTGACCGCGCTGACGCTCTATTTCGGAGCGCACCTCGTCATCGAGGGCAATCTGTCGGTGGGCGAGCTCATCGCCTTCAACATGCTGGCTGGGCGGGTGGCGCAGCCGGTGCTGC
>NZ_JADPJF010000156.1:13045-14122 GCF_023073295.1 Bradyrhizobium sp. 23 | reverse complement strand
CTGGCCCAGCTCTGGCAGGATTTCCACCAGGCGCGGGTTTCGATCGCCCGGCTCGGCGATATCCTCAACGCCGCGCCCGAGCCGATGTTCGATCCCTCGCGCGCGACACTGCCGCCGATCAAGGGCGAGGTGACCTTCGACCACGTCAACTTCCGCTACCGGCCGGACATGTCGCTGGCGCTGCAGGACGTCTCGCTGAAGGTGCTGCCGGGGCAGGTCATCGGCATCGTCGGGCCCTCCGGTTCCGGCAAGTCGACGCTGACAAAACTGATTCAGCGGCTCTACGTGCCGGAGGCCGGCCGCATCCTGATCGACGGCATCGATTTGACAGTCGCCGACGTCGCCTGGCTGCGGCGCCAGATCGGCACGGTGCTGCAGGAGAACGTGCTGTTCAATCGCACTATCCGCGAGAACATCGCGCTCGCTGACCCTGGTATGGCGATGGAGCGGGTGATTGCCGCGGCCGAACTCGCTGGCGCGCACGAGTTCATTCTGGCGCTGCCGGACGGATACAACACCGTCGTCGGCGAGCGCGGTGCCAGCCTGTCGGGCGGCCAGCGTCAGCGCATCGCCATCGCGCGGGCGCTGGTCACCAACCCCCGCGTCCTGATCTTCGATGAGGCCACCAGCGCGCTCGACTATGAGAGCGAGAACATCATCCAGCGCAACATGCGCAAGATCTGCGCCGGCCGGACCGTCTTCATCATTGCGCATCGCCTTTCGGCCGTGCGCTACGCCGATCGCATCATCACCATCGAGGGCGGCCGCCTGGTCGAGGACGGCAGCCATGACGAGCTGATCAAGAAGGCCGGGCGCTACGCCATGCTGCACCAGATCCAGGCGGGGCTCCATGTCGTCGGCTGACGTCATCGAACGCAAGAACCGCGCGTTCTGGCGCCGCCAGCGCGACGCGCGCGAGTTCCTGCCGGCGGCGCTAGAGATCCTGGAAACGCCGGCCTCGCCCGTCGGGCGGGCGGTCGGCCTCACCATCATCCTGTTTTTCGCGCTGGCGATCGGCTGGGCGACGTTCGGCCATGTCGACATCATCGCGACCGCCACCGGCAAGGTGGTGCCGAC
>NZ_JADPJF010000156.1:0-12953 GCF_023073295.1 Bradyrhizobium sp. 23 | reverse complement strand
CGATCCAGCCGCTGGAGACCGGCATCGTCTCGGCGATCCATGTCCATGATGGCGACAGGGTCACGGCGGGCCAAGTGCTGGTCGAGCTCGACCGCACCGTGACCCAGGCCGAGCGCAAGCGGGTTGGGCAGGACCTCGTCGTGAGCCTGCTCGACGTCGCCCGCCTGTCGGCGCTGCGCCGCAGCTTTCCAGATCTCGCCGCCCCCCACGATATCGAGGAGCCCGCCGGCGCATCCGAGGTGGAGATCGCGCGGGCGCGCTCGGCCATGCTGGCACAGGCCGCCGAACAGCAAGCCAAGCTTGCCTCGGTGGTCCAGCAGATCGACCAGAAGCGCGCCGAGGCGCACTCGGTCACCGCCGCGATCGCCAAGATCGACGCAACGCTGCCGCTGCTCGAGGAGACGCTGACCATCCGCAAGAAGGCGATGGACATCCAGTACGGCAATCGCATTGCCTGGATCGACGCCCAGACCCGCCTGATCGACCAGCAGAACGAGCGCATCGTGCAGGAGCGCAAGCTGGTCGAGATCGAGGCCGCGCGCCGCGCGCTGGAGCAGCAGCTCGCCCAAACGAAGTCGGGCTTCGAGCGGCAGGTGCTAAGCGATCTCTCCGATGCCCAGAAGAAGGCCGACGAATTTCAACAGGATTCAGTCAAGGCGCAGCGGAAGACCGAGGAGCAGCTGTTGCGCGCCCCGATCGACGGCACCGTGCAGCAGCTCGCGATCCACACCGTGGGCGGCGTGGTCTCCCCCGCGCAGCAGCTGATGATGATCGTGCCGCGCGGCTCCAGCATCGAGGTCGAGGCGATGATCTCGAACCGCGACATCGGCTTCGTCGAGCACGGCCAGGACGCCGAGATCAAGATCGATACGTTCAACTTCACGCGCTACGGCCTGCTGCACGGCAAGGTGATCAGCGTGTCGCGCGATGCGATCATCAAGGACAAGCCGCTGGGCGGGCCGGGCACTCCGAAGCAGGGTGGCGCGCTCGTCGAATCGAGTGAGCCTGCCGGCCAGGAGCTGCTCTACGCTGCGCGCGTGTCGCTCGATGGCACGAAAATGCAGGTCGACGACAAGATGGTCAACCTTGCGCCCGGCATGGCGGTGACGGTGGAGATCAAGACGGGGCAGCGGCGGATCATCGAGTACGTGATGTCGCCGTTGCTGCGGTATCGGCAGGAGAGTTTGAGGGAGAGGTGATTGGTGGCGTCGGCTTCTCGAAAGAGGCTGGTGGAATCTAAGTCACCTGTGGGATGAGGTCTATCGTCCCGCGGGCTCACAGATTGACTATGAACCGTTAGGTGTTTAGCGCGATATGTACATCCTATGTAAGAGCCGGCACATTTTCCGTGGATCGTGGGTTAGCGCGTCTATGTGTGCGAAATCATGGGTCACGTCGTCTGCTGACTGCCTTTTTCGCAACGACAGACATAGTTGGGTTGGCCATGCGATCCACCGGGGGAAGCCGAGCCGGTGTCGATGCAGAGGCTGATCAAGACCTTGGCGGGGATCGCTATAGTGCTTGTCGGGGCGGCTTTGCTCCGAGTTGTGGCGGCATGGATTATGGGAGAGTCGCCCTACCTCCAGTATTTGAGGCTAGTTCACAACGACATTCCAAGGCTCACAGTTCCGGTCCGACTGCAACGCGACGTACCCTCAGCGTTTCGAGTACGAATTGTTAAAGGCCGAAGCTATGAGCTCAATCTCTTGGTTTACTTCTCTGGCGATGCACAACGGGCCGAAGTCCACGATTTAATCGGCGGACCGATTGCCCAACCAAGCAATCTAGCTGATCCACCAGGCAAGCTTCGCTCCGTCTGTCACATTGTCGTGCTGGATGAGAACGGACAGACCATTCTTGACCGCACGGTTCCGTCTGACGGGCATGTTGCGTCCACCGGCTATTCCTTCAGTCGCAACCTCGATCGGATGCGACTTGAGGAGGGCCTGTACATCGTCAGCATTACTCCAATGAACAACATCTCTAGGTTGGAGCCATTTCGGACAGAGCTCGAGCTTACGTACACGGCGAAATAGCAGTTTGCCACAACGCAGGGGGATAGAGAGATGCCCAAGCTTACAATCAAGATTGCGCCGCCCGGAAGCATGACGAGCGACGGACCGTCGCAGACTGGGCATATGTGGTACGAATTGACTGATGCTCAAGGAAATACGATCAGCTTTGGCTTTCATCCGTTAGAGCCGGGAACGCCGATCGGTGCGGGGACTGTAAGGACTGATGACAATACAAACCACGACACTATCTCATACTCGCAAACTATCGACATATCTCAGTCGCAATACGATAAGCTGAAAGCCTTTGGCGAAAATCCCGGCGGTGGGCAGTTTAGCCCGATCTATAACGGCCTAACAAACAGCTGCATTGACTTCGTATTCAATGCCCTGAAGCAAGTTGATTGGGGAATGCTGCCTGGCAATGAAGGCTTTGTATGGCCCAACCACTGGCTTAACAAAACTTGGATTGACCATTCGCTGGTCCGAATCGATCTATTACGGTTCTTAGGTGAATTCGGTGACAATCTTCGTGAATCGCTGAAATTGGCGCTCGTTTCGCCGCTTCTATTTATCAATCGCGATCCGCTTGTGCTGGACCTCGATGGTGATGGCGTCGAGCTCTCGTCTCTCGCGGCCTCCTCGGTCCATTTTGACTATAACGGCGATGGCTTCGCAGAACTGACAGGCTGGGTCTCAGGTGACGATGGTATCCTCGCGATCGACGACAACGGCAATGGCCTTATTGACAGCGGCATTGAGCTGTTTGGGTCGTCTACCCAGGACGGTTTTGCTGTCCTCGAGAAGCTGGACACCAACGGTGACGGGAAGATAGATGCGCTAGATCAAGAATTCCATAAGCTTCGCGTTTGGCGTGATCTCAATCAGAACGGTGTATCCGAAGCAGGCGAGCTCGGAACCTTAGCTGACGCAGGGATCGCGTCACTGTCGCTGCAAAGAACCGCAGTAAACGGTACCAACCAAGATAATGGTGTGGGCTTTGGTGCTGTCTTTACGCGCAGCAACGGAAGCACTGGCGATGTCCAATCGATCTATTTTAAGACTGACGGTCAACAGACTGTTGCAGATCACACACAAGCCTATACGCCGCTTGAAGGCGTTGACAAACTGCCTCAGTTGCCAGGCTTTGGGCAGATTGACAATACCGAATACAAGGCCAGCACGGACGAAGGATTCCGGATCGCGTGGACGGCTCTCGCCGATGATGTCTTCACCATGGACCCAGCCGCGCTTCGAGCGAACTTTCGAAGCTTGTTGTTAAACTGGGCTGGTGTTGACGCGATAGATCCTGCTAGCCGGGGCCCCTACGTTGATGCCGCCCATCTTGCTTTTGTTGAAAAGTTCTACGGTGACACTTATCGTGAGCTGCAACGGGACAACGAGCTGCGAACCTATCCGGGGAGCAAAGCTCTCGGTTCAAAAGTCGAAAGTACCTTTGAGCAAATTGCCGATATTTTGGAGTTGTACTTCCTGTCTCAAGTTACATGGAGCGCTTCCGCACGAGGGAACGAGACTTTAGCGGCAGAGAACAGTCCATATCTGTTCTTCAGCATGCTAGACTTCGGCACGTATGCCGCCGGAGAGCCGCAGCCGGCTACACCTGCAAACATCGGAACGGTTGTTGATCTTATGGCTGCATTCGCACCCACGTCGGGTGGCGTGCTTGCGGGTTACCTGGCGAAGGGGCTTCTCGGCCTCGAGGGTCTCGTTCAGTTGAAATTCAACGGCGATCGTGCCGCGTACGAGAGCGCCGTCCTGCCTCATCTAGACGCTGTCCTCGACACGGCTGCTCGCAGTGTGGCAACGCACATCATCGATGGAACAGCGCTTGTTGGATCATCGTATGCTGAAGGCATCAATGGCACCTCCGCCCAGGACGTCTTCATCGGGGGGGGCGGCGGCGATCTGCTCAGTGGCGGCAGCGGCAGCGATATCTATGTCTACAACAAGCAAGACGGCGATCTCTGGATCAGGGATGATGGTGCCGCGACCGACACCGATCGGCTCGTTCTCACCGATCTGAACTCGACCGACCTCACCTTCGATCGCATCGGTGACGATCTGCTGATGCGGATTACGGCAACCGGAAAGACGATCGTTATCGATGGCTTCTTTGCGAGCCAAGGCATCGACGTCCTGCGCTTCGCGGATGGCACCGAGTGGGGCCGCTCGCAGCTGGCAGGCGCCAGCGTGTTTCGGGGCGACGGGCACAACAACGTCATCTCGGACTCCGGGGGGCATGACGTCATCCGCGGCGGCAAGGGCGACGACTATATTAGGATCAGTGGGGGCAGCGATACGATCCTCTATAGCAAAGGGGACGGATATGACATCGTTCACGACACGCTCGGCCCGGTCAGTGAGCGCGATACCTTTGTACTGACGGATCTCAACGCCAGCGACATCCAACTGTCGCGGGTTGGCGGTCACCTTCTGCTGACGGTCAAGTCGACCGGCGAGTATATCGACTTCGACAATTTCTTCCCGAACAACAGCGCCGACAGCAAGTCCAAGAACATCGACATCATCAAGTTCGCAGATGGTACGAGTTGGGACCGTGCGCAGATCATGCAGCAGGCCTGGGTTCGTGGCACGGATGGGATGGACACGCTCGCCACCGGCTCAGATCTCAACGACACGATCTACGGCGGCAAAGGTGACGACTTCCTGCAGGGCTGGAACGGGAGCGACACCTACGTCTGGAAGAAGGGCGACGGCAACGACGAGATCTACGATTTTTCTTCGAAGATCGGCAATCCCAGCAATACGGATATCGATACGCTGTGGCTGCAGGACGTCTCAGCGGGTGAGGTGAGTTACTCCTACCAGGACAGCACGCTCCTCATCACGATCAATACAACCGGCGAAATCATCCGCGTTGATGGATTCTTCTCAGGCGTTACCAGCCTCTTGGACGGCAATGCCGGCTACTGGGTCGGTATCGACCAGATCAAATTCCAGGACGGCTCGGCAATCGACCGGGCGCAGATCACCTACAATGCCGGCCGCGACTATCTCGGTTGGGACCCTGTGGTCGTGACCATGGTCGAGCAGGGGTTGATCATCTGGCAGACGTACTGGGATGAGTTCGGCCATGAAGGAAACATCGTCGCCGGCGCGTCGCCCGGCATCGACGATATCTGGAATGCTTCCAGCTATGGCGGACTGGGCGGAACGCTGGGGATTTCGGATGCGCTGCAGCCCAATCCGTTCCACGGTGGCGGCAATAACAGGCTCAACGGTAGCGGCAACATCGACATCATGGCGGGCGGTCTTGGTGCTGACGTCCTAAACGGACTGGCCGGTAATGACGTCCTCTATGGAGACGAAGTTGGGTCGGATACAGTCGGCGGCAACGACGTTCTCCTTGGGGGATTTGGCAACGACGTTCTCTACGGCGGCGGCGGATCGGATTATATCGATGGCTGGATCGGCAGCGACTTTATCTCTGGCGGCGACGGGAAGGATTATATCCTGGCGAACGACGGTGATGACATCGTCATCGGCGGCAAGGGCGACGATATCATCTATAACAACAACGGCGCCGGCAGCGGGAACGATACGTACATTTATGCCAAGGGTGATGGCAACGATCTGATCGTTGAGGGCAATTCGGCGGAAACGGACGTCCTAATTCTCACCGACATCAATTCATACGACGTCGAGCTGTCGCAATCTCTCGACGACCTCCTGATCAAGATCAAGGCGACGGGCGAGGTCATTACCGTCGCGGGTCATTTCATCGGTCTCAACGCGCCGGGTGCGGGGCTCGAATATATCCGGTTTGCGGACGTTCAGTGGGGCCGCACGCAAATTCAGCAGGCCTCCTGGATCCGTGGGACGGACGGCCGCGATATCCTGGATGGCACCCAGACGCTTTCAAGCCACTTTCTCGGTCAAACGTTTCAAGGCGGCAAGGGCGACGATATCATCTATTCCGGCTATCAAAGCGGGAGTGGCAGCGACACGTTCGTCTACGCGAGGGGAGATGGCAACGATACCATCAGTGAACAGACCTGGCGGTCCTTTGGTCCGACCGAGACCGACGTTCTGAAGTTCACGGATATCAGCAGCCCAGACGTCCAGCTGACTCGGTCTGGCGACGATCTGCTGATCAAGATCATCTCGACTAACGAGACGATCACGGTCCTGGGACAGTTCGGCGAGACCCCGGACGCCCCCGGTATGGGTCTCGAAACCATCCAGTTTGCGAACGGTGAGGTCTGGAATCGGGTCGATATCCAGAAGAATGCCTGGTTCCGCGGTACGGACGGACGGGATCTCATCGACGCCCGGATCAGCCGCTGGGACGATACGATCGAAGCCGGCAAGGGCGACGACATCATCTACTCAGGCCTGCAGAGCGTCAGCGGCAACGACACCTTCATCTATTCGAAGGGCGACGGCAACGACACCATCTACGAGAACACCTGGCGCTCGTTCACCGCGACCGACACCGACGTCCTTGTCCTGAAGGATATCCAGGCTTCCGAGGTGAACCTGACCCGCTCCGGCGACAATCTCCTGATTCACATTCTGCCGACCAACGAGACGATCACGATCGTCGGCCAGTTCGGCGATGCCACGGACACCCCGGATTCCGGCATCGAATACATTCGTTTCGCCAATGGCGACCAATGGGGCCGCTCGACCATTTACGGGATCGCGACCAGCAATGCGCCGTTCTTCGCGGGCACCGGTGGAAACGACGTTCTGGTCGGCTCGAGCGCCAACCAGAACTTTTATGGCGAGGCCGGCGACGACCGGATCGACGGACAGGGCGGCAACGACCTCCTCTATGGCGGCCTCGGCAACGACACCCTCCTGCTGAGCGTCAGCGCTCCCGGCGATGTCGCCACCATCAACGGCGGCGTGGGAACCGATACGCTGGACCTCAGCGGCTTCGGGTCTGCGGTATGGGTCGATCTCGTCACCAACGGTGCCGAAGTGCGCACGACCGACCAGGGCGATCTCGCAAGCGGTACCTGGCGTGACATGGCGCAGGTCGAGCAGATCGAAAACATCGTCGGCACCGAATTCTCCGACCAGATCGCCGGCGATGCCGGCAACAATCTGATCGTTGGCGGCGCGGGGAACGACGTGATCGATGCGCGCTCCGGCGATGACGTCGTCTCCGGCGGCAGCGGTGACGACACGCTGACCGGCGGCATGGGCAAGGACAAGCTCGATGGCGGCACCGGTGTCGACGTCCTGAACGGTGGGCTCGACAGCGACATTCTGATCGGCGGCGCCGACAACGACGTCCTGACGGGTGGCACGGGCGGCGACATATTTGTGGTCGGCGTCGGCGACGGTTCGGACACGGTCACGGATTTCACGGCGGGAAGCGGGACGGACCACGATATGGTGCGGTTCGACCGCACCATGCTTGCCGATTTCGCTTCAGTCATTGCCGTCGCGTCGCAGGTCGGCGGCGATGTCATCATTTCCCTCGGGAATGGCGACAATCTCACTTTGCAAAATGTCGATCTTGCCGCGCTGACCGCCGACAACTTCGAGTTTCGGCGGCTCGGTAACGAGGCGCCCACCGCGATTGCTGTGACCGGCGGCTCGGTACAGGAGAACGCTGCGGGCGGAACGGTCGTTGCGACGTTGGCGGCGGTCGATGCCGGTGACGCCGGCGCGCACAGCTTCAGTATTGTGAGTGCAGACGATCTATTCGAGATCGTCGGCAACCAGATCCGTGTCAAGGACGGCGCCGTCCTCGATTTCGAGACGCAGTCGCAGCACGCGCTGGCTGTCAAGGTCGTGGACGACGACGGCATGTCCGTCACGTCGACGGTCGTGATCGGCATCACCGACCAGATCGAGACAGTTGCGGGGACCTCGGGCAAGGACATTCTGGCCGGCGGAGCGGGGTCCGATATCCTGATCGGCGGCGCCAGTGCTGATCGTATCAGTGGCGGCAACGGTTCAGACGAATACCGTTACAATCTCGGGGATGGCAGCGACCGCATCGTCGACAGTGGTGGCAGCGCCGATACCGATCGTTTGGTGCTCGGGAGCGGAATCGATCCCGCCACGATCAAGGTCGGCCGGTCCTCGCTCGATAATTCCGATATCGTGCTGCAGCTTGCGAACGGCGACACCATCGTGCTTCAGGATCAGCTCTCGGCGTCCGCCGGTGCAGGCCTCGAGCAGATCGTCTTTGCCAATGGTGCGGTCTGGAGCCGATCCGACCTGCTCGGTCGGTTGGACGGCCACCTGCTCATCGGCGGTGCCGATACCCAGGCCTTGGCGGGCTCGGGCACAGCCGATGTTTTTGTCGCCGGAAGTGGCGCCGAAACTCTGACCGGGTACGGCGGCAGCGATACCTACCGGGTGGGCGCTGGTGCCGATAACGTCACCATCTCCGAAGATGCCGAGGACGGCACGGATCGGCTCGAACTTGTCGGCCTCAACGCCGCCGACGTCACGTTCATTCAGCGCGGCGCCGACCTCATCGTCAAGAACAAGGCGAACGGTCACACCACGACGATTGCCAATGAGTTCAGCTATGCCCCAACCGGGGTCGAGCAGGTCGCGTTTGCCGATGGAACCGCGTGGGACAAGACGCAGATCGCAGCCCATTCCGTGCTGCCCAATGCAGCCGGAAACTATACGATCCAGGGGACACCGGAGGACGACACCTTCCAGCCGGGGGCCGGAAACGATTTGATCCAGGGCGGCGCCGGCAGCGACACCGTTATCTATGCCTTGGGTGATGGCAGCGACACCATCAACGACGGCTACAACTCCGCCTCGCAGGTTGACGTTCTCAAACTCCTCGATCTCAAGCCCGGCGACGTCATATTCTCGCGGCTCGGATCAGATCTTTCGATCGCGATTCCGGGAAGCGGAGATGTCATCACCGTACAAGAGCAGTTCACCTCGACGAGCGGCTATTGGGGCCTCGAGCAGGTCCAGTTCTCCGACGGTACCGCATGGGACCGCAGCGCGATTGCTACTGCAGCATGGATCCGCGGCACCAGCGCGGCGGACACGCTGAACGGCTTTGCGACGGCCGATACGCTGGACGGCGGAGCTGGCGGAGACACGCTTATTGGCGGTGACGGTGGTGACACCTACATCTACCACGTAGGCTCAGGCAACGATGTCATCCAGGAGAGCGGTGCGGACTCCGGCGCGGACGTGGTGAAGCTCGTGGGCCTAAACGCTTCTGACGTAAGCTTTGGCCAGAGCGGCGATGATTTGTTCATCCAGATTAAATCTTCCGCCGAAGTGCTGAGGCTTCAGGGCCAGTTCAACGGGACGAACGGTATTGAGCAAGTCCTGTTCGCCGATGGGACGCGGTGGGATCGCGCACAGATCGCCAATGCGTCCCAGTTGGTGGGGACGGGGGGCAACGATTCCGTCACATTGCCGGCGGACGGTGCGACCATCGATACCGGCGCAGGTGACGATACTCTCAGCGTCAGTGGCAACGGTTCCGATCGGATTATCTTTTATAAGGGTGCGGGGCATGACACGCTCAACAATCCGGGTGCAGGATACGTGCGCGCGGACGTTCTCGATCTCACGGACATCCTTCCATCGGAGGTCCAGCTCACGAGATCGGGCAACCAGCTTATTGTAAGTGTGCCATCAACTGCAGACAGCTTCACCGTTCCCTTGCAGTTCAATGGTAACAGCTATGGGCTCGGCAGCATCAAATTCGCCGACGGCACTATTTGGGACCGCACGGCGATTACTGCCAATGCGTGGCTGCGTGGTACTTCCGGAAACGAATCTTTCGGGCTTCCGGCCACCGGAGTTACGGTCGATGCGGGTGCTGGCGATGACACCATAAGCGTTTCGGGCAATGGCTCGGACCGCATCATTTTCGGAAGCGGCTATGGGCACGATACCCTTACTAACCCCGGCTCTGGCTATAATCGCGACGACACACTTGTTCTGAAGGACCTGAATCGGTCGGATGTTCAATTGAGCCGTAATGGTGACGCCATGACGCTCAAGTTGTTGTCGACGGATGACACCTTTGTCGTGGACTATCAGTTTTGGGGAGATGGCAGCCAAATCCAGGGCCTAACGGGTATTCAGTTCGCCGACGGCACCCTCTGGAATCGCGCGGCAATTACTGAGAATGCTTGGATTCGCGGGACGGTTAACGGAGAAACGCTCTCCGGGCTGTCGTCGAATGACACGATCCTCGGCGATCTTGGAAACGACCGTCTGCAGGGCCGAGATGGCTCGGATACCTACGTCTACAGGTCGGGGGACGGCAACGACGAGATCGATGATCAATCGGCCTCGACGACCGACGTCGACACGATCAAGTTCACCGACCTGAATGCGAGCGATATCGTCCTGAGCCGCGCGGGCAACACCCTGTTTGCAACGGTCACGGCGACCGGTGCCACCATCCAGATCGACAATCAATATTACTCTCAGAGCGCCTACTACGGCGTGGAGAGGCTTCTGTTTGCGAACGGCGACAGTTGGGATCTTCCAACCATTGCTGCGAATGCCTGGTTCCGCGGGGCCGCCGGCAACGACTCGATCTCCGCGGCGTCGTCGAACGACACGATACTCGGCGGCACCGGAAACGATTACCTGCAGGGCCGAGATGGCTCGGATACCTACGTCTACAGGTCGGGGGACGGCAACGACGAGATCGATGATCAATCGGCCTCGACGACCGACGTCGACACGATCAAGTTCACCGACCTGAATGCGAGCGATATCGTCCTGAGCCGCTCGGGCAACGCCCTGTTCGCAACGGTCACGGCGACCGGTGCTACCATCCAAATCGACAATCAATACTACTCTCAGAGCGCCGACTACGGCGTGGAGAGGCTTCTGTTTGCGAACGGCGACAGTTGGGATCTTCCAACCATTGCTGCGAATGTCTGGTTCCGCGGGGCCGCCGGCAACGACTCGATCTCCGCGGCGTCGTCGAACGACACGATACTCGGCGGCACCGGAAACGATTACCTGCAGGGCCGAGATGGCTCGGATACCTACGTCTACAGGTCGGGGGACGGCAACGACGAGATCGATGATCAATCGGCCTCGACGACCGACGTCGACACGATCAAGTTCACCGACCTGAATGCGAGCGATATCGTCCTGAGCCGCGCGGGCAACACCCTGTTTGCAACGGTCACGGCGACCGGTGCCACCATCCAGATCGACAATCAATATTACTCTCAGAGCGCCGACTACGGCGTGGAGAGGCTTCTGTTTGCGAACGGTGACAGTTGGGATCTTCCGACGATTGCCGCGAATGCCTGGTTCCGCGGGACCGCCGGCAACGACTCGATGTCCGCGGCGTCGTCGAACGACACGATACTCGGCGGCACCGGAAACGATTACCTGCAGGGCCGAGATGGCTCGGATACCTACGTCTACAGGTCGGGGGACGGCAACGACGAGATCGATGATCAATCGGCCTCGACGACCGACGTCGACACGATCAAGTTCACCGACCTGAATGCGAGCGATATCGTCCTGAGCCGCTTGGGCAACACCCTGTTTGCAACGGTCACGGCGACCGGTGCCACCATTCAGATCGACAATCAATACTACTCTCAGAGCGCCTACTATGGCGTGGAGAGGCTTCTGTTTGCGAACGGTGACAGTTGGGATCTTCCAACCATTGCCGCGAATGCCTGGTTTCGTGGAACGTCAGGCAACGACTCGCTGAATGGAGCTTCATCGGCTGATACCCTTTTCGGTGGTATGGGAAATGACTACTTGCAGGGCAACGACGGCTCCGATACCTACGTCTACAGATCCGGAGACGGCAACGACGAGATCGCTGATCGGTCCGGCTCCGTCACGGATATCGACACCCTGAAGTTCGCTGATCTGAATGCGAACGACATCACCGTCAGCCGCTCCAGCAACGCTCTGCTCGTTATGGTCAATTCGACCGGCGCAACTATTACGGTCGACGATCACTTCTATTCGCAGACTGCCAATTGGGGCATCGAGAAGCTGCTGTTCGCCGATGGAAGCAGCTGGAACAGCTCCAACATCGCCGACGCCACGTCAACGTTCATCTGGGCCGGCAGTGTCGCGAACGCGACGCTCATGGGCAACGACTACGGCTTGAACATCTTCCAGATTGGCGCGGGCGCAGAGACAGTCTATGGCGGAGCGCGGAACAATGTGTACCAGATTACGACGAGCGCTGGACAAGCGCAGATCAACCTTTCCCCAGCGACCGGCTCGAAGAACGAGATCGATTTCCTGAGCGGTATCACCGATCAGAACCTCTGGTTTGAACAATCCGGCAACGATCTGAGGATCGATCTCCTGGGCACTAACACGAGCACAACGATCGGCAACTGGTTCTCGGGAAGCTCGGGTGCATTGCAGGAGATCACCGCCGGAGGTCTCAAGATCGACAGCCAGCTCTCTCAGCTGGTGCAGGCGATGGCGACGTATTCGGCGAACAACACCGGGTTTGATCCGACGAATTCCACGCTTCAGGCGCTACCAAACGACGGCGGGCTGCAGAGCGCGATCGGAGCGGCTTGGCACACTTGAAATCGAGGTCGATTTTATGCGGATTGATATGCCGACGCAGATTGAAAAATTGAGGTAGCCGGCGTCGGCACAATATACTTCGCCGCGCGCCGCCGCCCTTGAACGGCGCATCTATCGCATCCAGCGCTTTCTTCCGCAGGATGGTGCATCTGCTCGCCTACCGCCGGCTGTTCGTGCTGCTTCGCCAGCAGGGCGAGCCGTCCGGGCGGAACCGGATCTACCGTCTGTATCGAGAGGAAGGCCTCAGCGTGCGCAAGCGCCGGGCCCGCCGCCGCGCCGTGGGCACCCGAGCGCCGATACTGGTCGAGGCTCGGCCGAACGGTAAGCGTCGTTCTCACGCCACGGCTTTGAGGGATTGCGCGCGATAGGCCCAGGGAAGCAGCTGATCGATTTCGCTGTTTGGGT
>NZ_JADPJF010000028.1:0-1394 GCF_023073295.1 Bradyrhizobium sp. 23 | reverse complement strand
GTCGATCTCGACCTCGATTGCGAGCGCGGTGGAGCAGCAAGGCGCCGCGACGCAGGAAATCGCGCGCAGCGTCCAGACCGTCGCGCAGGGCACCCAGACCGCGGCCACCGACATCGGCCAGGTCAACCGCGGCGCCGCCGAAACCGGCTCGGCCTCGGAAGAGGTGCTGCATTCGGCCAAGACGCTGTCGTCCGAAAGCACCCGTCTGCGCGCCGAGCTCGACCGCTTCATGGGGAATATCCGGGCGGCGTAAGCGCTCAGCCGTCCCGGCCCCCCGTGCGCGATTGCGCACGAGGCCAGGACGACGAGACCCTGCGTCACGTAACCGCCGGTTGCGGCGCCACAAATTTACCGCAGCTTATCCTTTGCCATTTACCGTGCTCACGCGTCAGGAAGCGGGCTGCTTCCGGGCTGCGCCTGGTTTTCCGCGAATGGAATGGGGTGGGGAATGCCCGTCAAGTCGAAGCCGACCAGATCGAAGCTGCTCACCTTGCGTTTTCGCGCAAAAATCATCCTCGGCTTCGTGGCGGTGCTCGCCATCCTCGCCGTCAGCATGGCTTTCGCGTATTTCGGCTTCGAGCGGATTCAGGCCGCCGTGGCCTCCTACCGCTCCAGCGTCGCCGAAGCGGACCTTGCGCGGACGGTCGATCGCGAGCTGATCGCTTACCAGGGCTTGGCGCGGGCCTACACGCTGACCGGCGCGGCGGATGATGAGACCGCAGCCAAAGCAGCTGAAGAGAATTTGAGGGCCGCGATCGCCAAGTCGGCGGCGGCCACCACGGGCGCAGCCCGCCGCGAGCAGGTCGGCAGGCTCGAGGCCGACTTCAAGAGCTTCACCAAGGTGTTCGGCGAGATCATCACGTTGACGCGCGAGAACGGCAAGATCGCGACCGAGGAGCTCAACAGCGTCGGCAACAAGATCCGGTTCAAGTTCGACGATCTTGCCGATACCGCGGCATTGGCGGGCCTGAACTCGGTTCAGGGTACGGCCAAGGATATCACATCGCAATATCTGGCGGTCTCCACCTCGGTCAGCGCCTTCGTCGCCAAGCCGGAGCCGAAGACCGCCGACGGCGTGACCGCCCGCATCAAATTCCTGGAGACCCTGCTGGTCTCGATCTATGCCAACGACCAGAAGATCACCGACCGCGTCACCGAGATCAGCAATCTCCTCAAGCAGTACCGCGCCTCTTTTTCAAAGCTCACCGAGAACGTGAAGGTCATCGTCAAGCTGAACGGCGAGATGACCAAGACAGCCGCGTCCATTCTCAAGCTCTCGGGTGAGCTGCGATCGGAGCTGACGGCGGATCAGCAGCGCATCGAGGTCAACGCCAATGCCACCATCGGCGAGACCGAGCGGCTGATGCTGATGATGGCGCTGGGCGGCCTTGCCG
>NZ_JADPJF010000017.1:4225-12913 GCF_023073295.1 Bradyrhizobium sp. 23 | reverse complement strand
GAACTCTTGTGCCTCTTCCTGATCCAGCTATCGCATACGCTTGCCTGTCCGCTCCCGCTCAATTCGGCTTCTTAACGGACGACTGAGTACACCCCTTTTTCCTCAGCCACGGAGGTAAAGGCTACCGTGGTGCCAACCAGTTGAAAAGGGCGTTGGTCGTGGCGCACTTTGGAGTCAGGAAATGGCCGGTGGCTGACTTCCTCTCTGGGCCTAGCCCGTTCCGCTTCCGAGGGTTGAACTTGGAGCCGCCGAGGGCGGCCTTT
The DNA here is from genome assembly GCF_023073295.1 of Bradyrhizobium sp. 23. Taxonomy (NCBI): domain Bacteria; kingdom Pseudomonadati; phylum Pseudomonadota; class Alphaproteobacteria; order Hyphomicrobiales; family Nitrobacteraceae; genus Bradyrhizobium; species Bradyrhizobium sp. 23. The sequence goes on along the minus strand of NZ_JADPJF010000017.1, from coordinate 12,650 downwards.
GACCCATCTGAGACATTAGACGGTGGACCAGGAGCAGCGTAACGTCCACGTGCGTCAAACGCTCGGTTCATATACTCGGGAGAGGTTTCATGAGGACTGTGTTTTCCTTCGCGGCAGTGGGTATCTTGGTCGGCATGATGCTGTCACCAGCGGCGACCGCAGCTGAGTTGAGGGTTCTGGCCGGCGGCGCCATGACAGCAGTGTGGGCGGGTCTCAAGCCGAAGTTCGAACAAACCTCAGGTCACAAGCTCGATATCTTCTTCGGCACCACTCCGAACCTGATCAAGGAAGCTACCTCCGGCAAGCCGTTCGATGTCGGCGTCGTGCCGGTCGAGGTAATGAGGGACGCCGCCGCGCGATCACACTTCGCAGCCGGGCCGACGCTGGACATAGCTCGTGTTGGCCTCGGTGTCGCGGTTCGCGACGGTGCGCCGAAGCCCAACATCTCCACGCCCGACGTGTTTAAAGCTGCCTTGCTTAACGCGGAATCGGTCGCCTCGATTCCGGAAAGCGCAACCGGCTATTCAATAGCGAAAGTATTCGAGCGCCTCAACATCACCGAACAGATGAAAGCCAAGATGAAAGCGCAGCCGACCCCCGCACAGGTCGTCGCTGTAGTCGCCAACGGAGAGGCCGAACTCGCGCTGTTCCTGATGAACGTCTTGACGGTGCCGGGCCTCGATGTGGTTGGCCCGTTCCCTGCTGACTTGCAGCAGGATGTCGTATTCACGGCCGCGCTCGGTGCGGCCACGAAGGAAGCCGCAGCCGCGAAGGCGCTCGTCGACTACCTGAAAACGCCGGACGCCATATCGGTGATCAAGAGCAAAGGTATGACGCCGGGGTGAAACAATCAGCTGCTTCGTGGGGCAACGACGTTCAATAGACGCTGCTACAGCGGATTGCTTAACCCGCTGGTGCATGTCGGCTGATGGCCCGAAGCCGAAGGTCGATTGAGCGCGTGTAATGTCGGCCGTCAGGGGCAATCCGGACGCGGTTCCAACTTGGTGTCCACCGCTGCTTTTGGCCCTGAGCAGACCTTTGTTGGGTGCTGTCTGGTTAGAATGAAACAACGATAAAGAATCAGGACACTTGGCCCGATACATATGCCACGTGCTCAATCAGAGGATGAGCGTCATGTGGTTGCTTGTGGCTTTCATGGTCGTGGTCGTTAGCGGGCTAAACTTCATCATCGAAAAATCGTCCATGACGAAAATGATGAAAGCGGCCACTCGCTTGGCGGTCCTCGCCGCGGCGCTGGCAACCACCTTCTATTTGATCGCCTAGCCGAAGAGCCGCCTGAACCCTATGTCATGTCGGTCAGCATGGGAAAAACCGTGCGGAGTCCTCCATTGGCTCAGAGCTTCCCGAGGTCTGCTTCCTGAAGTTCACCGGAACAAGGCATGCAAGCTTTCCCAGGCAGCCTTTGACCCAAACCGGACGCTGTCAAACATGAGGCTAAATTCAAATTTCGAGCAAGTCGCGGCCCGGGATGATTTCGCCGGAGAAAGCTTTGCGGGCTTCGTCCACAAACACCTGATCAGGTACAGCGCCATTTCCTGGAACGAAATGACTTAACACTAGCGTTTTGACCCCTGCGGCTTGAGCCACTTCGCCGGCCTGTTCGACCGTAAGTGCATTGCTTGAAACACTTTTGAAAAGGTTGTCGGCGGTCTCCTTATCGAACCTGCCTACTTTCACGGCTCCATCGAGCGCCTGACGCATTCCCGGAAGATATTGCGCCTCGCAGACGAATACGTCCGCGCCTTTCGCAAGACTAATGAGAGCGTCGGTCTTTCGGGGCTCACCAGAGAACACGATAGAGCGATCTGCAGTGTCAAAGCGATACGATAGCGCCACCGGAAGCGGTGGATGGTCAGCCAAGACACAACTGACCTTCATATTCTCGTCTTGCATCACAATTCCGGCCAACTCAATCTCATGCGGAATAAGCATCGCCCTAGGATCGGGCTTGCCTTCATCGCGAATTCGAATGTCGATGTCGAAAGCATTCAACTCAAAGAACTTCTTTGTCATTTCCGCCAATGGTGGCGGGCCGTAAGAATACACTGGCTTCCGCAGGCTCGAATACCAGGCAAAATAAAACAGGTTTCCGTAGTCTAAATTGTGGTTCGAATGCTGATGCGTTATGAAAATGCTCTTTAACGCGTTGAGCCTAAGACCAGCTTGCACGATCTGTCGGGCAACGCCGTTGCCACAATCAACAACGTAAAGGGAGCCCCCGGTTACAATGGCGTTTGAAGGTGCGGCTCGCCCAACCTGCAAGGGGGGACCGCCGGTCGTGCCCAACAGCACAAGTTTCGTGCGGGCGGATTGTCCCGCGGCGAGGCTCGGCGCCAGTGCCGGCGCGAGAAGTGCTCCTGCGGAAATCTTTAGCGTCTCTCGTCTATTCAACATCACAGATCGCCCTCGCCGAAGCGGCAGAATGCTACTGCTGAATGGCAGGACCGTCTACTTCGCTGTTCCGGTTGAGCCGGTTTGGGATAGCGAGTCATGGCCCGTCGTTACTGTTGAAGCGCTGCCGCTACATGTCGGTTGAGAGCGGACGACCGGAAGTTTGCAGCTGAGCGCTAGACCGACACTTTTGCCCAGACGAAACCTGTGTGAATCTCTTAGACCGGCTTTACGACGCGACAACTTTGAAAGAAGCGCAAATGAGTCAGAAGCCTTGACCAAGCTCAGGTGTGCAATTCTGCTAAGCTAAAAGTCCAAGCGTGTGGCCTACGCGGAGAGGCAACGGTGACAAACTCGGAAGTCTCCAACGACCCACCTGGCAAGCCGCCATCCGATAATGATCAACCGGACAAAGCTGTCTCCGATGAGGAGCGCCTGGGGAAGCCGCTAACGGATCGCAATTTAAAGGTCCGCCTGCGGGCAAGGTTGCAGTTGATTGGCGGCGCGCTGGCCTCGATTGCGGCCGTCGGTGCGATCGCGGGCGGCCTCGTCGGCTACTGGACTGTTTGGAAGACGCTCCGCACAGACGTGTTTCCGGAAAGCCAAAAGACGCAGAAGGAGGCTACGACCCGGCCTAACGTTGCTCCCCGTTTGTCTCTCGTTGTCCTGCCATTCGCAAACCTCAACAACGATGCGGAGCAGGACTATTTTGCCGACGGCCTTACGACCGATTTGACAACGGACCTCGCGCAAATGCCCGATACGTTCGTGATCGGGCGCGGGACGGCTTTCACCTACAAAAATAAGCAGATCGATCTCAAGACGCTCGGCAAGGATCTTGGTATCCGATGGGCGGTACAGGGCGCGGTACAGCGCGCCGGAGATCGGGTCCGGATGAACGTGTCACTTGCCGAACTGTCGACTGGTCGTGACGTCTGGTCTGACCGCTTTGACGGCGATCGGACAAATCTTGCGGCCTTGCAGGAGCAGGTCACGGCGCGGCTCGCTCGCTCTCTCAACGTCGAGCTCATCCAGGCCGAAAGCCGGCGCAGCCAAATGGACAGGCCAACCAATCCAGACGCTGTGGATTTCAGCATGCGCGGCTGGGCGAAGCGCTATGGCCCCCGGACAAAGTTAACGAATGCACAGGCAAACGACTTGTTCGATAGCGCACTGCGCCTCGATCCAGACAACATCGATGCAATGATCGGGAAGTCGTTGTGCATCGCGGAGGGCGTGATCTACGGATGGTCAACATCCGTGGTCGAGGACAAAAGGACGGCGCTGAACCTAATTGATCAAGTTCTCGCAAAACGCCCGGGGACCGCAAACGCGCACGTAGCCAAGGGAAACATTTTGAACTACGGAAATCCTGAGCAAGCCTTACCTGAATACGACGCAGCGTTGGAAATCGATCCTAATTCGCCCGTCGCGTATGCATCCAAGGGGATCGTACTTATTACGGCCGGACGCGCGCGCGAAGCGTTTTCCCCGATTCAGATCGCGTTGCGCCTAAGCCCCAAAGATCCGGCCGCTGGCACTTGGCACTATTTCCTCTGTCATGCTCATGTCCATCTGCGCCAATACGCGGAAGGCATCGACGAATGTAAGCGCTCCATCAACTTGAGTAAATTGGACTGGTTTCCGTATGTAGATCTGATTTCAGCTTATGGAGCCACTGGCCAATTGGAGATGGCCCAGCAAGTGTTGGTCGAATTGAATGCAATCCGACCGGACTTCACGATCCAGTGGTTCCAGCAAATCGGCTACGCACGTTCGAGCAATCCGCAGTTTCGTCGTGAGTACGACGACATCGTCGAAGGACTGAGGAAGGCCGGCGTTCGCGAGCAATGAGGTGACCAGGATCTTCGTTGCTTGCTCACTTAAGAGGAATAGACCGGAAGTCCCTTTGATCCAGCAAGAGTGCCGCGAATGACTCCAAGTAATCACGTTGCGATTTGACCAGGAGGGCAGCCAATGTCGTCAAAATGTCTTCAGAGAATGTTGGGAATCGCACTACTTGCCCTGCTCCTTGTCCCGGCGGCGACGGCACAGGGACAAGAAATAAGGGTTACCCTGCTAGGCACAGGATGTCCTCCGGCCGTCATGAACCGGTTCGGACCGAGCATCCTCGTCGAAGCGGGTGGGCAGAAGTTCATTTTCGATGCGGGCCGCGGTGCCCTTCAGCGACTCAATCAGATCAAGGTGCCCTGGCAGGATGTAAACGGCGTCTTTCTCACTCACCTTCATTCAGACCACGTTGTCGGCTTCCCGGATCTGTGGCTGACCGGTTGGCTTACGCCGGGACGGGATCGGCCACTGCAGGTGTGGGGACCAAGAGGGACAAAGCGGATGACGTCGCTGTTCGAGCAGGCATTCGAGTACGACATCCGGATTAGGCTATACGATGACCGGGCCGCACCAGATGGCGTGGTCATCCTCGCGGAGGACATCGCCGAGGGCTTCACATATGAGGACAGCGGCGTGAAGATCACCGCGTTCGAAGTGGATCACACGCCAGTAAAGCCGGCGTTTGGCTATCGCATCGACTATTCCGGTCGGTCTGTCGTGCTCTCCGGAGACACCCGCACCTCTGAAAATCTAATCCGGCACGCCCAGAACGTTGATCTGTTGGTGCACGAGGTCGCCTCGCCCGAAACATTCCAGCGCCTTGGAGTTCCGCCAGCGCGGACGTCAAGTGTTGTTGCCCATCATGTCACGCCAGAGCAGGCGGGAGAGGTGTTTGCGCGGACAAAGCCTAAGCTGGCAGTGTATTCACACATTGTGTTGCCAAACGCGACCGAGCAGGATCTGATTCCGCCAACTCGGAAAAATTACTCCGGTCCCTTGGAGCTTGGTGAAGATCTAATGGTCATAGACGTCGGCGAGAAGATTGACGTCCGAAGACCTGCCAAACCGTGATCCGAGCTAACGCGATGGAAGCAACTTTTTCTGCGCTGCACGAGTCCGGATTTGGCCCCTACCGGACCAATTGGCGGTCGAACCGAAATGTCCGCTTGTGTGAAGGATTTCGGATGCCGGCCGCATGATTGACGGCGCGGCACATTCCGGGCGGCCGGCGTCCGAAAGCCTCCAAGGGAGATGCTATGGGGCGGCGACGAGGATATTGCATCCATTGTTGCTGATGAACCGATGGAGCGCCCCATGCAGAAGTTGAACGATCTGAGCCGATCCTCGAGCCCCCTCGACCCGAATGGCACGCTGATCGCAGTTATCGAACTGAGCCTGTTGAGCTGGCTCGTCGCCGGCATCGTGCCTGGCGTCGAGCGCCAGCCATTGAAGAAGCTCGCGGTCGACGAGAGCGCATTGCTGAAGTTGCTGCATCGATGGCGAGAGGAAGCAACGAAGGCCGGGCATCGGATCAAACGCATCGCCGTCGTTTTCGAGGCCGGCCGTGACGGCTTCTGGCTGGCGCGCTGGCTCAGGGCACGCGACATTGAGGCTCACGTCATTCACGCATCGAGTGTGGCGGTGTCGCGCGAGCACCGGCGCGCCAAGACCGATCGGCTCGACACCGAGCTGCTCAAACGCTCTTTTCTCGGCTGGCTGCGCGGCGAGCGTGATCACTGCAAGATGGTGGCGATCCCGACAATCCAGGACGAAGATGCCAAGCGGCCCAACCGCGAACACGAGAGCCTCGTCGGAGAACAAAGTCGGATCGTCAACCGAATGAAAGCAGCGTTGATCCGGCTCGGCATCCGCGGCTTCAATCCCAAGCTGAAGAAAGCTGCCGAACGCCTTGACGGCTTGCGCTCCCCCGAGGGCGAGCCGATCCCGCCCAACACCCTGGCTGAGCTGCGTCGCGACATGGCGCGCCGGCGACTCGTCAGCGATCAGATACGGCAGATCGAGGACGCTCGCCTGGAGCGTCTCAAGCAAGCGCCCAATGATGGACCACATGCAATGGTGCACCTGCTGGCGCGCGTGATCGGGGTTGGTGTTGAGACGGCCGACATGCTGGTGCAGGAGGTACTGTCGCGAAGCATGCGCGACCGACGGGCCGTAGCGCGTTATGCCGGCCTCACGGGCTCGCCCGACGAGAGCGGCAGAAAACGCCGGGAGAAAGGGCTGACCCGTTCCGGCAACGCTCGGGTTCGACGAGGCATGATCCAATTGGCGTGGCGATTTCTCATGTTCCAGAAGGACAGCACCTTGGCGCAGTGGTTTCGAGCCCGCACCGAGAATGCCCGCGGGACGCGCAAGACCATGATCGTGGCCTTGGCGCGCAAGCTCCTGATCGCCCTGTGGCGTCTCGTGGGGGAGGGAGTAGTGCCGGACGGCGTCGTTCTGCGGCCGGCATAATCAACGGAGGTCACTGAACGACACCCAACAGTTTCGGCCCTGTCTGTCCGCTTGTGACGGTGTCGCCGATGACGGTTCGAGGTGGCGGGGTCCCGACGTGTTTCCTTGGCTTTCAATGCCGAAAGGGAGAATGGGTCCGCCGCTTCGGAGCTTCGCTGCCGATGCGTATGACTGCATCATGGTTCGGGTCCTTGGACCCACCGAATACAAGGTTGTGGCGCGATTGATCGCGCCCGCAAGCGAGCTCCCCTCTGATCGTTATCCCGATCGCACCAACCGTGCCGTCGTGCTCGAAGCTGTCAAGGTGTGGCCTGGCAACGGCGGAGCCTGTGGTATGATTCGTGCGACGGCCAACCTTGACAGCTTCTGCGCACGCCAGCGCAGGCGAAGTGCGGGTCGGGACGAAGAAACGGCTTTCAGATCGAACAAAGAAACTGACGAAGGAAAAGATGCGCGACCTGTCGCCTCTTGAAACGCCTCCTTGACAAAAAAAGCCCCATACAAGGAAACCGCGCATGGTGGGCAGGACTGATGCGGCAGGCTCTATGGGGATTTGAGCGCTGCAGGCGAGTTTGGTGATGGAGTTCGAACCGGTGCAGCGCGCGGCACGACGCTGTCGCTATCATGGAATGGGCGGTGGACGTTGTCGAACGCGATCAATGATCGACGGATGGGCGACGACCGATGAGCGTTCGGGTGCGCTGCGCCGTGGCCGGTCGATGAGCGGCGGGCATGACGAACAGCTTTGCGGAATGGCCGATGCGCGGTCATGAGGTGTCGATCCTGATGGCGCTGATTGGCGCGGTCGATTGACGGTGCGGCATTGCACCTCGCTCAAAAACCTCGATGACGATCATGCGGCCGCCGCAGCATGGACACGGTGGCTTGCCGCTGTCGACGATGGTCTCGGTCGGTTCATCCTCACGATCGCTGACGGCGAGCAGTTCGCGCGCGCGTGCGACATTGTCGGCGCAGACGCCCCGTGCGAGCAGGCCGTAATGGCGGATGCGGTGAAGGCCTTTTGGCAGCACGTGGATGAGGAAGCGGCGGATGAACTCGTCTGTGGCGAGCGTCATCCGCTTTTGCCGGTCGCGGCCTTCGACCCGATAATCCTTCTATCTGAAGGTGACATCGTGCTGGTCGAGGGCGATCAGGCGGCTGTTGGCGATGGCGACGCGGTGAGTATAGCGCGACAGATAGGCCAGCACGGCTTGTGGCCCGCCGAACGGACGCTTGGCATAGACGACCCATTCCGTCTTGCGCGACGCTGCAAGCAATGCGGCGAATGATTGTGCTCCGGCGAGCTGAGCGTCGTTACCGAAGAAGCTCAGGCGGCCGGCCTGGTGGAGCGCGGCAAGGCGACCCAGGAACAAGCGCCGGAACAGGCGTGAGAGCACGCGTACCGGCAGGAAGAACCCCGGGCGGCAGGACACCCAACTCTGGCCATCGGGCGAGATGCCGCCGCCGGGCACGATCATGTGCACATGCGGGTGGTGGGTCATGGCCGAGCCCCAGGTGTGCAGCACGGACGTGATACCGATCCTGGCGCCGAGATGCTTCGGATCTGCGGCGATCGTGAGCATCGTCTCGGCCGAGAGCTTGAACAGGAGATCGTAGATGATGGCCCTGTTCTGGTAGGCGATGTCGGCGATCCGGGCCGGCAGCGTGAACACGACGTGATAATATGGCA
>NZ_JADPJF010000017.1:0-4127 GCF_023073295.1 Bradyrhizobium sp. 23 | reverse complement strand
GATCGGCGAGCCACTGCTTCGCCGCGGCGCCCTGGCACTTCGGGCAGTGCCGGTTGCGGCAGGAGTTGTAGGCGATGGACGTGTAGGCGCAGTCCTCGCAGCGCGCGACATGGCCGCCGAGCGCCGCCGTGCGGCAGCTCTCGATCGCCGACATCACCTTCAACTGGTCGAGGCTGACACGGCCGGCATGGGCCTGCCGCCATGCCGGGCCACGGTCGCGGAAGATATCCGCAACCTCCAGAGCCGGACGAGACACGCCGGCCTCGCGTCAGCCGGGCGGCCGGGCCTCCTTCAGCTTGATCGCGATGTGCTCCAACGGGCTCATGACCTCGCTGATCGTCTTGGTGGCGACGCGGGCATCGGGACTGACGAAGATTAGCTCACCTTGGCTGCCGTTGCGCATCTCGTCGAGCACCGCCAGCGCGGGATCCGTCAACGGAACGTAATGGTCTTGGTCCATCTTCATCCGCTCGCCAGGAATTTTCCAGGTGGCGGCCGGACTATCGATTTCACACCAATGCCCTTCGACGGCCTCGTTCGTCCGGCAACCCACGGTCTAAAGCTACGGTCAGCGTCCCGATTAGGGAGAACACCTAAGAACTGTGAAGTACAGTCCATTGGCGCAAGTCACTGATTTTGCGGTGGAGTTCGAACGACCACGAACAGTGGAGAACAATATGCTGGCGGAAGGGTGCGGATCCGAACGCCGCCTACGCGCTTCTGATCGAGGCCATCGCCGAGCGCGCGCGATTTCGACGTGATTCACTCCCACGTCGACTGGCTGCCTCTTCCGGTGCTGAGCCGGACCGGCGTGCCTTTCCTGACGACCATGCACGGCCGTCTCGACCTTCCCGGTCTGCCGCAGCTAATCGGCGCCTTTGCGAACGCTCCGTTCGTCTCCATTTCCGCCGACCAGCGTCGGCCGCTTCCGGAGGCAAACTGGATCGCGACGATCCAGCACGGACTGCCCAAAGATATGTTTCGGCCCTCCTACGAACCAGGTTCGTACCTGGCCTTTCTGGGGCGGCTGACGGCGGACAAGGGTCCGGAGGACGCCATACGCATCGCGCGTGCGGCCCGGATTCCGCTGCGGATGGCGAAGGAGTACGAGGCCCGATATCGCAACCTGATCGCTCGTGGAGGACCCTTCGCGTGAGAGATTTTTCCGCGGCTGACTTATGAGCCGGCAGGAATCGAATCCTTGGCCATCCGTTCCGAGTCAGGGGCAAAGTGGAATTCTAGGGTTGAGGTCGGCTCCAAAGGGGCGCGGCTTAGGACGTACTCCGCGATCGCTCGTAATACCTTCTCTCGGGAGCGCCCGCGAAAAGCATTTCACAGAGGGAGACCATGGTTCCTAACGCGGAACTTTTTGCCCCAACACAACATTGTGGTCGGTGGTAGAGGCTACAATCATGAGACACGAACCATCGCCGATTTCAAAATTCTTCGGTGACTTGGCGAACAAGACTTCGCTTGCGGCGGGGCGCGCCTCGACCTTCCTGTTAGCCGCGGGTGTGGTGGTCGTATGGGGCATCAGCGGCCCGCTCTTCCAGTTCTCGGACACTTGGCAGTTGGTCATTAATACTGGGACCACAATCGTAACTTTCCTTATGGTATTTCTGATTCAGAATTCGCAACACCGGGACAGCGCCGCCATTCAGGTAAAGCTTGACGAACTCATTCGCGTGAGCGCAGCGCGCAATAGTCTCGTGGGAATCGAGCACCTCACAGACGATGAGATTGAGGAGCTTCGTTCGAAATGTGAAGCGCGTGCCAAGGCCGAAAAAGCCGGAGATGAGACACTCGACCGGACCCGACAGTCAGCGCGGCGAGCCGCCGAGCAGATCGCCACCTGACCATGTCAGCGTCGGCATCATCGAAAAGACCGGTAGAAAATATCGACGCCATCCTGCGCCTTGAAAAGCAGGATGAGGAAAAGATCGCTCTTCATCATCGTGTTTTTCATGCAATCGGATCGTTTGCGGGAACTCCGCAGTTCGTTGTGCTGCAGTGCGGGGCGGTGGTGTGTTGGATTGCGTTCGGCGGGGTATTCCCCGATCGCGCGCTTGATCCATTCCCGTTCCCGCTGCTCGGGACATTCCTCGCGCTGGAGGCGGTACTTCTCACCTCCTGTGTCCTCATTCGCCAAAATGCAACCGACCGCATCTTGGAGAAGCGGGATCGTCTAGAACTTCAGATTAATCTGCTCTCTGAACGGGAGGCGACGCGATCTTTGAGAATATTGCAGAAGCTTGCCAGGCGGCTGAATGTCGATGACGAGGATTGCCAACAAGACGAATTGGCGGAGGAGACGTCTGTTGATCAACTTGCCCGAGGCTTGCGCGAGCGCGAGCAGGCTGAAAAGGCTCAATGAGATGTCCGCCCGGAAGACGACATGGGGGTCGCTCTGATGCCATCTGCGCCATCGTGTTCATCTGCACGAGCTCTTCCTGGAGCAGAGTCCGTGCGATGCGCACGGTGCTAGAATTTTAACGTCGTCCTAAGACCGAACACCGACGCGTTTTTGAGGACCTTTCCGGCGAATGGCGTCCCCGGTCCCGTGGCGCCGCCGCCCGGGTGGATGATGTATTGGAAGTTTGGCTGCAACGACCAGCCGTCCTTTATCTGGTATTGGTAGACCGTCGTCAGCAATCCCTCGAAGTTTCGCAAGGGCCAATTTGGATTCACCAACGTGCGGTAGTCGGCGTCGAGCGCCTGCGCCCGTTTGGACACATGGGCATAACCCGCGGCGATCCCGAACTTGTCGTCCGGCCGGTCGTCACGAAGCCCGATGAACTCGACGCCGGCATCAGCGTAGAGATCGATGAGGTTGCGATCAGCGGGCGCGCCGGCGGCCCTTGCGAACACACCGATCCCGCGATCGTCGCTGTGAGGCAGGCGGTAGATCTGTTGCTCGAAGACCGCCCAACCACCGATGTTTCCTGCCAGCAATAAGGGTTCGCCACTGCTACCGGAAGCGGCGAGCGAGACGCCGTTCGACGCGAGCTGTTGATCGGCGAATGAGCCGAAGTGCCGCCACCCACCGAACTTGACCTGGCCGGTCAGGTTGGGATCGCCCTTCTTGTTGTTCCAGGCGTACTGGATCTGACCCAGTAACAACGGCGGATCGTTGACGCGGAAATTGACGCCGTAGCGGTTGCGCTCCTGCGGATCGCCCGGTCCGGGCCCGGCTTGGTCGCCGTCGAAGATCCCACCCAGAACGGAAAGCTGGTCGGTCACGTTGACCAGTAGCCTTGCGCCCATGGCCGCCAAAGGTGGCGAAGGTCCCCCGCTGGGCAGATTGAGCGACGTGATCGCGGGCCAACCCATTGAGGCGTTGGTGAACACGTCTGTATATTTGGTGTTGAAGAATTCGCTGTCGGCGGCGAGCTGACCCACTTTCAGCGAGATCCTCTTCCCGCCCCACCGCTTCTCGAAATACGCTTCGTAAAGACGCGTTGAGGGTAGAGCCTCGATTCCGCTGACGACAAAGAAGTTCTGAAGATTGCTCCGGGACAGGCCGTCGCCATGGATTTGGAACATGTTGGCATGGAAGGTGAGCTTGTCGATGCCGACGAGCTTCTGCAGATCGACATCCACCGCGAGGTTGAGACGGCCTTCGTAGATAGCGCCCTGTTTCAGGCCGCCGGAAGGATTACCGAACACCTCGCCGATGTAGTGGCCGCGAACTTCACGCCGTACTTCTGCAGCGGGTTGGGAAGAAGGCCGAGCGTCTTTTCCTCCACTCGCTTTCTTTTTCGGTCGGGATGAATTGTGAGAATCACCAAGATCCGCAGCGTCGCGGCGCGGTCGATGAGCAGATCCAGCGACTCCAGCGTGGTGGGGTCGCTCCAATGGACATCTTCCCATAGCATCAGCAGCGGCTGCTGCGCCGCGAGTCCTTCCACCTGCGCAAGTTGCACATGAAGCGTTTTCTCTTTGCGCTTCCGCGGCGTGAAATTGAGCGGCAGGTAGCGGTCGCCGGTCGGTATCGACAGCAAGTCCGCCAAGAGCGGGACAGCTTCGCTCAGCTCCTGGTTGGCCGTAAGCGCTTAGCCGCAACCCTATTGAGGCTGGCTTGACGTTTTGCGGAATCGCCACGGCATGAGGTCTTCGATGCGGCTATG
>NZ_JADPJF010000036.1:0-20147 GCF_023073295.1 Bradyrhizobium sp. 23 | reverse complement strand
GCGCTCCCAGCGCAACCGGGCGAGTCGCAGAGGCGGCCAGCTACTAACTCGAGCTCGCGGCTCATCGTATGCATCGGCCTGCCCGCACATCGTGCTCCCGGTGCCTCTGTCCCGATGGTCGCACCATACGCCACGACGCAGAACACCGCAGCGGAACGTTGGCACCGAGAAATCTCATACCGGTTACCAACCCCATCGAAAGCACCTTCGCCACCGTTCGCCACCGCACCATCCGATCGAAGGGCTGCCTGTCCAACAAGACGGCACTCGCGATGGTCTTCAAGCTGCTCGAGGCCGCGCAGAGAAGCTGGCGTCGTCTCGATGGCCACAACCAGTTGCCAAAACTCGTTGTCGGTGTGACATTCAATGATGGGATCGAGGTCATCGCCAAGCCGACCGACCGTCAGCCCATAACCGCCGCCGCCTGACCGGCTCCGGCCGTCACCAAAATTTGGCGATAGCTCGCTCGCGCTGCGGCGACCGCGATCATGAGCGGCAATACTGCACAGTACACGCGAGTAGCGACAGCGGCCATCTACGCACGGTTTAGCTCACACATGAAAACACCGGTCCATTGAAGACAAGGTTGCACTCGGTCGCGCCATTTGCGAAGGCGAATTGATCGTGATCGCCGTCCGAGGGTGAGCGTGCTATTTCGCAAATGAAATCGGCGCGGCTGGCAACCACTCGTCGCAACGGCAATGCCGGAAAGTTCGACGTTGCCGTGGCTGAAGCGTTAGACCGCATTTCCCGTGATCTGGATGACCGTGCCGGCATTCACAAGCGGCTCAGCGTGACTGGCATCGAAATCCGTAGCGCGCGGGATGATTTGGCAGGCGATATCCACGTCGGCGTGACTCTACTTCAAAGCCATGCGGCGAGGTTGACGTCGTTTTCTCGACGAGCTCGGGTTGTCGGGGGCACTCGAAGGCAATCCTCGCACCGTCAATGTCAAACGCGCCCTGCAGGGGGCATTTCGCCGCTTCGAGAGTATTTATGGAGGAGCCCATTGAATTCGAGGTCTTTCAGGTAGGCGCCCGTTTGCCGCAAACGACCAGGGTACCGGCTAAAGCGCTGACCGCCATAGCAGAAGCGTAGGCGGTGTGAACCGCCCCGGGTCGCCGCCGCTTTTCCTGAAAAATCGCGATGGCAAGAGGCTCAACGTTGACTAAATCAAGACTTTTGCCGACGCGGCGCAGATCGCGAACAGGCTAGCGGATCCACAATTCCAGGCCCGTAGGGCGACTAACTGGAGCTTGCACATGGCGGCGCGCCAATCGACGACCGCGGCAAGCATTCGTAAAAGAAAAACTCCGGATAGGACGCTCATTGAGTCGAGACTGATTAGCTCTTCTTGGGGTGTGTTTCGCGCACGAATCACTCGCCCAGGCATTGTCGTTGGCGGTTGGCGGTGCTTGGCCATTCCCGATGTCTCGAGAGGAAACATGTGACGGCACTCACCTTATCGTGACATTTATTGCGAGCTGATCCTCGCTAAGTCGCTATACATTACTCCAATCCTGTTGATTAGCGGCGATGATGATGTTCCAGCTCGCTAAAGCAAATCCGACTTCAGGTTGCATCGCGACGTTTATCGTTTTTGAGAAGTCGGTCCCGCAAAACGAGTGATATAGCCCGTGTTAAACCGCAACGGGAACCGTTAAAGCGCATGGAGGATCGATCTCTCGCTCCGCGAGCAGTCGGCACCTGCTCCATCTGTGACAGACGAGTCAAACAGCCGCACACATTGAGGTGTCGACAACCCAAGGTAGAGTAACTTTTGATCCCACCGATTGGTTAGGACCACGAGCTATACATTTCGTCCTGACCACGCGATTGTACCCATTGCGAGGCGAGAGAAATCGTCTTCCTAAAAATAGCTCGGTGCCTGGCTCGCCGATAAAATGAACATTTCTCATCGTCGATGAGAAAGCTGGTTTGGTTTCATGGACTAGACATCGATTGACCGTATGATTGAGATGTAAGAGCGAGGTAATTCATCATGCTGCACGTCGATCCCGGCAGCGTTGTCGGCCTTTTCCGTCGTCTGATCGGAGCCGATGCAAGAGTGGCCCCTAGTCGCGACAGAGCGGGGCATATGATGATAGTGGTGCGTGCCGACGACCCGGCGTGGCTCTTTGTGGCGGCTGCTGGAGCACATTGCGGCCGAGTAGGATCCGTCAACAAGCCGATTTCCTTCTCCGCCATTAGTCTCGCGACCAAATATCGCGCAGCTTTGTTTTAGGCATCACGATAGTGAGAGCATGATCATGAGCAACGTGACGACCATGGATAATGTCATTCCGCGATCGGACATCGTCAAGTCCGCGGCCCGGCTTGGTGCCGAGATCAAGAACATCAAGCTATCGGACGGATTGTCCGACGAGGTCATCTGCGCCATTAGCCAGTTGCTTCTCGAGCACAAAGTCATCTTCTTCCGTGATCAGGGACATCTCGATGATGCCGAACAGCAGCGCTTTGCCCTCCGCCTCGGCTCTCTGATCCCGCGTACCACAAAGGGAACATCGACCCGGGACATGGCGCCGGGCCGCGGGAGCGGTCATGCCGACCAGACGCACATGGATGTCACCTTCGGTGACCCATGTCCGAAAATTTCGGTACTGCGCGGCGTCGTGGTCCCGCCTGATGGCGATGACATTATTTGGGCAAGCACTGCGGCGGCATATCTTGATCTTCCCGAGCCGCTGCGGATGCTGGCCAACAACCTCTGGGCGGTGCACTGCAGCGCCTATGACTGCACCGTGACCAGGCACGCCATCGAGACGGACACGCAGCAATTCGATGGTGTCTTCACCGGAACAATCTGCGAAACAGCGTGTCCGGTTGTTCGCGTTCATCCCGAGACGGGCGAGCGCTTGCTCGTGCTAGGACATTCTGTGCAGAATTTCGTTGGCCTGGGAAAATATGTCAGCCAGAAGCTGTTCGACCGGCTTCAATCCTACCTCACCGCGCGAGAAAATGCGGTGAGCTGGAGCTGGAAAGCGGGCGACGTTGTAATCTGGGATAACAGGGCGACCGAGCGTTACGCCGTCAAGAAATCCAGCGGCCGACATCGCGTGGAGAGGCGCATCGCTATCGATGAAGACATGCCGCTCAGTGTGGTTGGCCCTCGCGGCGGGTCGGCGCCAAGTCAAAGCCGCAAGCGACCAAGGCCGCCTAGTTTGCGTCCACTGATCTGGTCCAGCGCGACAGACGCAAGGGATTCGAAGTGTGCGTCGTAAGACCCTTGTGCGGTCGTTCTCGATCGATCAACGCTGGCCGACTGGGTTGTCATCATGGCCCCATGAATGGGTGCGCTGCCAGCGCCGTGAGGCGTCGGATAGGCAGCAGAGGCCCGCAGTAGCCCAAAACCAAGCCAGGCGAAGGCCTAACATCGAGTACCGGGAGGAAGGCGGTCTGACGGTCGTGACAAAAAATGCAGACGATGGATCTGACGCTTAGTGAAATCGCTCTCGAGCGCGAATCGTCAGCGCGCAAGCCGCAGCAGTTAAATTGCGAATGTCGAAGCTACCACAGCTAAAGGTGCGCGTTTCGATTCGAATCGCGCATTTCTAAAGGAAATCCGATGGCCAAGTACCTCCATTTCATTCGAAAAGTCGAACGCAAGATGACAACAACAAATGTACCGAGGGCAACAACATTGAACGGCAATGTCTCGCCACCGGCACCGACGGGCGGCCGCGATGCGAACATTGCGGTTGGGCACTCGTAAAGCCGCTGCGCGCTCAGTATTCGAAGGGGGTGATTAATGGCTAAAGCTCCGCCATTTCACTCAAAAAAGCAGAACGCAAGAAACGTTTGTCGCGATGGCATTGCGCCGAGGGCAACAAGATCAAACAGCAATATCGCGCGTCTGGCACTGGTGGGTACGTGCTGTGAGCATTGCAAGCCGCTTAAGCTAGAAGCACCCGCTACCCCGGTGCGAAGAACTAGCTTCGATCATGGTTTGATGCCGTTGAGCCGCAGTCGCCTGCTCGGCATGAAACCTAACGCCACCGCAAGATGTCGCTTATCGGCTATGAGCTGACCGGATACTTAGCCGTTCTGCTTAGTGCTGATTCCATCGCTACCGAGAGCGGAGCTAGTAAGGCCGAGCTAAATGCGATGTCCAACTTCCGAGCGCGCACCTATGCGCCTATACCTGACTTTCCGCTGGATATGTTGGTGCCGCCATATTAGAGCTTTGGCACTGCATTTTAGGTCGCAAGCCCAACGCGCGCAAAGGCATACTCCGTCCATTTTCCGTCCGCGCATGAAAGCCGGGCTTCTCGCCGTTAATTTCGAACGACGGCAGCTTGCTTCCAATACCAAGCATTTTGTCCTCACAAGCTTGCTTCGCGCTCGGGTAATAAGGCCAGCGTCGACGAAGAAAGCGATATGCCAATTGTTCTCAACGCCATAATGTCGCGAGTTTAAGAGGTGATGACCTACGCGGCCCCGCGAAGGCCCCAGTAGCCATTCATTTGTATGTTCATCCGGTGCAGCACAGGAGCCATTCATTTAACGTTTCCCGCGTTCATAATCTGGTTTTCGGACGATGGCACGGGCATTGCTAAGGCGAGAAAGTTAGTAACTGGAGCCAAAGGCGATCAAGTCCACAAACTGAGCGATGTCATCTGTCCGTCAGCGCCGCTGATTTTAGAGAGAGCGAACGTGGGCGGGAGCATCCGCGTAACTCCTTTATTGCGCTTCGGCGAACAACATGGTCTTTGCGGCACACCGCTTGCCTGCGGCAGACCGCCTGCCGCACGAGAGTGCTCGTGCGAAATCAGCGGAGCGAGGGATATGATAAGATGGAGAACATTCTGAAGATCATTGAAGGTAATAGTCGGCTTCAATCCTGTTCGCTGTTTGCCCAGGGCTGATAGAGTGACTAAAGCAACAAAGGAAGATGCTAGATGGCAATCGACTATCCCGCAGTACTCAAGTTGAAGAGCAAAAGAGCTCCATACTCTTGGACTGATCGCGAGGTGATGCTTTATGCGCTCGGCATCGGCATGGGCTCCGATCCTCTCAATGAAAGGGAGCTGCAATTTGTCAATGAAGCATTTGCAACGTCCAAGCCTCTGAAGGTAGTTCCCACCTTTGCGTCGGTTTGCGTCTGGGGGGCGAGCCCAGGATACATGGCTCTCAACCGAGTCTTGATCGTCGATGCCGAGCGGGACATCAGGTTTCACAAACCGATGCCTGTCGCAGCAAACGTCTCCGCGGAGGCGTGCGTGCGCGGCGTATACGATAAGGGCAAGGACAAAGGTGCCATCATTCAGAACGAGGTTGTGGTCAGAGATCGCGCGGGCGACAAGATTGCCACAATCGTATCGTCGACCTTTGCGAGAGGCGACGGCGGCTTTGACGGGCCATCGGCGGGAATGCCAGAGCCGCACCAGGTACCCCGCCGTACGCCGGACAGATCAGTTGAAATTCCGACCCGGCCTGACTCGGCACTGATTTACCGTCTGTCGGGTGATCGAAATCCTTTGCACACGGATCCAGAATTCGCGCGCCTGGCTGGGTTTCCCCGACCTATTCTCCACGGAATGTGTACATATGGCTTGACCTGCAGAGCCGTTCTGCAGACTTATGCCGATTACGATCCCTCTGCGTTCCATCGCCATCGCGCCCGCTTCTCTGCCCCGGTATTCCCTGGTGAGACCGTTACGATCCATTTATGGAAGGAGGGCAATTCGATTTCGTTCGAAGCTCAGGTTCGTGAGCGCCAAGTTACCGTCGCGAGGAATGGACAGGCAGTCCTAGGGTGAGCCGTGACGGGCTATAGCGCAGGCGCGAATACCTGCCACAGTATGGAACCGTTAACTATAAAGAACGCGAAGTCATTTACGAAGCGATGAGCATGAGCGGGCGGGTTTCACGCAACAATCGGGTACTTTCGCTCTTAACTGAGCGAGGATCTGCACCAGTCCGTGATAACTATATCCAGACACAAAATAGATACCTCTGAAGCACACCTTAAATCTTTCCGAATGAAAGGGCGGCGCACACGGCCAAAAAACCGGTGTGGCAAGCGAGTGTGCTTCGACTGAATCTTTCACATGACGTTCCGGGCAATGAAGCGAATTATCAACGATCTCCAAACAGGGGAATGGGTGAGCTTCGCGCCGCATATTTGCTGGATCTGACGCTCATTCCGTCAGGTCGGAGTGGACGACTTCCGAAAGCGCGCATCTCGGGAGTTTCTGCGACATCGACAATGCTCCCCTGACTGTCGGAGTTATCACATGATATCGAGGCTACAACACGTCCGCCCAGTCAATAGCCCGTTCTAAGTCCTGTTACCAATAAAGTCGGGTTCTCGCAAGTTGGCATAAGTCTTGAAGAGTCATCTACGCCAGTTGAAGGACGTTGATGGATCACTGGAGGATTGCCTGCTGGTTGCACGCAGTCCACGAAAAGCCAGAACTCGGATTAGCAAATTATAATGCGACGGAATTCGTAGCGGAGAAGTTGGCTTCGCTGAGACCACGCAAATCGAAACAGAAATAGCTCAAAGGGGTAACGTTGCATTGATCCCGGGAGTACGGATGTGGCCGCGCGAGCGGATTGAGAGCGAACATGGGCGCCTTGCCAATACTTGAAGCATTACACAAGCCGTGGACGTCGAAAGTATCGGGCAATATGCATGCATGTGGCCATTACGGTCAGACCGCGATGCTGCACGCCGTCACCATCAAAAACTCCGAGGAGACTAAGCTAGCGGTCAGGGCGCACACTGGTCCTGAACCCATAGATGAGAATATCAGGCCCCGGATTGGCTCGGGAGATTTTCACCTACATACTTCAGGCAAGGCGGGGTGCGTTTATCTTTCTTGGCAGGGGAGCCACTGCGGGCTTGCATCATCCAACACATGATTTCAATGACTCGGTCTTTCGCTATGGTATCGGTCATTGCTGAACTCGGACGATGTTGCCTTAGCTGCCTCTGGATCCGCAATCTGACGCTGTCACGCGCGTCAATGAGCGCAGTATCCAAGCAGCTCACCTCTGGTCATGTTCGCACCGGAAAAGTTCCAGCCATGGCTATCTGGTAAGCGCTGACGGATTGCGAAATTGTACAAGGGAGCCAGTTATGGACACAAAACTTTGGGATCTGCTTCCACCTGCGTGTCTTGCAAAAAGCACGCTGTGGATCGGCGGCGAATGGTACGAAGCGGCGGATTCTGGAACTTTCGCGGTCAGTAGCCCGATCGATGACAGCGCCTTGCTCCTCGCGTCGAGAGCGCAGGCGGCGGATGTGGATAGGGCTGTTCGGGCTGCAGGTGCGGCTGCTGCTTCGTGGGCCAACAATGGATCCATGCGCGCCGGAGTCATGCGCTCGATCGCCGACGAGATACGCGGTCACGCGCAGGAGCTCGGTGTTATCGAGACGCTGGACAGCGGCCGCCCAATCAGCGAGACGGCGGGCGCATCGATCGAGCATGCGGCCGGGCTGTTCGATTACTATGCTGGATTGGCTGACAAATTACACGGCAGCAGTGTGCCTATGGGAAACGAGGCTACCGCGATAGTCGAGCGGGAGCCGTTTGGTGTGATCGGCGCAATTTCGGCGTGGAACTATCCCCTGGAAAATGCCGCCACAAAGATCGCACCAATCATAGCTTGCGGTAACACGATGGTTCTTAAGCCGGCGGAGCAGAGCCCGCTAGTTACGCTTCTGCTAGCACAGCTGATGCAGAAGGCTGGACTACCCGATGGTGTCGCAAACATCATCACCGGTTTCGGACCAGAGGTAGGCACTCCGCTTATAACGCATCCACTAGTATCGAAGATTAGCTTCACTGGATCGACCGCGACGGGACGCCGCGTAGCGGCGGCTGCTGGAGAGGCGCTCAAGAGCGTTGTTCTCGAGCTCGGCGGGAAATCACCAATGCTCGTGTTCGGCGACGCCGATCTGTCGCGTGCAGCATCCGCTGCTGTATTCAGCGCCTTCAAGAATGCTGGACAGACCTGCACAAGTTGCGCGCGCGTACTCGTCGTCAGGCCGATACTCGATCACTTCACCGCACTCTGCCGTGCCGCAGCGGAAAATCTCCGTGTCGGAGACCCCTTCGATCCGACAACCCAGATCGGCCCTATCATCTCCGCTAAGCAACTTGCGCGCGTACGACAGCTGATGAGCGGGTTGGGGAGGGCTCAGGATTGCCATCCAGGCTTTCATCCGGTGCCTGGTGGACATTTCTTCCCGCCGACCATCGTGACGAAATTTGCGCCGGACAGTGATTTTGCCCGACAGGAAATATTTGGACCAGTGATGGCGCTGCATGCGTTTGACACCGACGAAGAAGCTTGGCAGCTTGCGAACGACACGGAATATGGCTTGGCCGCCTCAGTATGGACCTCGTCGATTCATCGTGCCGAGCAGGCACGCCGCTTGCTTGTGAGTGGCATCGTGTGGATCAATTGCGTCCATACGCTGTCCGCCGGTACGCCGCTCGGCGGCCACAAGGCAAGCGGGATCGGAAGCGAGTATGGACTCGAGGCTGCCGAACAGTACATGAAGACGAAGACGACTGTGACTATGTCCAAAGGATGGAATAGTCCTTTCGCCTGATAATTGCTGCGCTAAAAGGCCCGAGAGCTTCTAAAGGTTGTTTCACTATGGTCAGCTCGCTTCCAGAGTAGAATTGCGGTGTGCTGCTCGCGGGAACGGCGTTGCTTCGATTCGTAATAGTACTATGGAGGTCGTACGCGTCTCCTTCGGAGACATCTTGCGAAGATGCGCGGCCGGCGGCCGCCCTCAACCGAAGCGACGTAGCGTGGGTGCCGAGTTTCGTAAAGCTGCTTCGCCGCAGGGAGGCGCAAGCTCCAACGTCGACGAGGAGCGCTTCGGGTCATCGTCTTGGACATAATGGTACAACGAGCTGCAGTCAGTTCATCCGCAAGAACAAGCCAGCGATATCCGAACACCA
The DNA here is from genome assembly GCF_023073295.1 of Bradyrhizobium sp. 23. Lineage (NCBI taxonomy): Bacteria > Pseudomonadati > Pseudomonadota > Alphaproteobacteria > Hyphomicrobiales > Nitrobacteraceae > Bradyrhizobium > Bradyrhizobium sp. 23. The sequence continues at coordinate 11,202 of NZ_JADPJF010000036.1, read as the reverse complement.
ACCTCGTGGTGCTTACGGCTTAAGCACCGTGGATTTCATGGCACATACAGCATCTGGCCGAGCCGTCGTTGTCGTGAGCCTCACACCACTCGAGTCTAGTGACTTACTGTACTGCGCGGTGTTGAGGCTTCGGCCTCTTTAGTCGTCCGTGAAGAATGCAGATCAGTCTGAGAGATAAGCAGAAGTTGTCAGGATAAAGTATTGGATTTTGCAGGAAAGCGGGGTTGTTGGGCCTCGCCTTCTTGCGTTTTAGGATTTTGCTTTCGAGCGATTCGTGATTCCCTGACGGCGGGTTCATCGGCATTGGGGAAGGCGATGAGCAAACCGCGGGATGAACGCCAGAAAGACCTGTTGCTTCCGGCGCTTGATCAAATCATCGACATGGGCCACCCGCTGGTGCGGTTGGCGGCGCTGATCGACCGGAAGTTTCTGTATGATCGCTTTGGTTCGGTGTGCCAAACCGGTCCGGGGCACCCTGGCCTGCCGACGCGGCTTGTCGCCGGCCTGTTTATTCTGAAGCACATGCACAATCTCTCGAATGAGGTGCCGTGCGCCCGCTGGATCGAGAACCCCTATTACCGTGTGCCTCGTAGCTGGTGCGTATCTGCCAGCACAACTGTGTTGAAGATGGGAGTTGGCCTCCCGGAGCCGGCCTGCAGGGGGAGGCTTCAAACCACTCCAGGCTGCTGCGTTTAAGAGGCGTGGTGGTGAGCGCTGGAGAAAAGGCGGCGAGCTACGCCGTCAGGTGAGTGATGAGAAGATGAGCGCAAGCGAACCGCCGATGACGCATCGAAATGGGTCCAGACGCTGTCAAAACGGGCATGGGGTTAATGATGCTCGGAAGGGTGTGGGCGACACCTGCTTACGGTCCATGCGGCAGCCGGTGTAGGCGGCATGATCTCATCACAGGCTTCAATCCGGAACGAGGGAACCTGGCTCGGGGTGTTAAGGGAAATCCGCAAGTGGCGCACACCACGAGGGAGAATACCAATACCCGAGACAGGGGCGGAGCAGCCTGTAGTAGCGTTGAAGTGGCTGTAATGGCCATGGACCGAAGCGGCTGCCTTGCCCTGTCCGACCTCGGGCGCCAACCGGCTTTGTCGGAAGGAGCGTCATGACGTCGGACAAACCGTTGCCCATCACCAAGCGTATGGTCTGGGAGGCCTACCAGCTGGTGGCAGGGAATGGAAAGGCGGCGGGCGTCGATCAGAGTCTGGATGAATTTGCGCAGGACCTTGGAAACAACCTCTACAAGCTCTGGAATCGCTTGGCGTCGGGCAGCTACTTCCCGCCAGCGGTAAGGCGCGTGGAGATTCCCAAGGCCAACGGCGGCATCCGTCCTCTGGGCATTCCGACGGTCGCGGACCGCGTCGGACAGATGGTGGTCAAGCAGTATCTGGAACCGGGGTTGGATCAAGTGTTTGACCCCGACTCCTATGACTATCGGCCTGGAAAATCAGCGCATCAGGCGATCGAGCAAACGCGCAAGCGATGCTGGGACTATGACTGGGCTTTGGACCTCGACATCAAAGGCTTTTTCGATACGATCGATCATGCCCTTCTGGTAAGAGCGCTTCGGAAGCACTGTCAGGAGCCCTGGGTTTTGCTCTACGTCGAACGATGGCTGAAGGCTCCGGTAGAGATGCCCGATGGGACTATCCAGAAACGGGAAACCGGAACACCGCAAGGTGGAGTGGTAAGCCCGCTGCTGGCGAATCTTTTTCTGCATTACAGCTTCGATGCATGGATGCGTCGGGCGTTTCCGCGCATTCCGTCCGAACGCTATGCCGATGATGCAATCTGCCATTGCCGAACACGGCAAGAAGCAGAACATCTGAAGGCAGCGTTGGAAAAAAGAGATTGGCCGACTGTCATCTGACGCTACACCCGCAGAAAACCCAAGCGGTTTACTGCAAGGACAGTAATCGACGTGGGACACATCCGCAGATCCACTTCACCTTCCTTGGCGTCACCTTCCGGCCCTGCATGGCGAAGAATCGTTGGGGCAAGCTCTTCACGTGCTTCCTTCCCGCAGTTAGTCCGCAGGCGCTCGAGCGCATGCGGGAGCGGATAAGGAGCTGGCGCTTGCCACAGCACGCGCCACTTCCGTTGGTTGATGTAGCCCGAATACTCAATCCAGTCCTTCAGGGGTGGTGGCAGTATTACGGGCGTTTCTATCCAACGGAGATGTCGAAGCTGTTCACGTACTTTGATGAACGTCTCGGAGCCTGGCTCCGACGGAAGTACAAGTCGCTCAGGAGGCACCGGGGACGGAGCTTGCGGCGGCTGAACAGTATCGCGAAGCGCAATCCCTCATTCTTCGTCCATTGGGCGCGCCTTGGTCACGCAACGGTTGGGTAACAAGAAGCCGGATGCTGCGGGAGTATCACGTCCGGTTCTGTGAGGGGCTGAGGGTGAAACTCCCTCGGCCCACTCGACAATACTTCTGGGGCGAGTTGAGCTTCTGCCACCGGCTGCCGTTCGATCGATCGTCGATGACGCGCTGGCGCCAGCGGATCGGCGAGGAAAGCTCGTGGCGCTGATCCAGGAAAGCCTGTCGGTGGCGCACAAGCGCGCCATCGGTCCCAAGGATCTTGAGCGAGTGGTGGTCGATACCACGCTGCAGCTCAAGGCCGTTGCGCACCCGACTGCGCGGCGGCGATCAGGGTGAGACGTCAGCGACAATCAGGATGAGACTGCGCCGATGGGGACGGACCGAAGGGAGGGCGTAGCCCGACCGGAGGACCGTCCCCATCGGCGTCGCGTTTTTCAGACCCGTCTGGCGGCCGGGTGCGGCTGGTGCAAGCTGTTGATTCGTCTCGACAAGAGGGGATCGACGCCTTGCCTGGCCTTCACATCACCGACCACCAGATGAGGCTGTACATGACCTACCGACTGACTTTGTCCCCCGAGGCCGCTGCGGCCAAGGCGGGGTTCTCGAAAGCGAGTGCGTATCGGATCGAGGGCGATGATTTGCGCCTGCCATCACAGAAGAAGGCGCCGAGGGGCCGGCGACGGTCCGATCCGCTCGATCCCTATTGGGACGCCGAGATCCTCCCGATCCTGAAGGCTGCGCCCGGCATCCGCGTGATCGGCGTGCTGGACGAACTGCGCCGCCGGCATCCCGACCTCAACCCCAACATCCGACGCACGCTGGAACGGCGCATCAATGCCTGGCGGGCGCTCAACGGCCCTGAACAGGACGTGATCTTCCGCCAGGAGCACGAGCCCGGCCGTCTGGGTCTGTCCGACTTCACCGACACAAGCGCGCTCGGCATTACCATCGCGGGTGAGGCGCTCGGTCACCGGCTCTATCACTTCCGGTTGGCGTTCTCCGGCTTCGAGCATGCCCATGTCGTACTCGGCGGCGAAAGCTTTGTAGCCCTGGCCGAGGGTTTGCAGAACGCCCTGTGGGCGCTCGGCGGCGTTCCGCGGGAGCATCGCAGCGACAGCCTGTCGGCAGCATTCCGCAATCTGGCAGCCGACGCGCGGGAGGATCTGACACAGCGCTACGCCGCGCTGATGGGCCACTACGGCATGGCGCCAACGCGCAACAATGCGGGCATCGCACACGAGAACGGCTCGATCGAGAGTGCGCACGGTCATCTCAAGCGAGCACTGGAGGATGCGCTGTTGCTGCGGGGCACGCGCGACTTCGCCAGCCTCGATGCCTACCGGGCTTTTGTCGACGAGATTGTCGGCCGACGCAACGCCAACCTCGCCAAGCGGATTGCGCTTGAGAAAGAAGCACTGGCGCCGCTGCCGAAAGGTCGCACGACCGACTTCGAGGAGAAGGTGATTCCGGTGACGTCGTCGGGCGGCTTCATTTTGAGACGCGTGTTCTACACCGTGCCTTCAAGACTGATTGGTCATCGCCTGCGTGTGCGCATCTTCGACGATCGGATCGAATGCTTCCTCGGCGTCACGCCGGTCGTGACGCTGCGGCGTGGTCGGCCTGTGTCGGAGAGCCGCGGCGGGCATGTTATCGATTACCGGCACGTCATCCACGCCCTGCGCCGCAAGTCGATGGCGCTCGTGAACCTCGTCTATCGCGACCAGCTCTTCCCGCGCGCCGCTTACAAACGACTGTTTGAGACCTTGCGGGAACGCGGTGACGATCGGCGCGCCTGCAAGGTGACGGTCAAGCTTCTGGCGCTGGCCCACGAGCGAGCCTGCGAAGCCGAACTCGCCAAGGCGATCGCGATCGACCTCGATGCCGGACAGTTACCCGATCTTGCGGCATTGCGCGATCGCTTCCGACCCGAGGCGGCCTCGATCCCGAGTGTCGCCGTCAAGCTGGCGCCGCTCGACGTCTACGACGAGCTGGCTTCCGTCAACATCGTGTCGGCCCACTCCAGCCAGGGAGAGGCGGCATGACCAGCATAGCAACGTCCATCGATGCCGCCCGCGTCGAGTTGCTGCTCAATGAGCTGCGCCTGCCCGGCGTCAAGGCGATCTGGCCGAAGCTCGCCGCGCAATCGGACAAGGAAGGCTGGCCTGCCGCCCGCTTCCTCGCCGCACTCGCCGAGCACGAGGCAGCCGATCGCAGCCGCCGCCGCATCGAGCGACACATGGTGGAAGCGCGTTTGCCCGCAGGCAAGACGCTCGCGTCGTTCGACTTCGAAAGCGTGCCGGTGCTGTCAAAGGCGCAGGTGATGGCGCTCGCAGCCGGCGACGTCTGGTTGAAGACCGGCGCCAATCTGCTGCTGTTCGGTCCCCCCGGCGGCGGCAAGACCCATCTCGGCGCAGCGATCGGCCTTGCTCTCGTCGAGGACGGCTGGCGCGTGCTCTTCGCACGCACCACCGATCTGGTGCAGCGGCTGCAGGTGGCGCGGCTAACTGGCGCTGGAGTCCGCGATCGCCAAACTCGACCGCTACGACCTCCTGATCCTCGACGACATCACATATGTGAGCAAAGATCAGGCGGAGACCAGCGTACTGTTCGAGCTGATCGCCGCCCGCTACGAGCGACGCTCGCTGCTGATCACGGCCAATCAGCCGTTCGGCGAGTGGGGGCGTATCTTCCCAGATCAAGCAATGACGCTCGCGGCCGTCGATCGCCTGGTGCACCACGCCACGATCCTCGAGATGAACGTCGAGAGCTACCGTCGAAAAGCTGCACTCGATCGCAAGCGCGGTCCAGGCCGGCCGCCCGTCCACGTCACGCCAAACGAACTCGACAAAGCGATGATTGACGCTGGCAATGCCGCTTGATTGTCGCGCAGCGTCAATCAAAGCTTGCCAAACCCGCGGCCGGCGTCAATTATCTTCTGACTCGGCCGCCTCGTCTCATGTTGATTGACGCGCCGCTCTCATCCTGATTGTCGCGCTATACCCGACCGCCGCTCGGCTGATGCATCGCGCCATTACCAAGCTCGTGGGGCTCGCCAAGCGCAATTATGTGCCGCTGCGCCAGAGCTATCTGCGCCTGGCGAAGCGCGCCGCCATCATGGTCGGCCGCTATACCCACGCCCACCAGTTCAAACGCGCCCGGCGCCAGCTCAAGTTCCTGGGGACGCGGCTTGGCCGGATCATCCGCGCCGTCCGCCGCAAGATTGATGGCAATGCGGCGCTGGAAGCTCGCTTCGCCCCGCTGCTTGATCTGGCACAGCGGGTGCGCGCCCAGGATCAGCACGAGCGCGGCCCCAAGGTCTACGCGTTACATGCGCCAGAGGTCGAGTGCATCGGCAAGGGGAAAGCCCGCGCATCTTACGAGTTCGGCTGCAAGGTCAGTATCGTCCCCCGTGACCTCCCCAAAGGGTAGACGTTCGTGCTCCCTGCCAAGGCATTGCATGGCAATCCCTTCGATGGGCACACCCTCGGCCCCGTGATCTCCGATAGAGAGCTCACCGGCGTGGAGGCTCGCCGCATCCACGTTGACAAAGGGTATCGCGGCCACAACCATCCGCACCGGTTCAGGGTCTGGATCTCGGGCCAGGTCCGTCGCGTCGCAGCTTCGATGCGTCGCGAGATGAAGCATCGCGCGGCTATCGAGCCCGTCATCGGCCACGTCACGGCCGAGCACCGCATGGACCGCAACTACCTCAAGGGGCCGCCTCGGCGACCGCATCAACGCCGTCCTCGCAGCAGCCGGCTACAACTTCGGTCTGCTCCTGCGATGGCTCGCAGCACTCTTGCGTGCCATCATCCGGGCGCTTGCCGAAACTGTCCCGGCCTAAAAGATCGTTCTAAATGACCGCTCGTCCGCGTTCTTCACGGACGACTCGATATCGGAGCCATGAAAACGAGCTCGGACCGTGGGGCATCGCATGTGTGACCTATTCAATCCGAGTGGTTCGCTAAGGTCTATGCGCAGATAATCCGTGATGAGCTCGTCGGGCCAGCGCCAGGCGCTGATCTATTTCCACCAATCTTGTCGTATCCACGACAACACCGCAGACGGTTTACAGCAGTCGGCTGTGCCGTTCGCGGCCAAGCCGGGCGAGTTCTACCGGTAAGCCATCTGGTTCGCGTCAGCTTTGATGATTGGCACGGCGGTTGCTGGGCGTCACCGGTGATACGAGGCCTATCCATGAAACTCAGCGCCAACAGCCGTCCTCCCGTTTCCAAGCGTTTCGCATTAGCGCTCGGAGCCGACGAAATCCGCTCCGTCAGCACAATGAAGCTCACTGAAGCGGCGCATAGCGTTCAGATGAGGCAACTCGCACTAGTTCGTACGGTCCGCCGTTCCAGGGTGCTTCCCGACCCGTTGTTCGAATTGTCTTGCAACATTGAAGGCAGACAAGCGGATCTGATGCAGAAAGACGCCGAAGAAGAGAAGTTAGCCGGGAGCGCGTGCGACAGCGTACCTCTCGCAGCCGGCATAAAATTTGTGGAGATTGACGATCGCGGACGCCAAGCCTGCTTCACCGGCATGGACCAAGGCGAGATAACTGGCGGATTCAGCCTCGTCAGAGCCATCACGGCTCTCATGCCAGCCGGTAGGGCGAGCGTCCGCTTGTCTGATGGAAGCGAAGTTCTCGTTTCAAGCCGGTCGGACGTGAGACCGACGGATTATCGCCGTCCAAGAAATGACAGATGCGCAAGGATACCGGCGGGCGTGGGTTGGGTCTTCCATCGGTTGATCCATCGACAGCCGCGATCTGTATCCGGCCGACGGCCGGCAGCGTCAATCGTCGTCTTCTGCCTCCGGCAAGCTGGCGGCTACTCTTCGGCGCAGTGGCTGAATGGCTGCCTCTGACGAATAAAGTGCAACCAGGAGAACACTACAATGACTAACCTGAATCCCGCAAATGACGTCATTCCGCCTGCGGCCATTGCCAAGTGTACAGCGCGTATCGGCGCTGAAATCAGGAATGTCCGGCTATCCGGCGATTTGTCCGATCAAACAATCGCCGCGATTAACAGCGCGCTACTCGAGCACAAGGTCATCTTCTTTCGCGACCAACGTCATCTCGACGATGCTGAGCAGGAGCGCTTCGCGGACCGTTTGGGACAACTTGCGCCGCATCCAACGTTAGGTGTCATCAAAGGAACCGCATCCATTATCGAGCTTGATTCCGCACGTGGCGGAAGTCGGGCCGATTTTTGGCATACCGATGTGACCTTTGTCGACACCTATCCAAAGATTGCGGTGCTAAGGGGGATTGTAATCCCTCCATTCGGCGGTGACACCGTTTGGTCAAACACCGCGGCTGCCTATCTCGATTTGCCGCCGCCGCTGCAACGGCTCGCCGACGAACTCTGGGCCGTTCACACCAATGCCTACGACTATGGCGTAATGGGGCGCGCCAGCGAGGCCGATAAGAGGCATTTTGAGGAGGTATACACCAGAACGGTCTACGAGACTGAGCATCCGGTCGTGCGTGTTCACCCCGAGACGGGAGAACGCGCGCTGGTGCTGGGCGACTTGGTTCAGCGTTTTGTTGGCATCCCGAAATATGATGGGCAGAAGCTGTTCGATCTATTTCAGTCTCACGTCACAGCGCCCGAGAATACTGTACGCTGGAACTGGAGGGAAGGCGATGTTGCGATTTGGGACAATCGTGCCACGCAACACTATGCAGTCAATGACTACGAGGACCAGCATCGCGTCGTTCGTCGCGCCGCGATCAGTGGTGACGTTCCCATAAGCGTCGACGGGCGAACCAGCGTAACGCGTATCAGGGGTAGCAAGCAGCCGCCGTCGAAAGTCGGGTAGCCGCGCGTGGTCTATCGGCGACACGGCGCGTGCCACCGGCACCCATCAGCGGTTCGCGCCAAGAGCGTCCATGAGGATCAATTGCAAGGCCGTCCCTTCTGCCGAAAGTCGCGGCGGGCGCGATTCGCGGCAGCGAACCGATGTGTCGGCAGCGGAAAACAAATTCAAGTTTCCGTCCGACGGGATTCGGTGAGAAAGGCAACACGAGAGAGGGCTGCTGTGCTCCCGTTAGAAACAGACCGTTTTAATGAGCATTCGTATCCGGAACTCAATCGCGCGTCGCAGGCACTTCCTGCAGTCCAGCCGACACGGTCCTTCCTCATTGGCTGGTACCTCTCTCTGTGTGTCTCCCAGACCTGCTTGTTCGCGCCGCCTATCCGATTCCTCTCATTTTTCTGCTGCGGTTCGCTGCTCAGCGCTCTTCCGAGTTAGAACGTAGGGGAAGCGTCAGTGGACACTCGTAGACGAACTCCAATCACACAAAGGCCGCCCGATACAAGTTTGCGGCAGCTCTTACACGTGTTACTCGCCCATTTGTGGCGTGACTGAATCTACGCTCGGCATACATTGCTATCGAAGCGACACAGGGCGGAATACGGGCAAGACCGATGAAGATCACAGCCGTACGGACGCACATTCTCCAAGCCTCGTTATCTCATCCCTTCGCCTGTGCGCGAGCCTGGTGTGACATGCGAACGGCCATGCTGGTCGAGATCGAGACGGATCAAGGCCTCGTCGGTTGGGGTGAGTGCTGCGGGCCCGCGCGGATTACAGCGGCCGTGGTTGAAACCATTACGCCGTGGCTGATCGGGGAGGATCCGTTACGCATTGAATGCTTGTGGCAGATGGTCTATGGACGGCTGCGTGATCACGGTCAGAAGGGCGTTGTGATCCAGGGCTTAAGCGGTATCGACGTGGCCCTATGGGACATCATGGGCAAACGATTCGGGGTTCCAGTCTATCAATTGCTCGGCGGTGCACAGCGGACGCAGGTCGGCAGCTATGCGACCGGCCTGTACCGACGCGAGGCTGGCGACCCGATCCGGTATCTTGCCGAAGAAGCTTCAAACTACGTCGCCGAAGGTTTTCCTGCAGTGAAGCTCAGAGTTGGTTTCGGTGAGTATGAGGATGCGGCCGTCACGAGAGCGGTGCGCGAAGCGATCGGACCGCGCATAACACTGATGGTGGATGCCAACCACGCCTATGATAGCGTCGCTGCGATCCGCTTGGGGCGTATGATCGAACAATACGACATCGGTTGGTTTGAGGAGCCAGTATCGCCAGAGGATATCAACGGCTATCGCGCGGTCAAGTCGGCGATCGCAATCCCAATCGCCGGTGGCGAATGCGAGTTTACCCGCTTCGGGTTTCGCAATCTGTTCAACTCGCATGCGCTCGACATTGTCCAACCAGATACTTGTGCCGCGGGCGGCCTCACCGAATGCAAGAAGATCGCCGACATGGCGGACGCTTTCGGAAAGCGCTATAATCCGCATGTCTGGGGCACTGGGGTTGCAATTGCAGCCTCCCTCCAGCTGCTTGCGGTTCTGCCGCCGCATGCGCATCCGTCGCTCAGACCTACCGCTCCAATATTGGAATTCGATCGCACCGAGCACCCGATCCGGCAGGCGATTTTGGTTGAGCCGATCGAGCACGTTCGCGGCGTCGTCCGTGTACCCGACGGGCCGGGGCTCGGAATCGAGGTTGATCGCAAGGCGCTGACGCGATTTGCCGTGAGGTGATCCGTCAGGGGCCGTAAGTGGCGGATGGTGTTGTTTGGTGGGGGGCGGCATGAGCGCGTGCCTTCGATCACATGTCGGCGATGATGAGAAATTGCACGTTTCCGCGCTGCCCGACGCTCGGCGCTGCACGTACCGTGCTTGGTAACTGACTCCGAACAAAGTGAATACACGTCAATGTCCGAAAATATGATCGACTTACTCGCTGTCTTTGACCTTGAACCCATAGAGGTTAATCTGTTTCGCGGAATCAATCCGAGCTCCGGTTCGCCGTGGGTATTCGGAGGCCAGATAATTGGGCAGTCGATGGTGGCAGCAACCCGCAGGGTTGATAGCCGCCTGCCGCATTCGCTGCACTGTCATTTCATCCGGGCCGGTGACCCGCGGGCGTCGATCGTTTACCAAGTCGAGTGCCTGCATGACGACGACTGCAGTTCGATACGGCGCGTCACGGGGATCCAGCATGGTGACGCGATCTTCTCCACAATGATTTCGTTCACTGACGAACAGAAGGGAATATTCGATTTTCAGCATAAGATGGACAACGTTCCTGCGCCGGAGAAGCTTACCACTGAACAGTTGTCCAGGCAGAAGATGGGATACGAAGCGCCGGATTTCATCCGCCGCCGCTATGCTATTGAGATGCGGCCTGTCGAGATCGGCCGCTATTTCGGTAAAAAGGTCGATGATGGCCGTACTCACATCTGGATCAAAATCGCCACCAGACTGCCCGAGGACCGGGCACTGCACATGTGCGCGCTGGCCTATGCGTCCGATTACTCCCTGCTGGATACTGTAATGGCGCGCTATGGCCGTGCGCCATTCGACAAGCAAATGATGCCAGCAAGCCTGGATCACGCGATGTGGTTTCACCGCCCGTTCCGCGCTGACGATTGGCTGCTTTGTGCGCAAGATTCGCCGAGCGCACAAGACGGTCGAGGCCTCGCACGAGGATTGATCTATAAACGTGATGGAACGCTGATCGCATCGATCGCGCAGGAGGGATCAGTGCGCAAGCGCCGCCGAGCCTAAAGGCACGTATACACGCGATGATAGTTTTTCGAGGACGCCCTACCAAAAGGAGTGGACACAATAAGCGAGGTTTCGGGCTCGTCGTTGTAGTGTTCAGCCGTGTCCGATTGAAAACATCTATGTGCGGGGTCTGACAGCAAGGTGCGAATATTCCACTGGTCCGGCATAGAGCACACCGAACTAGGATTCAGACTCAATTGATCCAATAAGCGACGAGAGCGGCGAGGTGGACGGCGGCCAAGAAGTTTCTGGCAAGTTTGTCGTAGCGAG
>NZ_JADPJF010000092.1:0-24196 GCF_023073295.1 Bradyrhizobium sp. 23 | reverse complement strand
AACTGCCGCTGATGCCGGCTGAACTGTTTGGCATGGGCGTAGCGGCCCGCCATCATCGCAGCGGCCTTGGCCACGCGAGAATAGTGCGTATTTCGGCGATGGTGAGCGGCGATTTCAGGCGATCGTGAGCAGCTGTTTCGCGCGATGATGAGCAGCGGCTTTGACCGACATGGGTGATTGGTTCAGGGGTTTGAGTTGGCGTCAAGAGTTTGATTGCGGGCGTTCTGCTTTCGCATGCTTTCTCCGGAGAGTTGCAGACGGTGAGCGTTGTGAACGAGGCGATCCAGGATGGCGTCGCCGAGGGTTGGGTCGCCGATAACGTCGTGCCAATGTTCAACAGGGACCTGACTGGTGACGATTGTGGAGGCGCGACCGTGGCGATCATCGAGGATCTCCAGAAGGTCGCGCCGTTCGGGCGGATTTAGAACTGACAGGCCCCAATCATCGAGAATCAGAAGTTGAATGCGGCCGATGGTTTTGAGCAGCCGGCCATATCGGCCGTCGCCGCGAGCCAGGGCGAGCGCTTCGAACAGGCGCGGCACGCGGTGATACTGGACCGAACGATTGTCGCGGCAGGCCTTTTAGCCGAGGGCGCAGGCAATCCAGCTTTTGCCGAGCCCGGTTGCCCCTGTGAAGCTGGAGTCTCTCAGTGGCGGCATGAGCTATCGCCGCAAGTCTCTGAAAAGAGACGTCCTAACCAGGCGGCCTTGTCGATACGTCGGCGTGATCCGTCCCAAGCGGTGGCACTTCGCCGTCCAGCCATTCCTGCTCTTCTGCCAATGAGCGCCACGCCTGTTCCATGCGCCGGTACCGCTTGTAGGCCGGGCTGTCCTTCGAGGGTTCATCTTGGATGTCGAGACACGCAAGGCGTTGGCGATTGAGCACCGGCGTCGCGCTGACTGGCGCAAGGCCGAGGCCGAGGCGGAGCGCTTTCGCGCCGAATGTGATTACCTCAATCGTGCCGTTTCCACATCCCACCTTGGTCAGGTATCGTAGTCGGCGATAATTTTTGATCGGATGGCGCGGCGGACGTACCCGTACCTGATGATCTTGAACGGCCCCGGAGTGCTTCAAGCGCCGGGGCCGTTTTGGTTGGGTATGGCCTGTGGCTACCGCTGATGACCCAGACCGATACCGAGCGCGAGCGCCTTCTGTCTCAGCGAACCTTCGGACCGCTTCATCAGTTTCGAAAGTTTGGCGACAGGGGTGCGAGCTTTGGAATGCGATTTAATCAGTTTAACGTCTTCATTCGTGTATTCTTTGCGTTTGGTCTTAGTCGTTTTAGCCACTGATGCTCTCCGAGCCGATTAAATGGGCGTGCGTAATAGCACGCCGAACTACAGTATCAAGAGACGCTGGCGTTGATGTATGCGTGTCGTCAGCTAAAACTTGAACTATTGCTAGGTGGCGACTAGCCAACATCAGACTGACTGTTAGTCGGCGACTAACCAACAGTTGGCAACTAGTCAGCCATTTGACGATGGTGTGATCTGGTTTGCGCCGGACGAGATCGCGACGCTGGTGGCGCTTCATGAACGTGCAAAAGCACAGCAAATGTAGAAATTGTTCACATCGCGCAGCCGAAATGGTCACCAAGCTAGAGCACGCCCGCGCATTCAAAGAGGAAGATGCCGCTCAGTACTCCAGTCGAGCAGCGCATCTTCAGCGCGGAACGTTCACCTGATGACCTGATGGACGCCCCTGACGAGTTTATGCAGGCCGCCAAGGAGTACACGACCGGCGCGCGCGCGCTGGATCACCCGGCAAATTGAAACTTGATGCGGCCCAGGCTGGTCACGCTTGGTCAGGGCATTCCGCCAGTGCGTAGCGTTTCTCGGCAAGCTGGGCGGCGATGTGCTGCGGCCGGTATTCGAAACCGCAAACTGGATTGTGCCCGAACAGAAACGGTTCCCGTGATCACGCTTTCGGCAGGTCCAATGCTTCGACGGCCCGACTACAAATTTGGGCGGGGTCTTTGAGGCCGGTCTGGCCGATCTCGATTATCTTCTTGGCGATCAGCTCGGTGAGAGGGTCGCTCCGATCTTCTACGCCGATGGCGTGCAGGGCCTGTTCGTAAGCCGTCGAAAGCCGGGCGATTTCGTCCGGGCCCAGAGGTAGGTTCTGCATTATTCGGTAAATGGCCAACGTGCTGCCCCCGCTGGAATACAGCATAGCACTTGCTCAGCGAGCAGAAGTGAACTTTAGACGGTACGGTTAAAGCCAACGCCGTCGCCGCACTTATCAGGCGTTGTGTGAATGCTCCAGCACCCGATCCATCGCCGGATGACTACGGCCCGGCGAACTGTCTTGGTGGATCGGGTCAGAGCCAGACTACCGGGCGCCGTGGGTGTGAAAAGGTCCGCTATTAGCAGTACACCGGCCCTGTCTAGTGCGAGCGTGGAATGACCGGTGATGACCCCAGAGCAGAAGTAATAGACACTGATACCACTCTCTTCCCGGAAGCGCGCGCCACGGGCGAAGGTCGCTACGCTCAATCTAAATCGACAAGATATGCTAGGACCAAGTCTTCGGTCTGAGTTTGGAGAGCTGCCTTTCGATAGATGACAATCTCGGCTTCGTCAGCTCTGCGAACTGCCAACTTGGCCGTGGAGGAGCAAAGCGGGATGCCGTTCGATGTAATCGTGGCCAAGTCCTCACGAACCCAGCCCTCTTTGCATAACTGGGACGCTTCCCGGAAATTCCTGGCCTCGAAGGCGAACGTAGCTTTGCCGTCAACGTCCATCGCGAATACCACGCCTAAGAAAGCAATCATTGACACTCACTTTTCATCGCATCGGACAACCGACCGCGTCGCGAGCGTTTTGCTTCGCTTCACATTTGCTCACGAATAGGCCGCATTTGGGGAGGCGTCGCTAGAGTAATCGGCCCCTTTTGGCCCGCAAGCAACTCCGCTCGTGGCCAGAAAGATCGGTGACGGGTATCAAAGAGGAAGTTGACGTGGCGCGGCCGTGCGGTTCGCAATCCGTTCTCGGTTGCCGCCTTGTTCTCACTCGCTGTCGGACCCTTGGGATAAATCAAGGAATTCAGTCCTAAAGAACAAACAGCGACTGCGAAATATCGGTGCTGCCCGTATCTGAGCTTGAGGTTGAAACTAGTTTCGTTCCGGGAACTGAAACTAAGCCAACGCTGTTACGGAGCCAGCCGTCGTTAACTGCTCAAGGAGTGCGCCATGCCAGAGCGCCGCAGAGTGAAGCAAACCCGCTCCCTTGAAGAAAGGATGGCCGACCAGGCCGCCAAGCTTAAAGCATGGGCAGAGGAGTTGCCCGCCGGCACGGAACGCGAGAGCTTGCTGAGGCAAGCGAGGATTGCCGAGACCGGCGCCCATATCACTGATTGGCTTACTTCGCCCGGCCTGCAACCGCCAAAGTAAATGCCATGGCAGAAGATACTTTTGATCCCCTTGAGCATCTTCGAAAGATAATTGAATCGGTCTTAACCTTCCGCCACCGGAAGCTCCAACAGGATTCCGTCACAGCGGAGTTGGTGGCGATGTCTAAGGACAGCATTTGGCAATCCCGCCAACTGATTGAGAAGGTCGATATAAAACTGAAACGGTAAGGCCGCGCAGGGGCGGTGCCCTGATGCTTACCCGGAAGCGAGGGATCTACATGGAGATCGAGGCACCAAGCTACCGAGACCATGCCGCAGCTCGATAAGGCGCTCTTGTACGGCCGACGTGGTGACTTGGCGCTCAGGCTTGTGCGCGAGATCAGCTGCGCGGGTTCGGCCTGTAGTCGCCTCACAAGCCTCCCCTGGTGGTTAGACATTCTCGGGCGCCCGACTATCAGCTCTTCCAGGCAGGCCGGAACGAGGCGTGTGGGCGTGCTCTAAAGGTTTCAGGCGTGGAACAAACGCCCGCCGGCAGTGCCGCGTGCGTTAAACCCAAGTGCGAAGCCGAACCGAAAATCGGTTCGCAAGAATCGCGCCATCAACTCGCTTGATTGGCGATCGGAAAAACTTAAAAATATTTCTAGTTCATAATCATGATGGCTGTGACGCAAAAACACAAAATAAGGTGGGGAAAAGTAAAAACAGCGGGAGGAAAGTGAATGGAAACTGTACGCCGATTGCGCGCGATGGCGTCGCTGTGTCGACAGAGCGCCGCGTACCATCCCGACAGAAACTGGAACCTGCTCGCCGAGGCGGAGTACTGGGAGCACCTCGCCAATGGACAGCTTGTTAAGGTCTTCGGAGAATGCACGGGCAGCTCCAAGGAATTGGCTGCAAGAAGCATGCACCCCGACATCCGACATGCCAATCTGTGCGACCAAGAGTCTTCCAGAGGGTGAGTGTGCCTCCTACTGCAGTGACGGCTTGATTGGGAACTCTCTGTGTTCAGATCATGCTTGCACTCGCCGGTCGTCACGGTCATCCCTTGTTCAGAGAGGAACCTCTACGCTGCCTGCGGAGACTACACTCAACGGGAGAAACTAGATGAAATTTAGGTACGCACTTTTCGCATTGGCCGCCTTGGGTGGCGCAGTGCTTTCGACCGGAGCCGCTTCAGCAATGCCGCTCGCCCCTATGGGACAGTTCCAGTCCTCCAACGTCGAGAGCGTTGCAATGGTGTGCGGTCCGCGCGGGTGCGTCCGCACGCGACCCGTGTATCGGCGAGGAGCCTATGTCGTCCGCCGCCCCTATGTACGTCGCGGCTATGGCTACCATCGGGGCTATCGTCGGTACTGATGTTGAGAGGGCTTCGGCCCTCTTTTTTCTTCATGAGAGAACCTCAGAATTGAGAAACCAAAAGCGCAACGCACCCAATCAGCGTTGCCGTGCTGAGGGCAACCACGACAAGCGCTCGTTCACTGTGGGCCTGCAGATCCTCTTTATCATCCATGCCTTCTAACTACATGCGGGCGCATTTGGTTTCAGGTGCGCAAGTGAGGCAAGAAAAAGCCCGGACGTTGGTCCGGGCTATTTTGTTACTCGTTATCGTGATGAATGACGGCCTTCTCTCGGCTGCCGTCCTCATTCTCTTTCTTAATGACAGTCGTTCTATCACTTTCCCGAGGCTCGTGCTCCTTGATGACAGTTGTGCGGTCGCGATCAATAGGCCGGTGCTCGTGAGCCTCTCCGACTGTGACGCCTCCGCCCACTGGACCGGCCTGAACTCCAACACCAACTTCATCCGCAATTGCGGGTGTCGTGATCGCAGTCACTATCGCTGCAGCAAACAAGTACTTGCGCATGCTATTCTCCTTCAATTCTCGAATTGGAGAATGTCTGGGTGCGGCAATTCGTTCCTGGAACATAAACTCGTCCTCCCGGATCTTCGCCGCAGTGTCCTCGCCTTTTGCCTAGACGAACAGGATCGATCCTTACCGGCAACGGCCGTTGCAGCGCCTTAGCCTCAATCCATAATCAAAATTCGCTTCGTCACCGCTACAGATGATGTCACGCATGAAGTCGAGAAACTTCGAGCAATCCCCCTCGACCGCCTTCGCGCCGAAGCCGCGCCACAGGTTCAGCCTGTTGCCAACGTCGCCGTCGTGCTGCGGCATGAATGCCATGCCGCCGTCGTATTGCCGCCGCCGTTGGCTTCCGATCCAGTGGCTGCCCATGGGCTCGCTTTTCAATTCGCCCTTCTTGTCCAGATAGAAATGCCGGTATTTGTTGGTGAGGGATACGAAGTCGCCGACGGACTGGGTCATCACGATGGTTTGGCGGCCGGGGAATTCATCCAGCTCGCCGAACGTCACGACGCGGGTCTTGCCGCCGATGGGCAGCACCGCGTGCGCCTTGTTCAGGCGTGCAACGTCGTCTGCGCCGACGGCGGCCGTGTCGACCGGCTCCTCGTCCGGCGCGCCCCACTTCTTCCGGGCGCCGTCGATCAGGGCGTCGAGGTCGTGATCGCTGTAGCCATTGCTGCAGTAGTTCTTGCACATCAGCCTGATCACGCTGTTGGACCAGCCACGGCCGATCATGGTCGCAATCGCGTTGCGGATAGAATTGTGCCACTCGCCGGGCGTGCGGCTGGCCTCCAGCAGCGCCATCAACTCATCATCTTTGCGGCCGGGCTTGGTGTCGGAGCCGGCATTGCCCGAGCCGGTGTTGCGGCTCGCGTGGGGACGACCGGTCGCCTCGTACACGGCGAGATCGTCGCGCTGGTCGATAAACGCACCTTGGACGACCTTCGCGCAATGGTGGGGCTTTGGGCTGTCGCAGACCCAGCCATAGAAGTACGACTGCGAGAGCGCGAAGCTGTCACTCTTGGCGATCACCTCGACGTTGAACGTCGTTTTCAGGACCCCATTGAGCCGCGCTGCCAACTTGTACCGCATCTCGGGCGGCAACGGCTTGGAAGTTGGAGCAATGAGTCGCCAGCGCGGTTTCTCGGGCGTGTGCGATGCCGACGTATAGAGCAACGCGTGGATGCCGGTCGCTTCGACCGCCTTCACTGCATCATCGAAACTGACCTGCTCAACGTCATAGTCCAGCTCGACGCCGGTGACCTCCAGCACGTTGTCGTCGTGTCGCAGGCTGTTCTTCTCGCTGCGCTTGTTGCCGAACTTCGCCAGCTTCAGCCAGGGCAGCTTGCCTTTCTCGCGCGCCGCTGCATTCAGCACACGTTCACGCAATTCCATCAAGGTCAGATTCTCGGTGGTGCAGCGTGTGGCCGCGTAATCCCTGAAGAAGGTGACGTGCACCTTGGCACTGACGACACCATCATCGACAGCGATCGGGACGCCGCCCGGCGAATTGCAATCGTGCACGTTCACGGCTGCACCCCACGCGTTTCGCCGAGGCTACGGACGTGCTCCTTGCAGGCTTCGATCAAGGTTTGAGTTTGGGTCTCAGTGAGACCGTATTTATCCCTTTGCTGCTGCTCCTGATTCCACCAAGTCCGGAGATCATCCGCGCTCTTGGCGAGCGGAATGACCGGCAGCGCCATGGCGACATAGGCGGCTGCCTGACGCTGTTGCTTCGATGGTTGTGTGTGCGCAGGCGCGATGGGATTCATCACCGACATTCTAAAAAATTCCGTGAGAGGATGACGGAGACGGCGGCCTGTGGCGGGCCGCTTTTCTATGGCTAGGCCGCCGCGTGTTCGGTCGCCTAGGACGCATGCTCGCGCGCCCGCCGCCATTCGGCGGCAGCTTCGGCGGTGATGAACACGCGGCGGAACAAATGGGCTTCGCGCGGCCTAACCCGGCTTTGCGCAGCTTGCGATAGCGCTCGCATCCAGACATCGCGCTCCTTATCCGTCGTGAGGATCAGCCACATCGGCTTCGGATGGATCAGTTCAACGATGGCGTTCGGCGTAGTCGTCAGGAACTATAGACAAGGTGCAGGTCCTGAGACTGGCTTTAACTTGTGCCGTCGTGCGCCCGGAGCCGACAGGCTGTGCGATCTGTGTCTGTGTCCTAATTCCCACAGTTGCGACGAAAAGCGCATCCGTTTGTCGCCTTTCGAACAGACGGGCCAAATCCACTCCGCTCCAACTTCACTATTGGAAGCAGCCATCAGTTGGGGAGGCGGAATGGAACGTTCCCTGTTACTTGAGATGACGCGCGACAAATATGTCGAGCGGTGCAAGCAGCGAGCTTTGGATCATCTCGACCGAGGTGATCTTAAGAACTCGGTCGCCTCCTTTGTCGAGACTATGAACGCGCGTCCCGATTGCGAGTTGCCAAACTACTTGGCAAGGCTTGGCGGTTCGCTTCTGACGGCTAACGATGCGCTCGGCTGGAGAACGCTCATTGAAATATTGAGGTGATGGTCCGATGGGATCAAGCCAGCCAAGATCTCTGGCGGAGATCAATTTGACAGTGAAACGAGCCGAGCACTTCGACCGGACACTGATGGATGAGGGGTGGGATGGCGCACTACCGAGCTTACCTTTTGGATCACGACCGCCACGTTATAAGCGTTGCCAATTTGCATTGTGCCGACGAGCAGGAAGCACGGGAACGTGTTCAGGAGCTAGTTGATGCAAATGACATCGAGCTGTGGCAGCTTGATCGTCGCATTGCGGTGTTTGAGGCCCCCAGAAGCAGAACCTCGCACGCGGCGGCAGCGGAAAGCGTTCAGGGGCGGCAACCTCCTAGAATGAAACCGAAGTAAAGGCTGCGACCAAAATAGGCGCACAACTCGGTTGAGCGCGAGGATGGCGGCTCGGCTTGTGGCAACGCTGTCAGCGGCGTCCGACCTTACGCGACCTCGATCATTCGCCCCTTGCTGGCCCGCAGGGTGCGGAGGTAATAGCCTCGCGCGTGAACCGCTGATTTGATCTCATCGCTGACTTTGAAAACTCTTTTTCTGCTCTTGCGCCACTTATGTGCAGAGTAAAGCACGGGTACGGCAGAGCCTGTACTTAGAACGAGCAAGTCGCGCTTGTCATTGCGATAGACATCAAACACCTTTTGTCGCCTGCTAATCTTTGAATGAAATATGTTTTGGTCGTCTCAATCGACGAGCTTAGTATCTCAAATGACTGTGCGGGTTGTAAATGTGCAACTGTTAGCCGCGAATCATTGATCGAAGCGCTGGGCCTGATGCCGTGGCAAAGTCTACGGTGCTATCCCACCTTGAGCGCGCTGGATCAGCCCTATGGCAATCCCGGTGCGAAGCGCGAGGGTGCCGAATTGGCGCTGCGCATGCAGCGTTTCGGTGTTTCACGGTGGGATCCGAATCCCGTCGCTGCATGCGAGGCTGTCGAGACTGAGCAACCACAGCAAGGTAAAGTCGCCAGAAATTAGCGGGATTGCGCTGCCTCGGGTGCCCTAAGAGTGCTCAAGCGCCCGCTTCTCAACACTATCTGCTTTGGCCTCCAAAGGCTTCACGCGCCTCTGCGCGTCCGTCCATAGAGAACCAAAAATGCAAATGGCGGGCAAATAGGACGCCGCGATAGCGAACACAACAAACCATTCATGCCCATTCGATACTTCTTGATCGGCGAATATCGCGATGACGACTAGAAGCGCGGCTAAGGCAAAAGCGACCACCGTGTTGGCCACAACACACCACCTGTACTCTCGGAAAAATTCTATCTTGAAAAGTTCGTACCGGCTTTCAACCCAGTTCAACTCCTCTTCAAGTTCAGGAGAAGGGCGCTCTGCCTCGTCGGGCACCCGGAAGAGCCTCCTGATCCGGGAGATGCGCCGCTCCAACGGCGCGATACCCAATTCGCCGTATAGCTGAAGAACGGCCGTTCCGATGTGCAAGCCAACCCCTAGTTGCACAATGCTTGAAAGATCGCCATATTTCATCGGTCATCCCACCCCATAATGCGCGATTCGTGGCATATAATCCCAACATTCTCCAAGAGGCTCTTCGGGCACGGCGGTTGACCCCCGCTAAGCTGTCGGAGCGACTCGGCATGGAACCGACCGAGCTGTCTCGGGAGCTGCGTCGCGATCCGGAGCCCAAGTCAGACCTTCTTCGATCTGTAGCTCGTGAGCTGGTCTTACCACCGTTCGCTTTTTACATGCAGCGGCTACCTACACTCGAAGAGGCCATTCCAGACTTTCGGTCGGTCAATCCGGAGCCTGCAGCGAAATCCCGCGAGACCGTTGAAGCCATCAGACTAGCGGAAGGCATCCAGCGGACGCTGATCGAACTGGAAGCACCCGGTGTAGAGGCATTGCCGAAGTTTACGGCGACCACCGACGAAGAAATTGACCGCTTTGCTCTTAAAGCTCGTGCGCACTTCTTGATCACGTTAGAGGATCAGCAGGAAGCAAAGGATGCCCGGTCGTTCTACGTTCTGGTGCGCAGAAAAATCGAAGAACTCGGCATCTTGGTTCTGCAGGAGTCGTTTCCTCGCGAGGATGGCAGCGGGTTCTGTTTGGCGCACAAAACGCATCCGCTGGTCCTCATAAACAGCAAACAGCAAACACGTGCACGTCGCCTTTTTACGCTCGTACACGAACTCGGCCACGTGTTGATGGGCCAGACCGGCATTTCGGATCCGTTCGTGAGGAGGAATGCAGTTGAACGGCGCTGCAACCGATTTGCGGGCAGCTTCCTTGCTCCAAAATCTTACATCTCTGGTTTGCTCGGCGGGTCGGTTACGCGAGACCCTGATCTGGATGACGTAAGATGGGCTGCTCGCAAGCTCAAACTTAGTCAGGAAGCGACCGTCCTACGGCTTGAGCAGCTCTCGATTTACAAGGCTGGAAGCCACAGCAAATGGCTTTCGTTGGTCCACGGCAACAATCCCGATTATTCTGAGAAGGGGGGCGGAGGCAAACAGCCGCCAGCACAAGAAAAGGTAAAGCTCGCAAAATTTGGGTTTGCGTTTGCCACGGCGTTCAAGCGGTTTTTGGATCAGGGGCTGATTAGCGAGATCAATCTCTATCGAGCATCCGGTCTAAAGCCGAAGTATCAAAGGTCCTACTTCGACTACGTGAACTCCCTGTCAGCTAACGAGCTCCGGAATCTGGAGCTCGATGATGGCTAAGAAGCCGGATTCTGACTGCTCGTGTGTGATTGATACGAACGGATTGCATGAGCTGGCAACGGCATCGGGCAATCTAAAGGCCACGCTGATCGCTCATTTGGAGGACGGAACCATTGGTGTGCCGAGCTGGGCGTTGCAGGAGTTAAGGGAGCTTTACGAGGACGAGGCAAAAGAAATCGGTCCTCACATCACTAAGCGGATTCAGTTGTCCACGCATGTTGAAGTGCGAGCGGCGCGGATCACAGAGGAATTGCATTTAGGATTTTCGCGAGGTGCTTATGATAGTCACGTCGAGCGGCATACTGCGGCGGTGGCCCTTAACAAGGGCTACATCGTGCTCACATCCGCCGACAACATTGACGCCTATGACGGCATGCAATGCACGGTGAAAGACCTCGCTGGCTGGGCGGAAGAGGTCGCACTGTCGTAATCGTTTTGCCGGTCGGCCTGCCGGTTACCGCGTGACAAATTTGCATCAGGTAATAGACTTGCCGGAATAACGGACATGGCGCTCACCGACATTCAGCTTTTCACCGCGTGCATGGATTTCACGCTGCACCACACCCACGAATCGGAGCAGCAGACCTTCAAGGAATTGGAGACCAGTGGCGCAACCCGGCTGGTTAATGGCCTTGCGCCTCTTTCGACTTCAACGCGCCCGTTCTTGCTGTCGGCATGTTCTCGATGTTTGAGGCTCTGCTGCAATCCAAACTGAAGTGGAAGGACCCGGTCGTCCAACTTGACGACTACCTTCGCGCGCACGACAAGAAAGAACTTGCTTCGGCAATCGCTGACTACAGGCTTGCCGTCAACGCTCTCAAACATGGCGAGGGCAGGAGCCATAAGGAGCTTCTCGCGAGAGCCGATACGCGACGCACCGAGACCGACCCTACCTCGTTCACATTCCCAAGCCTCGATCCAAGTTGCCCAAAAAGGTTTGAGGAACCGCGTGCAAGGGACGCTGGACGGACACCGATTCCGGTTTCTCCTGCCACTTCAACGCGGTAGATAGAGGGGCATTCTCCCACAAGGGGAGAAGGAAGAAGGTTACACATGTGCACTTCCGGAGATGGCCCATCTCTGACCTTCGCGCCGTCCCCGCGTTGGGCTGCTCTCGGCCGCATACCGGACATCGGCTAACGGCATAAGAAGCACAAAGCAGCTCACCGCGAGACCCGGTCTGCTCTCGATGATCTGCGGCAGGCCCGTGAGCTGGCCCTGCTGTTCCGCAAGAGCGAGGAGGCCATCGAGACATTCATCGCGCATCGCGACAACGACGCGCGACTTGCTGATGCCGTATGGCGACGTCGTCATGGTTGCTGTCCACCGTGCTGCGCATCAAGCGCACGCTGGACGGCGCCCAGATTGATCGGATCACCGCGAAGGCGTCGTGGCCGACCTTGCCGTCGGGACGGATGTAGTAGGGGCGGATAAGGTATCGCGGATCGATGTCGGTCTTCTCGACGAACTCATCGATCTCGATGGTGCGTGTAGATTCCAGCGCGATCTCTTCGAGCTCTTCCTTGGAAACCTCGATGAACTGGTCCTTCTCGAGCTGGTACCCCTTGACGATGTCCTCGTTCGGGACCTCCTCGCCCGTGTCGGCGTCGACCTTGAGATACTTGATGCGGTGGCCGGTCTGCGGGTTGAGCTGGTTGAACGAGATCTTCTCGCTCTCCGAGGTCGCCGGGTGAGCGCGACGGGGCAGGTGACGAGCGAAAGGCGCAGGAAGCCTTTCCAGTTCGCGCGGGTGGTCATGGTTACGCAACGCTCCAGGTACGGGGACTTGGATTCAAGACGTACGGGCCCGCGCGGTCCGACAAGCCGGCCGCCGTCCCCGAGATTCATCCGAAGGCCGTCCGCCCTTCGGAAGTCGGGAGAGTGGGTCTTGACTCCTGAGAACAAAATGAGAACATAATCGTGTGAACGCAACCTCCAAGCAGTGCGATTCCGGGCCGGGGTACCTCGACGCCGCCGTCGAGCAGGCGATCGAGGCGTGCGGTGATTGCGCCCGGGAGCCGGAAAGCCTTGCTGGTGGCGAATGGTTAGCGATGCAGCTGCAGGAGCTCCGCTCGAAGGTGTCAACCGGCCACGCCGGGAACGGCTTCCAAGGGCGCGCAAATGCAAGGACGAGCCAGATGTCTGAAGTGACCTACTATGTCGCTCTACCGTTCGTTTTCTCCGACGACAGCGTGGCCGCCGGCGAGGCGGCGGAATGCCCGAGCGCCAACGCCGCGGTCATGCGGCTGAGGCGCTCTCCCGCAAGCCTGGCCATGCCGGCGCCATCGCGTTCTCGCGGACCGGGGAACCGTCAAGCGGCGACTTCAACGACGCCAAGCTGATCCGGAAGTTCGGCGACGTTCCGGACGACCTCAGTACCTCATGAAACTCCACTGGGTCCGGAACGAGATCGCCCGCATGCGTGGGCAGATCCGCGCCCAGGCGCGCGAAATCCACATGCTGCAGCGGGCTGGCGTCGCGACCGTCTCGGCCGAACTGCTGCTCTCGAGGATGCGGGCCAAGGTCGACGACCTCTGCCGAGAGCGGGGCGCGCTCCGGAAGGCCATAGTCGGCAAGGTACGGGCGCGGTCGATATCCAGCGGACGTGAGAGCTGGTTCACACCCGCAAAGTCTTTGAGGCCTAGGCTCCGCCCCGCTGCTTCCGGAAGGAGATCGATGATGGCCGCACACTGGTAAAGGTGCTCTCGCATACGAGGGGCGGGAGCTCGAGGTCGGGGGACTGAGATCATCGTGATCTTTTGCAGCGCGGGCCGCGGCCATGCTCGGAACGAGGTGTCGCAGCGGGTATTGGTGTCTCATGGACGACAGGAAGTGGATTGCCATCATGGTCGCGTCGATGCTGCTGCTGGTCGGCGTCGCTGCGTTGCTGGTGCAGCAACCGGAGCTAGTCGTGACCGGACATTCGGTGGTGAGCGGCCGTCCTTTCGCCTTCTGAGAAGTTAGGCCCGCAGGGGGGCACTGCCCTCACGAATGAGAGGCGTTCAACTACACGGGCGCCTCGCGGGCCGCGAATGCGCGATCGTTTCTGAGCACGTCGCTGCGGAGGCCGGCAGAACAGGCAGGCGACGAAACAGAGGCTGTCAGTATTCGCATGGGAGCAAATCCCGGCTGGGGTCGGCCGGCGCAAGAACGCCGAAGTCGCGGGGAAATCTCCTATTTCGCGGGCGGCCGTAGCGGGCTGTCCGCCCACTTACGGGCCGTCGGGTCCTGCAGCGGGTCGTCTCCGCAATTGGTGCAGACGTACCGCAGCTTCCCGTTGGCGATTTCGTCAGGCACAGCCTTCATCGGCTTGCCGCACGCCGGGCACGCCTTCCGGACCGGATAGGACACTGGCATCTGATTTTCCCCTGCGACGGCCAGTCTACGTCCGCCGCCATACCGATCTCAAGACGGTCGCGGAAAGTTGCAAGAGCGTGTCGTGTGCCTTCTTGACTCAACGACCGCGGGCTACTCAAGTCGGGGCAGTGATGTTGTGGGTGCGTCATGGAGCAGGAATTCTATCAGGGTCTCGCGCAGCGGCCCCGTGTCATCGCCGAAAGGGCCGATCCGTTCACCCGACGTCGTCTGCTGGATCTCGCTAAGCGGTACGACGCCAAGAGCGGCCCTGGGCAATCCGGAGCAACTGAACGACCACTGCCGATCCCGCGCACCACGCCGCCGGCTTCCATCTTCTCCGAACCGGGCGAGGCCTGACCTCACCTACCCTGCCAGCCGGCTGCTCCGTCGCGTTCAGGCAAAGCGGAGATCCGGCGATGTGAATTCAAGGCCGCGCCCTATGTCCGTGTGAAGCTTGCCAGCGAATGCTCGAAAAAGAAGCGCAGCATCTCCCTGGTCGCGTCCGGCCCGCGCGGATCGGTGTAGGACCCGGCAGGACTGCCTCCCGACCAGGCATGGCCGGCCCCGTGAACGCTCCAGTGCTCGGACGTGCCCAAGCCACCTTCATCGGTGAGCATGGTGCGGGTATATGCGTGCCCCTCAGGTACTCGCCCGCGAAGAATTTCCGTCCTCAGGCTCGCATCTTCGCTCGGGCCACGGAGAATCCGGTCAGCATTGCTCGGATGCACCGTGGTGTCGCGATCGCCATGGAAGACGATGGTCGGCACCGATGCGCCAGCCGTCCCGATCGGTCCAGCGCTGCCCTGCCGCATAGCGGCCAGTGCGGACGGAAGGTCGCTGGCAGCCCCGCAGGCCAGGCCGGAGTGGACGCCGACGGCGGCATATAGGTCGGGGTACGTCGCACCCATGATGGCCGCGGCGGCCCCGCCGGCCGACAGGCCTGCGACGTAGACGCGCTTGGGATCGATAGGATGCTCCTGCATGATCTGGCGGGTGATGCCGGCGATCAGCGCAGGCTCGCCGCCATCCCGCCGCTGGTCTCCTGTGCGAAACCAGTTCCAGCATTTCGCATGGTTGGCTCCGCGTGCCTGCTCCGGATAGACAACGAAGCAATTCCGCTCGTCCGCCAGAAAATTCATTCGGGTGCCGGCGGCGAAATCGTCGGGTGACTGGGTGCAGCCGTGAAGCATGACGATGAGGGGACGCGGTCCTCCATCAGCGCGGCTCGGGATGAACAGCTTGTAGGTCCGGCTGCCCGCCGCGTTGCTGAACGTGGCAGAGACGAACCTTGTGCGGTCCGGTGCAATATCCGCGTCGGACAGTGAAGCGCGCCCGACCGGACCTGGCATGCCGAAACCGGAAAGATCTTTCATGCCGCCGAAGGGCGGGGGGCCTTTGTGTCGTTTGGCAGGCGTGGCTTCTGTGGACGGTCCGCTCTCCTTCTCCTCGACGACATTGGCTTTCAGCTCGAGTGTCGGGGGCTCGAGCCTCGCACGCTCAACAGGCACAGCATCTCCCCTTGAGGCTGCGGGGCCGCCATCGCCGCGCAGCATTCGCTGCAATAGTGCAGTGGCTTCGACCAGTTGGCCGGCACGGGTGAGGCGGGTCGCTTCGCGGACCATGTCTGGATTCAGCATCGTTTCACCTCGTTCGGTCGGCGAGAGCGGCCTTGACCGCGGGGCTGGCATGAAGGGCTCCGAGCACTGAGACCGAGGCAATTGTGGCGCGGGCCAGCTCGGGCGTGACGTCTTGGCCGATGGTCGCAAGGCCCAGAACGTTGATGTGCAGCATCTCGCCGTCGCGCCGCGCCCTCTCGAGATCGACGCGGGCATAATTGCGCAGCCCCAGGTCCAGATTTTTACGGGCCGTCGACTGCTTGACCACATCCGCGTGCCGCTCGAGCTGGTTGCGGATCGCCGTCCGAATGAAATCGGTGCGGTTCGAATAAAACCCTTCCTGCACCATGAGGTCGACCTGGCCGAGGTCGACATAGCCAAGGTTGATCGTGATCTTCTCGGTATCGGGGTTTCGGGGTCGCAGTTCGCGTACATTGTCGTTCATCGGTACACCCACCCTTCACCATCCGTTTGGATGGCAGATGGATGGTAAATGGACATTCACGGTGCATTTACAAGGCAGCAAACGTCCCTCCCGTGGCTGCGCTTCGGGATCGGATGTGCTGCCGTTCGCGAACTTCCTGGGGGTGGGACGAACCCTTCGTGCGGCCGTCAGGTCTACTTCCGCCTGAATCAAATCGAGGGCTCGTTAGGTGGCGTGCTATGATCGCGGTCCAGGAGGAAGATACATGTCCACTTCCAAGAAGCCGTTGGAACCCGATGATTTTCCGGTGACCGCCGAAGGACAAAAGATCAAGAAGCAAGACGGCGAGCCCATCGCCAGTACCGATCATCCAGAAATCGCTGCCGACTTGGCCTACCGCATCAACGACGACGAAGCGCGCCGCGAGGAGGACAAGTGGTCGGCCTGAGCGCCTTCTCCCGGCCGTCCAGCAGGGTATCGATCAGCTTCAGTCTGGCGGTCAGGGCTGCCCGCCGCTACGCGCAGCGCCCACACGTCACCATTGCTGCTTTCGTAAAGAACTCGCACGGTCATACCGATCAATCGAACGGGCAATGATCCGTCCAGATTGGCCTAAGGCAGGTCCGAGCATCTGTGCCGATTTGCTCGCTCGCGACGAGCAGGGCGCGCTGCCGCAGCGCCCTGCACAGCTACTTCTGCCCGGACGGCGCCTGGGCGTTCGAGTTGCTCGGGTTATTGGCATTCTGCTTGTTGGCCTCATGATGTCCGATTGCGCAGCCGGCTACCGCCCCGAGCTTCCCATGGCCCGCCATGTGGCCGGCAACACCACCCACGATCGCGCCCTTGATGCATCCTTTGGCCTGCACTGGCGAGGCCAACGCAATTGCGAGCAGGCAGGCAGTGGCGACGATGGTTTTCATGATCGTTCTCCTCCGAAATGAAATCGCACCGATCATCAAGTCGGGGCGAGCATCGCCGTTCCGCGAGAAATTCAGGCTGAGCCATTCCAGTCCCTGCGGCCTACGCCACTCGGTGAGGCTCGTCCCCTTTCACTGCCCTCGCGCGTAGGAAACGTCCCACCTCATGGTGAGTGCACCGGGAGCATCTGAACTCGACCTCCACCTCCCGTGGGATGCTTTTGGGAAGGTTTGCGGCCATAGGCCATGCCCCGCAGTTCGGGCATTTTACCAGCAAGGTATCCGTTTCAAGGATGGTCGAGCTCTCCGCACCCGCGTGGCAACCGCACGAAACTGGAGACGTTCCTGCGCTTTGCGCCGGAGGGACAAGGCGCCGCTGGAGTGCCACCCGCCCGGCAGCAGACGAGGCAGGGACCGAATCTGCTCCAGCTCCCGGACCGAACGGGCGCTCCTGCGAGGGCTTGTAACGTTCGGCGGTCCGTCTACGATCCCGAAATGACAGAGCAAAAAGCTTGCCCGAAATGCGAGAGGACCATGGAGCAGGGCTTCATTCCTAGCCCGGGGCGTGGGCAGTTGCTTTGGTTTGCGGGAGTGCCGCCTGCCACGTACCGCGAGTCGTTCATGTTCGGCAGGAAGGCGCTTACCGTGACGACCTATCGGTGCTCGGCCTGCGGCTATCTGGAATCGTATGCGGAGGGATGATCGCCCGACGCTAAATTGAGTGCTTCATGGAAACGATTGCCACATCTACCGCCCTTGTGCTCGCGATGCTCGTGGCGCTGGCGTTCTATTCTCGCCTGAAAATAACAGGCCTGCAGCGGCGACTGGTCTCGCTGGAAAGAGTTGAAGCAAAGCTCGACTTGCTACTGAAACATGGCGGTCTGAGCTATCAGCCGCTGGGTGGTTCGACAGAAATAGAGGACGCGCTCAAAGCCGGCGAGAAGGTCCGCGCAGTTTCACTTTTCCGTGCCGCGAACGGCTGCACCTTGGCAGAAGCAAAGGCAGCGATTGAAAGGGCGCAGCGGCCGTAGCCAGCGTCCCGTCATCTGCCTCTGAAGCGCTTCGGCGCGCAACGCCGAGACCGGAACTGGTCTTCGCGCCCGCGGTAGCGGACTCCGTGGACGGAACGAATCAGCGTGACGACGTTGAATCGGCATGTGTGCTGTGGCGTTGCGTCAGTCTCGTTGGGGAGTATCGCGTGTCCATGGCGCCGTCAAAGCTGCTATTCCTGGTTACATCGAGCCGTGTGATCCCACGTTGCGCGAGAATCCGCCGCGCGGCGAAGACTGGGTCTACGAGATCAAGGCCGACGGCTACCGCGCGCAGCTGCACCTGCGAGATGCGGACGCCAAGGTCTATTCACGCACCGGCGTGGACTGGACCGAACAATTCTCCTCCATTGCCGCGAGCGCCGACCTACTCAAGGCAAACAGTGCAATCATCGACGGTGAGGCCGTGGTGTACGGCAGTGGCGGCCTGCCCGACTTCCAGCAGCTCAGGCGGGAGCTCGGCCCCAAGCGCAGCGAGCGTGTGCGCTACCACGCGTTCGATCTCCTGTATCTCGACGGCTATTATCTGCGTGGCGTCGCGTATGAGGATCGCAAGCGCCTGCTGCAGCGGCTTCTGAAGAACGCACCGGAAAGCTTCATTTACGTCGAGGCGCTTGCGGCCGACGGCAACGTGATCTTCGACAAAGGGTGCAAACTGGGTCTCGAAGGTCTGGTGGCCAAGCGGCTGGGCGACCCGTACCGCTCGGGTCGGCAGGAGAGCTGGGTCAAGCTCAAGTGCAAGAAGAGCGAGACCTTTCCGATCGTCGCCTTCGTGGAGAAGCTTGGGGCGCGCCCGCGCAAGGTCGCCTCGCTCTACGTCGGCCGGCGCCAGAACGGCAAGCTGCTCTATGCCGGCAAGGTGCGTACCGGCTACAGCGAGACGACGGCGCGCGAATTACGCGAGCGGCTGGATCCGTTCATCCGCAAGACTTCTCCACTCGATATGGCGGTCAAAAAGCCGAAGGCGACCTGGGTTGAGCCGACTCTCGAGGTCGAGGTCCAATATGGCGCGCTGACCGATGATGGCCTGCTCCGCGAAGCTGTGTTAAAGGGTTTTCGCGACGATCTCGCATTGCGCAAGGTCAAGGCGCCGCGGCTGGTGCCCTCCGTGGCCGGCCGGCCGAAGCTGGGCGTCCCCCGAGAGAACATCCTGCAACTTCTGCCCGAAGCCGTTGCTCCGTCGAAAGAAGAACTCGCAGACTATTGGACCAAGGCCTGGAAGAAGGCGCTGCCGCACCTCGGGCATCGTCCGCTGAAGCTCGTGCGCCACGTGCACGGCACGACCTTCTATCACAAGGGGCCGCTGCCGAAGGACATTCCCGCCGCCGTGCACCAGCTGCGTATTCAGAAGCGCGATGGCGGCCAAGGAACGCGCCTGTGGGTCGACAGCCTGGATGGTTTCCTTGGGCTGGTCGAAGTCGGGGCCATCGAGCTGCACCCGTGGAATGCGACCGTCGAGGACTTCGAACATGCCGACCTCATCGTGATCGACCTCGATCCCGGAGACGGCGTCGATTGGGATGCAGTCGTGGAGACCGCGCTCGATCTGCGCACGCTGATGAAGCGCGAGGGGTTCGAGACCTGGCCCAAGCTCACCGGCGGCAAAGGCATTCACCTGATGGCGCCACTGGATCAACCGGTGCTGCACGATAAGGCGCATCGGGTCGCGCATCAGCTGGTCTCCGCTCTCGCAGCGCGCCATCCAGACCGCTATCTCCTGTCTGCTCAGGCAAAGCGTCGCGATCGCATCTTCCTCGATTATCTGCGCAACGGCCGTGGGACCACCGCGATCGGCACCTATTCCCCGCGAGCCCGAAAGGGAATTCCGATCGCAGCGCCCGTGACCTGGAAGCGCATCGAGAGCGGGATCGCGCCGGACGCCTTCACCATCGACAGTCCGTTCCGCGCCAAACCGAGGAGGTGAGCCGTATGTCGGATGCATTCGATCAATGGATGGAATGGCGCGACAAGTCTCTGGGCGACAGGCGCAGCATTCCCGCCGAACTCTATGCCGCGGTGACGTCGCTGCCTGAAGCCGATCGCTCGGACCGGCAGAGGGTCAACGAGGTGGTACGCAGCCATGATGAAGTTCGCCGCGAGGGCAGAGCCGTATGGCTCTACCTTGATGACTACCAGAACGGCAAGTCGCGCACGATCGGAGATCCCGAATGGGTCAAGGTATTTGCATCTGGAGGTGCCGCCGACGCCCGGCTCCAGGACAACGACCCCGAAGGCTTTGCCTGGGAATACGAAGTGGAAGGCGGACCAGTCGAGGGATCGGTCTGGCTCTGCTTGCCCGATTCGGCGTCGAGAGCCACCGGTGAGCCCGATTGGATCAAGCTCTTTGCCTCGAAAGAGCGCGCGCAAAAATGGCTTGAGGGCAACGAGCCAAAGCGCGACATTTGGCAGTACCCGATTCAGGAGTGACACGCATGAGTGCGTTCGTTGACAGCTCCGTCTGGGTCGCTGCGGCCGCCAAGCGGGATGCTCAGAATGAGCGCGCCAAGTCGATCCTTCAGAGCATCGACCACTGGAGGCCGGTAAGCCCAGCGTTTTGATTGCCACTCAGTCACTTCCGGTACTGGTCGTCCCGGACCTTCTCCATCCATTCAACGTTCTTGCCGTTGAGAGTTTCCTGGATCGCGATGTGCGTCATGGCGGTCGTCGCCGATGCGCCGTGCCAGTGCTTCAGTCCGGGCGGAAACCACACGACGTCGCCTGCGCGAATTTCCTCGACCGAACCGCCTTCGCGCTGCACCCAACCGAGGCCGGCAGTGACGATCAGCGTCTGGCCAAGTGGGTGCGTGTGCCAACCAGTCCGCGCCCAGGCTCGAACGTGACATAGGCGCCGCTCGCGCGGGCCGGCTCCGGCGCCTGAAATAGCGGATCTACTCGTACCGTGCCGGTGAACCAGTCTTCGGGCCCCTTCTGTGAAGGGCGGGATCCGTTCCTCTTGATGTCGATGTCCATTTTGGTCTCCTTCCGTGTTGAAGCCGCGAGAACCAGCGGGTGGTGAATTCCGGCGACAGCGACGCTGCCGCCAATGAGGACGGCCCTGCGCTTGATCACGGTCGCTTCTCGATCACGTCCTTGACGACCGGCGCCGCCGAGAATGCGTTGGGCCTGCCGGCGTAAAAGGCGACATGGCCGAGCACCTCGCCGGCTTCCTCCCCCGTCAACCCGTTGTCCATTGCGCGGTTCAGATGATAGGTGATCTGCGCAACTTGACCGGCGGCGATCAGGGGCGCTCAGGGTTACCAGGCTTCGGTCGGGCGGAGCCAGCGCCGGCCTGAGCCAGAGATCCCGGAACAGCACGTCGGTCCTGTACTGGACAAGGCTCGGCGTGATCTGCCCAAACTGCTCTTCGACGCGCGTTGCCCGCTGCTTCTCCGCCGCCTCGTCGAGCGGTAGCTGCGGCCCCGAGGCCGGCGGGAGTTGATCGACCCTGATGTTGCGGGTCGGGAACCCTACGGGCCAGCGAGAAACGGCGTGCAGCGCTTCCTGACTTTGGTGGCTGCGGTCAATTGGCTTTTCGTTGTAAGATGGCTCACGACGGATCCTTCGGAAGGTATGCTCTTGGCATCGCTCCCGCTTGCGAGATGTCACACGCTTTTGCCGAGTATGTAGCGAATCCGAGCGGCAGTTCGTTCATTGTGAACGGTTTGTCGATCAGTTCCACCCCGGGGTCAACCACCTCGTTGTGCACGACGGCGTTGCGCGTGTAGTCCGCCATGAAGAGTACCTTCCGCCGCCCCGCAACAGCCGTGATGCACGCCACGGTGATTGCAGACCGCAGAGCCGTCAGTATGGAGAAGCGTTGCCATTCTGGTGCAGGTACGCTGCATCAAATCCGCCCTCAATGAGGACTCTCTCGACGTCGATCAACTTGACCATCTTCTTCTGCAGATCGAGAACGCCATCCGCGCGGAAGCCCTGAAGAACGCGATTGACGTGTACGACGCTTAGCCCAAGCGCCTCGGCCAATTCAGATTGCGTAACAGGAAACTCAAACTCGTCATCGCCGACGAGTCCGACCGCAGCCAAACGCTCGCGCATTTCGGCGAGAAGATGCGCCATACGGGCCGGTGCTTGGCGCACTGCCACGTTGACGATCCACTCACGGAAGATTGCGGCGTCGATCAGCGTCTCGCACCAGAAAGCGCGCGCGACTGCGGGCCGCTGCTCGATCAGTGCCGAAAGAGCGGAATGGTCGACGAAGCCCAGTGTCGCCTTGGATATTGTCGCCAGATCATGATCCATGACACTGAGAAAAAGACTCTGTAGGTCCGGAATGTCTCCCGGGATGTGGAAGGACAGGATCTGACGCTTTCCGTTCTCGGCAATCTTC
Source organism: Bradyrhizobium sp. 23 (assembly GCF_023073295.1). Classification (NCBI taxonomy): domain Bacteria; kingdom Pseudomonadati; phylum Pseudomonadota; class Alphaproteobacteria; order Hyphomicrobiales; family Nitrobacteraceae; genus Bradyrhizobium; species Bradyrhizobium sp. 23. The sequence continues at coordinate 2,059 of NZ_JADPJF010000092.1, read as the reverse complement.
GACCGGCAGAGGAAGCCACTCAGGACCAAACAGCTACGTTTGGGGCAATCACCTTCCCGAACGACGTAAGTGTCCGCTGTAAGCTGCTTTACATCGACGGGCAGCGTCTTGATTGCGGCGGCGTCCTCGTCGGACAGCCGAGTGTTCGCACGCAATCGTCGGATCAGGATTTCTGTGGGATGCATGATGATTCTCCTGATGGCCGAAGGCAAGACCATCCGTTGCGGTTGGTTCACAGATGCCAGGAACACGTGATCCAAGTTGCATGGCCAGGTGCAATCGGACGCTACGACGAAAAGCTGAATCTCTCCGGAGTGAGGAACGAGTAATAGGTCCGAGCGGTCCTCAAACCCTCTTATTCACTTTAAGGAGTTGAAACGACCGTGCGATTGCTTCCTGGCTATACGCGACGAGTTCGGTCGTTGTCGAAAGCGTCTCCTTCGTGTGTTGAATACGTTCGGATGTACTCGTCATGCAGCGCACAATTTCCCGCTTAAGGCGGTCCATGCGCGCGTAGAAAGCGCTATTTTGGCAAGTTTGATCCGATCCTGGGATGAACTCTGCCTGAATCAGGCTGCCTTGACCGTGAATGGTGGGATTCATTGGCGCCATCACCCGCACTATCGGACCAGGGCGCGAGCACGACACTAAACTAGATCAAGGTCACGATTGTGCAATTGAGGTACAAGAGGCACCAAAAGTGTCGTCCGGCGTTCTCCCCGCGGAGGAAACCCATGGACAGCCCGCTAATCAGGAAACTGGAGCAGTTCGCGCCGTTCAGTGACGAAGACCGTCAATTGCTGAACCGTATTAGCTGTGAGCGGCAGCGACAGTATGGTCCGGGACAGGACATCATAAGAGAGGGGGAGCATTCTTCTGATATCCACCTCGTCATCACCGGCCTGGCATGCCGCTACAAACACCTTGAAGACGGCGCCCGTCAGATCATGGCGTTCCTGGTGCCCGGCGATCCCTGCGATTCGGAAATCTTCATCCTTGATGAAATGGATCACAGTATCGGGACATTAACGCCAAGCCTCGTCGCATCCATCTCCGGCGAAATCATGAAGGATCTCCTTCTCAATCGACCCAGCATCGCGCTGGCGTTCTGGTGGAACACCTTGCAGGACGAAGGCGTCCTGCGTGAGCGCATCATCGATGTGGGCCGTCGCGACGCATATGCGCGGATCGCGTTTCTGACCTACGAGATATTCCTTCGGATGCGCGCCTTCGGAGTGGTGGACGACCAAAAGTTCGAATTTCCCGTGACTCAGACGGATCTGGCCGACGCGACCGGCCTCACACCAGTGTATGTGAACCGAACGCTGGGACGCCTCCGTCAGGAGAATCTGATCAGCATTGAGGGAAATACCTGGACGGTGTGTGATCCTGCCGGGCTGCGCAATGCGGCACGTTTCGAAAGCAATTATCTGCACCTCGATCGGGCAAAACGGGAGCCTGACAGCGAACCCGCCAAGCGAATGCGTGGGCTGATCTGATGTCTACTTTTCTGGATGCGTGGTCGTCTCCCGCTGAGGGCACTCCGATCAACCTGACGGAGATCGCGTCAGGTATGAGCTGGAGGGAAGCGTGCGAAACCTTGCGCGTTTGCTACAGGTCCGAAGCGTCTTCTCTCAGCATCGTGCCTTTTGACCGCGTTGAAAGCGGAGCACCCGACGACGGTTCCGCTGATGCCATCTATATTATCGTTTCGGGCTATGGGAGTTTGCGCCTGGACGGCAAAGAGATGGAATGCACGGCCGGCGATTTGCTGTTCATCCCGCGGGGCTACCCGCATCGCTTTGAACGTACGGATGGAGAGATCCGGATTTGGAAGATCAGTCTCGCCCAAGATTCTGCTGACAATCTCTAGCTCGCATAGCCGTCCCGCCGCCTTCAGTGCGCTCGGCCTACCGAGTTCCGGTAGTTGCGCATCGCATCGCTCACGCGTGGTTCTCCATCGGCTCCCAACATTGGGTCTGACTCATTTCCGATGAAGTTTGCCGGGCGACTGTGGTTCTCAAACGGAGAATCAGCGCCATGCGGACGGGCTTTCAAA